>MGBA01000001.1:0-170943 GCA_001789965.1 Candidatus Roizmanbacteria bacterium RIFCSPLOWO2_02_FULL_40_13
CCAACTGGAACAGTGGAGAAAGTCATACTAGAACGCTTTTATTATTCCCCACAGATTTCTCAAGCGTTCTACAAAAATCGCAGGAAGATTAAGTAGGATTTTCTTAAATCCCCAATTTTTTCCTATTAATAGCATCCAGTTTCTAAAATCAAGATATGCTTTTTTAACTGCGCGTTGAGAAGAAGTTTTTTGACCTTCGTGAGTTACCCGTGCGTTTTTTGTTATTCCAAACCTCATCCCTTGTTTTTTTGCGCGGAGAAAAAGATCAACGTCCTCAAGATACGCAAAAAAGCGTTCATCAAACCCTCCTAATTTGAAAAAACTTCCCGATTTAAAAACAAGAGCAGCGGCTGTCAAACCATCGGGAGTCTTCTTACTATTTTTACTTTTGATAAGTTCTACTTTTCCGAAAGGCAGGACCAGGAACCCGTAATTTTCTACTGCGTGATGAAGATCAAATAGTATCGGCACAGACGCAACCCACTTATTCCTTTGTATTTTTTTTATGCATTCACCTACCCAGTCTGTATTAAACCGAATGTCGTCATTGAGAAATACCAGATAGTCCGGATCAAATTCTTTTGCTTTTTTTGCGCCGTCATTTACTGCTTTTGCAAATCCATCATTTTGCTTATTATTGATGAAGGATACCTTTAAACTGAGAAAGTTTTCGAAACTTTCTTCCAAAGGAGCTTTCGGATCGTTATTTATTACCACAGTTCTGCATTGCGGATAGACGTCGTTAATGTCTTTTAATACCCTCAAAAGACCTTCCCGGTTAGAAAACGTGGGTATTATAAAAACTTTATTCTCGTGTGGGGAGCTTTTTATAGGCATAGAAAGTAGTAATGGTAAGTACTGCAACAGGAGCAAGTATTGCCAGAAGATTTACGAGAGGAGGTGCTTTAACCCCCATTTGCGGAATAAGGATATAACACCCAACGGTCATGATTAAGAAATAAAGAATATTTCCATACAGTACATATATAGGCTTACGAATCGTATACAACACAAATTGGAGAGGAAGACTGCCGAGGGTAAAGATGATATAAGCAGGCACCAGACTTTTGGTGATCATAGCAGCCGGAGCGAACCGGTCAGTGAAAAAGAAGTAGAATACCCAGTTAGGCGTAAAAAACAATAATATATACAGGGCGGTTGGGATAAGAAGATAAAGAAAGCCGTTTTTAAGCTCGTGGCGGGCCTGAGATTTCGTATGGACCTTCGCAAAGTTGGGAGATAGTACCTGTGTCACCGAAATAACGGTTGTAAGAATACTCAAGATTATTTTTTGGGAAAGGCCATAATAACCAACGTCATTTTTCAACAGAAAAAAGGAGAGAAGAAAAAGATCCATCCGGGCGCCAAGATTAAAAAGCTGCGTTGCCGCAAAGTATGTAAGGGTGTATCCTGCACGGAATTCATCCCTTCGGATTTGCGCCTTCAAAAATACAAACACCGCGTCTTTTCTATCAAGCGCCAACGTAATAAAAAAGAGAATCGGACCGATTACTCCAAAAATAAAAAGCACCCATCCTACGGTTACGGATTTAAAATAGATCACAAGAAGAAGAATTCCGGTTTTCAACACATTCTGGAGATTATTATGTATATTTGCGACCAGAAACTTTTTCGCAGCAAAAAGAATATTTAAAACAAAATTTTGCCAAATTAAAAAAAGCACCGCAAGCGCGGTGATGTAGAGTTCTATCTCAGGAGCCCCTGTTTTAAAAAAAACCTTATCTAAATAAGGAAACGTGAGAAAAAGGATAAGAAGAACGGCTGATGAAGAAAGCGATTGAAAGGCGAAGGTAGTTTTAATAAAGTGATATACTCGCTCACGTTTTTTCTCTAAGAGGAGCGGAAGCGTAGAGTAGATTGCAGCTGTTGCACCAAAATCCAGTACGTTAGCTAAAACATAGGCAATTCCCAAAAGAACACTCAAGACTCCATACTGTGCCGGCGACATAATCCGGACCAACACTAGGGCAAAAAAAGCAGTAAACCCTACGTTTAAATAATTGCCAATAGTATTAATAATGACGTTTTTACTATTCGCATTTCTGAGGAATCCGAGAAGCCGTTCTCGCATTTGTATATTGTAGCAAACTTGTCTGCTATAATGTATTTTTATATGGCAAATGCCCTCATCACCGGAATTCTCGGCCAAGATGGTCCGTATCTTGCGAAGCTACTTCTTGAGAAAAACTACAAGGTTTATGGCATGATAAGGCGCTATTCTACTCCCCAATTCGACAATCTTGATTACCTCGGTATTACTAATAAAATCGAATATATTGAAGGCGATCTTACAGATGACGCTTCTCTTCTTAACATTATAAAGAATGTACGGCCTCAGGAGGTTTACAACCTTGCCGCACAGTCATTTGTAGGCTCTTCCTGGGAGCAGGCGAAGCTAACCACGGAAATAAATGCAGTTGGCGTATTGAACCTACTGAGTGCAATCAAGCTCTTCTCTCCCACCAGTAAATTTTATCAGGCATCAACCTCCGAGATGTTTGGCTTGGGAAACGACAACGGCTATCAGGATGAAAACACTCCATTCCATCCCAGAAGTCCCTACGGGATTTCAAAAGTTTATGCTCATTGGATGACGGTCAATTTTAGGGAATCCTATGGTATGTTTGCCTGCAGCGGCATTCTTTTCAACCATGAGTCCCCCATCCGTGGGATACAGTTTGTAACGCGAAAGATTTCAGATGGCGTTGCGAAAATAAAAGTAGGACTTGCAAAAGACCTTCTACTCGGCGATCTTGAGCCAAAGCGGGACTGGGGATTTGCCGGAGACTATGTGGAGGCAATGTATAAGATGCTTCAGCAGGAAAAGCCTGAAGATTTTGTGGTTGCAACTGGAGAAACCCACACCGTGAAAGAATTTGTTGAGTTGGCATTCAAAACTGCAGGCATTGATAATTGGCAAAGTTATGTCAAAAGCGATCCTCGATTTAAAAGGCCGGCAGAAGTACCGCATCTTCAGGGAAAATCAGATAAAGCACAAAAGGCTTTAGGTTGGAAGCCAAAAACACCTTTTCCTGATTTGGTCAAGATGATGGTCGAGGCTGACATTAAACGCTACCAAGATAAAAATAAATAACTAATACGTGGGTCACTATCAGATAACCGATCTCCAGAATCAGCAGGAACACCTCTCCGCGACTCAATATGACATCCGAATCACGAATCTTGCCAGATTCATCTTAAGAAAAATAAAAAAACAAGGAACGTTTATAGATATCGGCGCCGGCAATGGTTTAGTCCTGCGATTCTTTAGAGATCGAGGGTTTAAAGTCGCGGGAATGGAGCTTTCCCAGGAATTAGTTGATGCGATGAAAAAAAACCCTACAATGCGTGGGATAGAACTTAGTCAAGGCAACATCGTTGAAGAAAATGGAAAAGAAAATTTTGACTATGTCTTGGCGTCTGACGTTATTGAACATATTGAAGACGATAGGAAGGCCCTTAAGAATCTTTTTTCATTTGTGAAGCCGGGAGGACTCCTGATTCTCACTGTTCCCGCACACTCTCATCTTTTTGGAAAGCGAGATAAAGCTTGGGGACATCATAGGCGGTATGATAAAAAAGATCTCTTGGATAAATTGAAAGTATTAGACGGAACAGTCGAGTTTGCTACGCAATGGAATTTGCTTGGCTATTTTCCTTATTTTTTTTCAGAAAAGATTTTACAAAAGCCGATCAATGAAACACTCCGGCACTCTCAATCTCTGGTTAGCCGTATGGTAAGAAAAATAATCGAATTGGAATTACGAATAGAAGAACTATTCGGCTTCTCCCCTATCGGTTTGACACTCGTTGTGGGATTTAGGAAGGCTGTTCGTACTTGAATTCATTTGAATTAACGCTTTTACCCCACTGCTCCAGGGTAAATCCATCTTTATCTTTGTCTTTTATCAAGAGACTATTGTTTTTAATGTTTTCAACTTTACTCAAAAGAGATGGCGAGACTAGCGACCAGTCGATATCAGATGCAAAGGGCGATATGCTTGCTTCATTACCCGGGCTCCATTCCGTATCGCACATATATTCAAGGCTTGTATCTTCTAGAAAAACAACTCCATGAGCAAAGCCCACGGGAATCCATATCCATTCCCCTATGTCAAGGGTGGGATCGGAGCTCATATCGTAGGCTCCTATTTTGCCGTAGGTAGGCGAACCTTTTCTTATATCTAGAAACAAATCGATCATATGACCTTGCAAAGTACGAATTAATTTTGCTTGAAAGGGATCCCATTGTAAATGGAGACCACGTATAACGCCATTTTTTGAAAATCCCTCATTTGACTGAGCTATTCCGCCTTTTTTAAAAGCTGCAATTTCTGGATTCTGTTTAAATTCGGTTTTATTAAAAACCTCAGTGTAGTAGCCTCTATGATCCATAAATCGACGGAACCTGATTACCTGAATTTCAGGGAACGCCAACTTCTTTACTTCAAGAATTTTCATACCTTTTCTTATTCTACAAGATTAAACGGAGGATTTTTACAAGACTAATTATGAAACGTATCGTTGTTTTAATAGTTGGGCAATCGTTTTTCCGAATGTGCTCAAATGTTTCTCTGCATATTTATTCATAGAGGAAAAAAAGAGTTCGCGTTTTTTCTTTTCGTCAAGTAATTGAAAAGATTTTCCGCCTGCGTGTTTCACATCAGACTTAATCCAGCCAACATGGTATCCGCCGTCATAGAGTCTTTTGGTTAAGTCGGAGTCCTCAAACCATAAGAAAAATTCTTCGTCCCATCCATCAAGCTTCTCAAGAACACTTCTCTTAATAAAAAGCAATCCTCCTATCAATGTTTTCCTCGGAAACAAAGAAAGTGGAATAAGATATTTTAAGGGAGTGAATTCTGCAAGCAGAGAAAGTCCTGACGGAAGTGGTTTTCTATAATCCTCTTGGGTTATGAGAGAAAATGCGTCCAGTTTTTTTTCTTTAGCTTGGTCTATTAGATTGAGAATCTCTTTATCTGAAACTAAGACATCAGGATTTAAAAAGATCAGCCACTCTCCTACTGAATTGCGTAGTCCCTGATTACATGCTGCAGCATACCCGAGGTTTTTTTTGTTTTGGATTAGACTTATCCGAGGAAACTCTTTGGATATCCAGGAAACTGACTTATTGGAGTTATTATCTACTGCGGTTACCTGCAGCTTTTTATCAGATTGGAATGATCTGAGTAATTTCTTAAGAGAGTTGGGAGTATTCCAGTGGATAATTACGACAGATACTAAAATTTTCATAAAAACAAATCACTGTTCGAGTTTTATCGAGAACTTTCTTCTCGACTTCGCTCGAAGATTAATATTTACTGATTATATAGTTTTCTAGTAAAGTAAAGATTGACAAGTAATCCGGTGATTTCTGTCGTGAGCATTACCCACGCCGCTGCAACGACTCCAAAAAAAGGTATCAATAAAATATTTAGTGCAATATTTAAAACAGTATTGGCTATTCCAAATGGAAGGAATTTTTTAAGCAGTTTTGAGCTTTGGACAATAGTTGCAAGAGGCGCATTGAGGAAAAAAAGAAACACGACTCCAGAAAATATCTTGAGTATCGGTACAGCCTGAATATACGCTGGACCAATAATGGTCACGATAAACCAGTCTGAAAAAACGTAAAGAACTATTGAAGTCAAGAGTCCAATAAGCATCATAAACAATGTGATTTTTCTTAAATGCTGTGAAGTGACTGTAGATTCTTTTGCAGAAAGAGGAAAAAGATTATGAGAAAGCGCTGTAGGTAAAAGACTTAATCCTTCAAGATACCGATATGCTGCTCCATAGATTCCCAGAGCGCTGCTATTTAAGGTATAGCGAACCACAAGAGAGTCTCCTCTACTGTACGCAAACGATGTCGCAATAAGAAATGCATATGAGGAGGATCCCTTGAGCGTCTTCATGATTCTTGATAAAGGACTAAATTGTAAATGTTTTAGTTGCCCCCAGGGAAAGATCCACGCGGCAGTTACAAACGAAGAAATAAGATAGAGATATACGGCAACTTCAAAGGTAAATACTTGAAAGGTGAGGATATAGCCTGCAAGATACACGATCATTCTCGCTGCGGTTTTTAAAGACAACTTCCCGGCTTGTTTTTTCTCGAGGTAGTATCCGTCGACGATTGACGAAAATGCCTCAAAAACAAGAACGATGAGAAAGATTAATGATATAGACGTTGAGAAGGAACGGGTAAGATATAAAAAGAGAAAGGATAAAAATAGAGAACTTATAAGTGTAAATATTCTTGCATGAATTATTTTTCCAAAAAGTTTGTCTTTATTTTCTTGGTGAGCCATCTTCTGATACCATTGATTCATGCCAAAATCTGAAAAGAATGTAATTGTTAAAACAAGAGTGTGAAAAAGTACAAGATCTCCAAATGAGCTTGGATTGAGCGTTCGGGCAAACAGAATAAAAACAAAAGTGCTTAAGAGACGACTGATCGTAAGCCCGCCGAAGTATATTCCAGAATGTTTGAATAAATCACTAAGCATGATTGTAATTAATTAGGTTATTTTAACATGTTAGTTCAAACGACTGTATGCTAGTATTTGAGGATGAGTAAGTATGCTAAATTCGCTACTTTTATCTTGTTGTTTCTTATTGTTAGTGCAGGACTTTCTTACAAATTAACTTCTTCTTTCAACTTCCATCCTGACTTTGCCCGAGACATCTACGATATGCTAGCGATAATACAAGGCAACCCAACACTTATTGGTCCCAAACTTAGCTTAGGTGGAATATACTCCGGTCCATATTATTACTATTTTTTTGTGCCAATTTTTTATCTATCTAATCTCAATATTGATTCTCTCCTGATGTTTAATACTCTGCTTTTTGTCTTTGCCTTAATGTTTTTTTACAAAAGCGCTCTTAAAAAACATCCAATCCTCCCGTCTCTTTTAGGAACGTTAACTATTGGTTTGATTCCTGTTTACGTGTTGTATTCAAGAAGTCCTTGGAATGGAGCTACATATCTTCCCTTTTTGCTGGTTTTTCTCACGCTTCTCTACTTTGACACTTTTGAGAACAAAAAAATAAAACTATTTCTTCTGGGTTTACTGGGTGGAGCGATTGTCACGGTCCATCTGGTAAGTATGCCGGTAGTTATCCTTGCTACGCTTTACCTTTTATATTTTATGAAAAAGAAGGTGAATATTTTTTATTTCTTAATAGGCGGCATATTGGCGTTTGCTCCTCTAGTTCTTTTTGAACTTAAGCACGACTTCATAATGTTTAAAAATACTTTCATCACGAAATCTTACATGACATTTGTCGAGAATAAGAATATCCCCGGCGCTGTGTCCGGCAAAAAAAACATTTTAGAAAACGCTCTATTTATTTTTAATCAATTATCCTCTCAGCTCGGAGTAAGTCTTCTACTCTACATTGGAGCATTTACAGTATTTTGGAAAAGAGGTAAAAAGAAAGAGCATTTCCTTATTATTTCTTCACTACTGCTGTTTTTATTTCTCACGTTCTTTTTGCGTTTTCAATTCGGAGCCCATTACCTTCTTCCAATCTCCGTCTTTCTTGTTTTTACTCTTGTTTTGACGATACTTAATACAAAATACAGTTGGCTATTAATAGTAATTTTGCTTCTGCAGGCATACTCTTTTCCACGGGGAATCTACTCTGACGCGACTAGAAAAGCTGAAAAATACGAAAAAGCAGTTAATTACACAATTGAAAAGAAAATTATCCAGAAAGGTGACTCTTTTAATGTGATTCAAGTTTCAAGAGATTTCGGCGCTTATGTTCCAACAGGACATGAATACCGTTTCTTTTTAAGAAGGAATAATTACATACCAAAAACGGAATTTGAATATAATATATCTGACATTCTTCTTATCTTTTCAGATGAGCCAACTTTTAATTTAGCTAAGTTGGACAACTGGGAAGTCAATCAATTTGGAAGGAGCTATTTCAAGAACGCAAAAAAATATAAAGTAGATCAAACGACTATCTATAAAATATCAAAGTAATCTTTTTACTCTATTCCCCACGAATAAAGTGTTGCCGGCCAGATTGAATAAGGGTTATCGTCTAAGGGATAATGATCCAGATAGAGTTCTTTTTTTAGATTTTTCTCCGCATAATCGATCACATCTTTGGGCATTGTAGCGTCGTCTATGAAGATAAATCCATTGGGATACCTTTTCTGTGCTTTTAGAAGGTCTGTAAGTTCTCCGATAAAGCGTTGGTTTGAGAGTGGTATAATCTTTTCCTCCTCTTTGTTTAAAGTAAATTCTGTTTTCATTGGGATGCCATTAGTGAGACCTGGATGATTGATCCATCTGAATAAATACGAATGAGGGAAATCGTGCCCGAGATACCAATTTTGGCGATCCGCCCATGTGTCAATAACCGCAGTTTGGCCCTTTTCAAGCTCACCTTTTTTCTTTATAAAGTTGTATACCTGATGGTAATCAATGAGCGCTATTTCTCTAAAATCGTGGTTAACTGAATAAAAGGTATTTGGTTTTATGACAAACTTATGTCCATTAGCAATGATAATACCAACAAGTAACAAAGAAAATGTAAGAGATAGATTAGGCGCAGAAAACCTGAGTCGTTTTACAAAAATTTCGGAAAAAGTTGAAAGTGCATAGGCTGTCCCCATAATTATAAATGGCCAGATTGGAAGCAAGTACCGTGAAGTATAGGGTGCAAACAGGAAATTGACGAATATCAAATGTATCATTACGTAGAATAAAATAAGTGAAATTATTTTTCGGTGTCTCAGAAATCCAAGAAGAAAACCTATGAGCGACAAGTAGCTAAGCAATCCATACTCTCTCCACAGAAAGGAATGGTAATACCATACATTGTTTGCTTTTATGATATCTCCATTTGCATATAGCGCAATTGTAGAAGACAACAGACGACTGTAGTAGACAAAAGCGAGGATAATTATCATCGTGATATATACTGCAGGCTTCCTCATCCAGAAAGCAACTTTATTGAAATTGGCAATCATATAGTGAATTCCCAGGGTGAAAACAAAAATATAAAAAAGTGAGTGCATAAATAATCCGATAGCCATGACTGTTCCGAAAGCGACAACATTAAATGTCGATTTTTTGTTGCGTTCAAGTATCTTGATGTAAAAGTAAAGACCTAATAAGATGAGCAATTGTACAAACACATAACTTCTTGCCTGCCGTGACCAAACTATCTGAAAGTACGAAGTTGTAGCAAGCAAACCCGCGATAATACCTGTATTTAGATTAAAGATTCTATAAGTTATGAGAAATAAAAGCGGTGGAACAATCGAACCTGCGAGTACACTTGGAAGTCGGGTAATAAACTCGCTTTGACCAAATAGTTTATATAAGCCCCCTATGAGAAAGTGAAAGAGTGTATTATGAGGTTCAAAAAAAATATTTGGATTTGTAAAAACTGTCAATCCATTTTCTACCACAAGTCGCGCTTGATTTGCCGTGCTGAATTCATCAACCCAAAAAGGATGATTGCTCGTGAGTCCGTAAAAACGGTAAGTAAAGCTTATTGTAAAAAGTAGGATGAAAATTACGAAGAGTCTTGCACGAGACATAGATTATACATTTTACATAATCCTGGCGTACTTTGTTTAGGAGTTCGCAAATAATTTCTGCATCTGTGTATGGAGTAAATTACTCTGGAGCATAGCCGTTAATTCTTAAGGTTTTTTTATCGAGTTTTTTTAATTGTTTAAAATATGCTTCGTCCCCCTCATCCCAACCGTTATCCCGAGAGATTAATTGCAAGCTCACTTTATTGCTTTTTACTTTTTTTATTTTGCTGTTTTCCGCTTCGACAGACTTTTCGATCCATATCTCGATCTTGCCTTCTTTCCAATGAAGCGGAATGGTAAAAATAATTTCTGTATCGGTCCACAAATCTATATTAATTTTTCCCGCGCTGTGTCTTAGATTTGCGTCAATATTTCCTTTCCAACCGAATCGGCGCCCGGTTAAGATGACTTTTGTGCCATAGTATACAATTTTAGGTTCATGATTTGTTATCGTTGGATATCGAGAAAGAATAATTTTTCGATGGTTATATGCTCGAATTTGAGCGTCTAGTGCAAAAACCGAGGTATGTAATAATAGAAGCAACGCAAGTCCAAAAAGAAGATTTTCAATTAACGAGAGAGCTGGTTTTTTAACTGACGGAGTTATGAACAACTTGACTTTATTGAAGTCCACTGAATTGAGATAACCATTTAAAATAGGTAAAAAAAAGAAAAAAAATACAAATATGATTATTAATCCAAAATAGTCGAGAGTATCGAAGACTGAGAAGAAACGCCATAATATTATAGATATAAATAGCGAAAGGGCAACAAAATACACCTTTTCTTGTTTAAGCAGTTCCAAGATATCAATGAGACTCATTTTTCGTCGGAATAAACTTAAGCAAACCCCAATTGTAGAAAGAGCTATAGTAGAGATAAGAATCGCGGGAAAATCAGGAGTGGTTTTCAAAAGATTCGAGAAGGCGTTAAGCTCAGGTGAAGAAATCTTAATAAAATAAAGAATAAAAAGAGATGGAAGAACAATGACGAGATACACCCAAATAAAAATTACAAGACCGTCGATTTTTCTAGTCATTGGATAGAGAGTAATTGTTAAATTCCCCCAATTTCTTTATTACAAATTCAACAAAGTACCATACTACTCCCACTATTAAGAAAAAATAAGTTATTTTCGAGCTGATTTCAGCAGCAACATAATTTTTCCCTGCAATAAGCAAAGAAGTAATAATAAGAACCATTAAAGCAAGAAAAAAACTTATACGATATTCCAGTTTGTTAAGATACGCAAATACAAAGAAGGAAGCAAATAATGACGCAGTTACTCCAATGGGTTTTTCCAAAACAAGAAAAATAATCAAACAGACTATCAAAAAATTATAGTGTTTTGAAGTGAAACGCTCGATATTAAAAAAATGGTGAGCAGAAATTATTTTAGTCTGTCGTAGAATAAATAGTATCGTAAAAAGGGCAACAGTGGTGATAATGAGCGCGACAAAGACGTTTTGTATAAAAAAAACACTTAAGAAAAAAACAGCATTTAAAATCAGTACCAATCCAAGAGAACTCATGATTTTATTATATCGAATTTATCATTGCCTAAATTCTATTGACTCGAGTAGAAAAGAAGCGTTGCTTGTATGGGTGCCAATTCCGCCGGATTCAATTTCATCATCTCTTTTTTCAGACAGTTTTGTAAAATTGACACCATTGGTTGACAAATATCCAGCGATTTTATTACCCGAAGTTGAGATGCGTAACCATATGGGTTCATTGGTTTTGACTCGAAGATTAGAGAGCAAGCCATTATCTAGTTGAGTGATAGCGCTATTATCAACCGTTTTTCCTATTTTATAGAGTTGCCATGAACTTAGTCCGATTCCCCCTACTTCTAAATAATATCCGAAATTTGTATCTAAATCCGCTCGGCCACTAATACCGAAAGCTCCTGGTTTCTGCGGGATGATTTTAGCTGTATATATAAAATCTTTAGCACTGGTGATCTCACTGAAGAGACTAGACTTACCACCGATATCCCAGATATTTATATAAGTTTTTTCACCATAGGTCTTAGCAGATATCATTGAATCGTTTGCGCTATTAAAGTCCGTCTTATAATTTTCGCTTTTTTCTGCCCATAATCTATCTACGGTTACTTCTACCTGACTTTTTGGTAAAGAATCAAGTTCGATAGAAATTTTTTCAATTTTATTCCAGAATAGAAGATTTCCAGTACGGATTTGATTATCGAAAGATTTATTTTCAGAACTAAATTTACTCACAAAGGTAAATTTGTCTTTTGAAATCTGAATAATATTCCAACCGGGTTTTATAGTACGAATATCATATTCATAGGAGGAACTATTATCTTTATTCCCTAATCGTAACTGAAATTTTTTTATGCTTTCGATATCTTCTTTATCGGAGTAAACAAGCATTTTAATACTTGTATAACCTGATAAATCTACATATTTCTGGAGAGATATGATAGTTGGTTTGTTGTTTTTTGAAGAAACTACATAACTGGTTTTGCCTTCCCAATAGTTTTCTTCATCAGTTACGTAATCCCCGTTCCATTCCTCGTCTTTCTCAAAGCCGGACAGCTCGCTTGCCGTCTTATCTAGTTTTTTAGGGTAGTCTACTTTATATTCTTTCTTATTATATCCAATTCCAACAATATTTTTTGAAGCGATCGTTGCTTTTTTTAGAAAAAACGCAGTTAAACCCTCGTTTTTTTTTACATATGCTAAAAATATAAAGGTAATTATGAAAATGTAAAAAATTATCGAGCTCATTTTTTTCGTGTTGGACATAAGTATTCTAAATTATACTATAAAATGGAATTTATAAATTTATAGATCGACCTGCATTTCTCATACTTCCTCAATTCTGCTTCCCTTTTCTTCGTTTTACCAAATTTCCAGCCAAGTAGACAAGAGAGATGGCAAGTGTCGCTCCCGAGATGAGTAAGCCGCCATAGAATAAACGTTGTGGCCAGAACTCAACCACAATCTCAAAATCATAAGTTCCGTTAGTGTTTTTTATGCAGACAGCTTGACCATGCTCGTTGCAGATTTTATCCGTATTTAAAACCCAGCTATTGGCATAACCGTTGGTCATAATATGATTTTCATTATCCACAATTGGTTTCTCAAACCAAGTTTCATAATCGGGACCAGGAAGTAGATTGTCGTTTTGAATGGTGTCTTGAAAATTTTTCGATATGAAATCAATAATATAATTTTGCACAAAGTCGTACTCTTCACGACCCTCTACCCACTTTTTTTTAATGATTTTCTTTTCTGTACCATCTCCTAAAGTTGACAAGAAACCTTGCTTGAGAAACTTCTGCACCTCTTCCCTATTTGCCTGTTCTTTATTGTTTCCGTATAGAATTTGATAATTAGTAAGGTTATAATCTTTGATAACTTGAGGTGGTCTCGGATTTACATATATTTTCCAGCCGGGATGAAAGCTTTCGCTAAAAATAAGCGGAAATTCTCCCGAGGCGTTGTGAATGACTATTCGATACTTGGCAGGATTGATTTTTTTAAATTCTAGCACTTGATTGTTCGAATCTTGCTTTACCCGAAGCGTTTCAAGATTTTTACCTTTATTTTGGGCCTTATAATATATAGCCGACCGGATTTCTTTTTTTACCGAAGCCCACTTAACTATGTTTTTAGGATCCTCGCTGGAAACAGTAATTTTTTTGGGTACATAAAAATGAGGTAAAAACTCAGTTCTTCCGAACAGATATATAGGGTTAAAGCGATACTCTTCATTCTTTGCTGAAAATATTTTTATCAGCTTTTTTACATTCTCTTCTTCTCTAAAGCCAAAAGCAGGATGCATGTCATTATCTATAACAATATGCTTGATGTTATAAATATTTAATAAATTTTCCTCTAGCAGTGGGTTTGAAAAATTTGTGAATATATGATCTAAGTTGCTTGTCGGAGAAGTATAGGCGGCTATGAAGGGCTTGTTTATAGAATACATAAGAGGATCTAATCCTCTATAATATCTATTATCATCGTGATTTAATACGGTCACTTGATAATTATTAGAGCCAGGAAGACTAAGAACTCTATAGTCAAGTTTATTGTTATTTAGCAGGTCTCTTGTCTGGAAGTAGCCTTTTTTGTCTCGATACAATTTCGTTATATATTTGCTATCCGCTTCGAATTTATATTCTGGAAATAAATTTAAGGTGATATGTGGGATACTATTAGCCATTACATATACAATAAGTAAGTAGTAGGGCCAGGTATGCTTTGTATTTTTAAAGACCTGGAGCAACCCAATCGTAAGAAGAAATATAAGGAGAACGCTAAACTTCTCCAACGGAGATTTAAAAATAATAAAAAATGGTATATGGTTTAACATCCATAGATAAATACCGGTAAATGGTTCATTGACTCCTTTGTTAAGAAATATAACAGCCAGAATAAAGCCAACAAGCAGGATGGTGCCCATGGTACGCCTATTTTCTTTCTCGCCTGTTTCTTTGAAGAGGTTCCAGATAATAAGACAGAATGGAATAAAAAGGATCATATTCATTGGAAAACTATTGTAAAAATCTGAAAAAAAAGTATTTCTTTCAGTTGTAACCAAAGTCTTAAGGGAAAATATGCGCCCCATGATCCCACTATTTCCGGCAGCCGATATGGCCCAAGAAACCGCAAACTCAGTGGTATAGTAATTTTTTAGATCCTGCATCTGGAATCTTAGAAGGTTTATAAACCACCATGCATTAAATAGAACGAAACTTAATTCGGTTATGAAGAGGTTTCTTAGAACTATTTTTAAATCCCACTTAACATTGTGGATGTAGGGAATTATTATGATAGATATGAACAAAAAAATGTGAAAAATACCCAGATACGGAATATTTGAAAGTGAAAAAGCAAACAGCGCAGTTAATAAACCGAAAGCAAAAAATAACTTGAATTTTTCAAAATAGAATTTATAGAGGCATCCAAAGATTATGGGTAATACAAAAAGCGGTGCGGTATTCCAGAACATCAATCCCTGGAGGTGATAAGTGGAGAAAGGGTTGAGAGCATAAAACAACGAAAGAATATACGAAGTAAAAAAATCAACTTTCATAATTTTATACAGCATCCACATCATGCATAGAAACGGTAGAGAGTAGACTAAAAATGCCAGCGTAGCATTGATTAACTTCAACGGAACATCTAATGTTTGCAACAAAGAAAAGAAGTCAAAGATCGCAGTTAAACCGTTTAATGTTGGGTTTGGGGCACCTGTTCCGGCGTTTATCGATACCCAAGCGGAAGATCCGACAGCTCTTATCAACTTAAAATCCGTAAAATAGTTTCCCTCGCTTCCTAAGAGAAGATAGTTTTTAGAAGACAAAAGTATCGAGATGAGAAAGAGAAGGCATGTGAGGAAAATAGTTAAAAGACGTAGCGAGTTAATTTTCATGAAGTCTTAAGAAGTGTTGTTAAATAATTCCAAAAATCATTTCGTACTTTATTTTCAGAGAAATTTTTTCTTGCAAATTCGCATCCATTCGTGGCAATTTGCGTCAGTTCTTTTTGGTGAATTTGATAATACTTTATTTTTTTTTGTAAATCTAGAAGTGACCCATCGTAGGCTATGTAATGTTTTTTGTCAATCATTCCAAGATCACTGTACATGGGATGTTTTATACCAATATAGGCGCAACCACAGGCCATTCCTTCAACAGAGTTAACTGACGAAAGTCCGATATTTTCTTCCGGAGCTATAAACATTTTATACTCATTATATTTTTTTACAATATCCATCTTGTGATACTCTTTGCCTTCAGAAAGAAAGAATAGATCGTAGACCATCCTGAATAGACTGTTTTTACTGTAGGTCCCGCCCTTAGTTATTTTTTCTAAACGCTCCTTATTGTGAAAGTTAATAAAACAATCGACGATATCTGCAAGCTTTACCTTATTTTCATATAGTATTTTTCTCACAGGGTGCAGAGTGTTTGTTTTGAAAAAATCAATATAATCTTTATTTGAACTATCTGACTCGCTTTCAATTACTAACGTTCCCAGGGCCAAGCACTTATTTTTCCTAGATTCGAATTTTTTTATATTTATATATTTATCGCGTAAAACGTGAGGCAATATATAAACCTGCTTAATGAAACCGAAGAACTTATTGAAATAAGGTGATTTTTTCAGATCTGCTTCTGCCACCATGTGTCTTATACCGACCTTTTTTATATTTTCGGCAACAGCTTTTGTAGATTTATAAAAATGAGAGGCATGAAGTATTTTTTTTCCTGTAAAAGATTTGATTATGCTTTTTTTAATGAGTTTTTCACTGCGAAAACTGTACGAGTTAAATGCAAAACTAAATAAGATATCATTTTTACTATTCAATTTGTTTTCATCAAAGATGATAGTTTGTTTGAAAGGGTTTACTTTGTTTATAAGACACCAGGCATAGATTTCGATATATGAGATTATTTTATTCATTAAGTAGCTATTTCTTAAAAGTGGGATTTCCTGCAAGACTACTCCAAGCGACGCCCCTGTTCCATCGACAACGATAGCCGTATTGGGGTCGTTTTTTTGTAAAAAACTTAATAAAAATGCATATTTTAGATTATGAATCCGTAGGTTCTCCTTATTAGTCCCAAAAATTTGCGCCAGTCTTGACAGACAGGTTATTCCAATAGAATTATAAACTGCGTGGGGATTATAAAAACAAAGTCTCATAGGACTAATAGGACTAAGTATAGCAAAAATGCGGTGGCTCGTAAGTGCCGACTGACTGAACTGACAGAATAAGCTATTCAGAGCATTTTTTAAGGCTTATAATTTCCTGCTCGCCACTTGAATCTACCGAAAAGAGACGGATTAGACTGATATGATCTGAAGCGCCTTGGTAAACTTATAGGCAAAATTCCGAAAAATAGTATATGATGATAAATTGTATGGAAAACAACTCAAGAAAACCAAAAGCTTTTCTTATAGATGTTGACGGAGTTATGACGAGCGGACACTTCTATTATACTGCCGAAGGAAAGGCTATGAAGGTATTTGGGCCAGATGATAATGATGCGTTGTCGCTCCTAGGCGCATATATAGAGATACGCTTTACAACAGGAGATCGAAAAGGATTTGAAATAACAAAAAAACGAATAGTTGACGATATGAAGTTTCCTCTGGACCTCGTAAGCACAATAAAGCGAATAGATTGGATCAGAGAACATTACGATCCAAAGGATGTTATCTATATGGGAGACGGTATTTTTGACCACTATGTTTTTAAGCACGTAGGATACGCGATTGCCACCGCAGATGCTGACATAAATGCGAAAAAACATGCAGACTATACTACTGAGAGAAACGGAGGAAACAGGGCTGTAGCGGAAGCATGTTTCCATATTATGAAAAAGTTTTTCCAGGCATATGACCCGGAAAAAGTACCTGACGCACGGATTAAGTTGTCAGGAGAATGGACTGTGTGATACAAAGAAAGCTAGAATCATTCATGGCCAGACGACGTTGTACTTTACTTGGCGTGGGGCCTATGAGCAAAAACTGCGTTGACGTGACGATAGAGCTTGCAAATAACTACAAAATTCCCCTCATGTTAATCGCCAGTCGTCGACAGATTGATTCTGCGCGTTTTGATGGAGGATATGTAAACAACTGGACAACTGAAAAATATGCAAAATACGTCATTGATCGTGATAAAAGAGGGATGACAATTCTTGCCAGGGATCATGGAGGCCCTTGGCAAAACACAAACGAAAAAGATCAAAACATGAGCCTACGCCAAGCAATGGCATCAGCCAAAAAATCTTTTGAGGATGATATAAAGTCAGGATTTGAGATTATTCACATTGATCCGAGTATCGATATTCATGGATCGCTTACTGTAGATGATATTCTCGAGCGCGCTTGTGAACTTCTTGATTATTGTTGCGAAATTGCAAAACGAGAAAAAAAAGAAATTATTTTTGAAATTGGGACCGAAGAGCAAAGTGGCGGAACTAATACCATGGAAGAGTTTGAGTATTCGCTAAATGAAGTATTCAAGTTTTGCAAAAAAAATAAGATTCAAAACCCAAGTTTTATCGTTGTCCAAACAGGAACTAAGGTCATGGAGATGCGTAATATTGGTTCATTTAATTCTCCATTCAGAATAGTAAATGAACTCCCAGCCGAAATACAAATACCCAAGGTAATAGAGTTATGCAATAAATACAACATCTTTATGAAAGAGCACAATACCGATTATCTCTCTGATGAGGCGCTTAAATGGCATCCTAAGTTTGGTATTCACTCTGCGAATGTAGCTCCAGAGTATGGACTTGCAGAAACTCAGGGATTGGTTGAGCTGCTTGAGGCGAATAATATGAAAAAACTTGTGGAGAAATTTTTAAAGATTTCATTCGACTCAAAAAAATGGGAGAAATGGATGTTGCCAAATACTAAAGCAACGGACAGGGAGAGGGCACTTATCGCAGGTCATTATGTTTTTTCAAAACCGGAAGTTATAGAAATAAAGAAAAAAGCGCAAATTCGACTCAAAAATATTAGCATCGATGAATATTTAAAGGCAAAAATAAGCGATTCAATTATGAGATATCTTCGAAATTTTCGATTATTAAATCTCGTATGAAAAAAGTAGCAACGATCATTTTAAACAGAAATTTACCTGATGTAGCAAATCGTCTCTATGAGAAATTTCAGAACAACGATGCGAAGGAGACAGACATTTTCATAGTTGAAAGCGGTTCATCTAAGAAAAATTTGTCAAAGCATTATACATGGTGGGCAAACTGGGAAGACTCACTAGAACATGGACTTCGATATCCCCGAGGATTCAACTATGCTTTGAGTAAGTTATTAGAAGAAAAAAAGTTTAAAAGTTATGACTATTACTTTCTGGTATGCAATGATGTAGAATTTGAACAAAAACCTATAATTAAGACGTTAGTTAACGAGATGATCAAACATCCAAGAGTTGGTATTCTCTCCCCCTGTTCGCCTTTATGGGGCGAAAAAATACTGCTTAGCAAGAACGAAACAAAGTATTTTTGGTACGCCCAATTTATAAGCTGGTTTGTAAGAAGAGAATATATGGAGGATGTTATGGCGCTAGAAAAACCCACCTATATGGACTTTCTTTTTGATGGGGAAAATTTCCGGGGATATGAGGCGGACATAGAACTTATTATAAAAGGGTATGCGAATGATTGGGCAACTGCAATTACTACCAAGGTGCTCATAAATGAAAACGAAACGTATTTGAAAACAAGAGCAGATCTTATGAAAACTGATCCTTATGACGAGAACCTGAGAAAAGTACTCAAAGAAGGAAAAAAGTGGTTGCGGACGAAATACGGATTCAATAGCAGGTGGACTATAAACTTGTATTCGAAATTCTTTTACGATCAGTTTTTCGAGTATTACCCCGAACTTTCAAAGTACAAAGTATGATTATAGATAAATATTTCGTTGCTTTTGGGAACAAAGATATTTTAACCATCGAAAGTCTATTGGCTGATAACATTGTTCTTCACGATCCATCACTCGGAATTATTCGTGGGAAGAAAAAAGTTTTGCAAGCGACTCAAAACATTTTTAATTTAGGGGACATCCGACTTAAAATTAGAAGTCGTATCAGAGATAATGAAAGAAGCGCGGTTGAGTTTATATTAACCATAAAAAATAAGACTGGGTATACTCAAGAAATTCATGGAGTTGATATTTTTCTTGAGGAAAACGATAAAATTATCTCAATAAAAGCATTCATAACCATTATTAACTGATGTAGTATTATGTACGGTGGAAACAAACTTTTGACGTATGATCTGTCAAAGTCGGGGAAACAAATTTTCGCTCAAGGCGCTTATGATTACTTATATGTCAATATTAAAGCAGGCGAAATATATAAAGTCATCGATCTTCGATCGTTCTCTGTTTACTTTTTTTCTCTCCCGACAGATACAGAAATAACCATTAACGGAGAAAAATACGAAATTTCCCAGGGCGATGCTCTGCAGGTTGAGGGTGTTTCCCTCAAATTCTCGGCTACAAGGGATATGGGAATTTTTGTATCAGGAGTATATGAAAAAAAGACCGATAAAACAGGACTTACAGTTAAACAGCATAACGCAATATATAAAGTTGAAAAACCGTGGGGTCACGAACTATGGATTAGCGGCGACAATCATCCAAGCTATGCTTTTAAACAGATTTTTGTTAAAAAAGGAACAAAAACAAGTCTTCAGTATCACAATGTAAAGCGTGAAACAAATGTGCTCGTAGAGGGAAGATGTTATTTACATTTTAAGAAAAATGATGAGGTCAGTAATGACAATGTCAAATCTGATGATATTGGCACAACCGAATTAAAACCAATATCTGTAATTGATATAGTCCCACAAACTTTACATCGACTAGAGGCAATTACCGATATCATGTTATATGAAACATCTACCCCATATCTCGATGACGTAATACGTGTTCAGGATGACGCTAAACGACCAGATGGGAGGATTGACGAAGAACATAAAAAAATAATATGAATCGCCTCGTATGCATATTAACTGCTGGAAAAGGAACGAGAATGGGACCTTATGCGTCTTACCTTAACAAGGCAACCCTTCCTATTAAAAAGAAAGCTATTATTTCGCACATCATTGAAAAATTTCCGAAAAAAACCGAATTTATAATTGGCCTGGGATTCTTGGGAGATCAAGTACGGGATTATCTAGAAATAGCTCACGCCGATATACGGTTTCACTTTATTAAAATCGATAAATATGAAGGTCGAGGAAGCGGTCCAGGATACTCTCTTCTGCAATGTAAAGATAAGCTTAAAAACCCCTTTTACTTTGTTTCTTGCGATACGTTATGGTCAAATAAGATCGATCTTAATGCACAAAATAACTGGATGGGTACGGCACAGGTAAGTACTAAGGACACGCAAAATTATTGTAATTTTAAAATAGATGCAGGAAGAATAGTTTCCATAAAAGACAAACAAAAGGTTGATCCACTCACTCACGAGGCATTTGTTGGCTTATGCTTCGTAAAAGACACCGACATTTTTTTTCAGGGACTGGAGAATCCATCTTTAAAAACAGGAGAAGTTCAGGTGTCTGACGGTATTCAGGCGCTTATTGACAGGTCAACAGTGGAAGCAAGGCATATTGATTGGATTGATGTTGGAGATGAGGATAAGTATAAAAGAGAGGTCAGCAAGTATGAAAACTATGATTTTAGTAAATCCAATGAGGTACTGTATATTTTAAACAAGCGTGTGGTTAAATTTTTTGCTGAAAAAAGTTTTGCTGAAAAGCGCGTTAGAAAAGCTTCTTTAAATCCATCAGTTTTTCCTCATATCGATAAATATATAAATAATTTTTTTTCCTACCCTTTTATTGCTGGTAAGACACTCTATCAATCAAGCACGTTCCCCACTTTTCATAAGTTACTTACATGGCTTGATAAAAAATTATGGAAGAAAGTAGCGAGTGTCGACAGACAGGCATTTCAAGCAATATGTAAAAAATTCTATTACGACAAAACGCTCGAGCGACTCGACTTGTATTATAGAAAGTATTCATATGTAGACGCAAAAACTACGATTAACGGTATAAAAACTCCGAAAACTAGAGAGCTTTTGAAGCAAATACCTTGGAATTCTATGTACGAAGGCATTCCAAGTTTTATACACGGAGATCTTCAGTTTGACAACATCCTGTACAATCATCAAAAAGACTCGTTTGTCTTATTAGATTGGCGGCAAGATTTTGGTGGAGTCGTTGAGTACGGCGATATGTACTATGATCTTGCAAAAATGTGGGGAGGGATAATTCTCAACTATGACCTTATTAAGCTAAATCTGCTCAAGTATGAAGAGGAAAACGACGGGATTTATTTCGACTTTGCACAAAGACATCTTACGAAGAATTATTTACAAATACTAGAGGCTTTCATTAAAAAAAAAGATCTCAGTGTTCATAAAGTTAAGATGTTGGTAGGACTCATTTACTTAAACATGTCTCCCCTTCATCATTCTCCCTTTGATAAAATGCTTTACTCACTTGGAAGACAAGTACTGTTTTCAACTTTACAAGATCATGGTGAAAATAAATAAAGACACGATTCTGTGCATCTCTATCGCCTCAAAACCTAGTAATTTGGGAACTGCGATTCATAATCAAGCATACAAACACCTTGGTCTAAATTTTATATATAAAGCATGTGCTGTGACTGACGCCAAAGCCGCTATTCAAGGAGTCCGTGCCTTAGGGATAAGAGGATGTAGTGTTTCAATGCCTCATAAGGAGAAGGTCATAGAGTATCTAGATGAGCTTGATCCCGTGGCAAAAGAAATCGGAGCAGTAAATACTATCGTAAACACGCACGGAAAATTGAAAGGTTATAACAGTGACGCTCACGGATTTGAATCGGTTCTCCATGATCTACAGATTTCTCCCGGTTCATCTGTATTGGTATTGGGAGGTGGTGGCGTCGCGAAGGCAATATTATATATTCTTAAAAAGAATAAATTTAACTCCGTAAGTATAGCAAATAGAAATAGGAGTCGTGCGGAAGAATTGGCAAAGTCATATAATTTTACCTCAATAAACTGGGGAGATCGAGAAAAGTCTAATTTTGACTTTTTAATTAATGCTACTTCGATTGGAATGAATCCAAATAGTGATCGTTCTCCCATCAAGCTTAAGAGTGTCCCAAAATATAGCTACATATTTGACGTAGTTATATCACCTACAGAGACGCTTCTCATATCTGAGGCAAAAAGAAAAAATATTGTATGTAGGCCCGGGTACCGAATGACGCTTTATGCCGCAAAAATGCAGTTCGAACTATATACTGGTCAAAAGACGCCTATTGAGGTGATGGAAAAAACCATACTTGAACTACTTTAGTAGGAGGCTTAGGATTTAGCGTAACATTATATAATGCGGTAATGAAAGTAACTCTTTTATACGGAAGAGTCTATTGTGTAGTAGAATTACCTGTTGGTTAGAACATTCCCTACATCTCCTTTTTTATACATACGAAGGTTAATGTTTCCCTATCTAGAAACTTTACTACTGGGTATAGTGGATAAAATAAAAATCTTATAGGTGATTTTCTAATTGACCAAAAAAGATCCAGCGGGTAGTCATAAAACTCATTTACTATAGAGACTAACTTAAAGTTATTTTGCTTACAGAGTTGTTTAATAGCTCTCACTCCGCACAGTGTTAAGTGTCTTGGAGAGTCTAAGTGAAACCAATACTCTCTTCCAAATTTAAAGCCTAAACTTTTTGGGTTGGGAACTTGAAAAATCAAGACACCTTTTCTAATAAGAATTTTATTAATTATCATGAATAAGGTATTTGGCTTATCAAGATGTTCAAGTACATGCCAAAGTGAAACAGCGTCGAATTTTTTAGAACCAAAATTTACTTTTGTGATATCTCCATAGAATACATTTAATCCTTTCTTTCTGCTTACTTCGTATGCTTCTCGGTTTATCTCTACACCATATTTTTTAAACCGCAAAGGATTAAGAGCAGATAAAAAATTGCCTCTTCCACAACCCACATCTAAAATAGACATTTTTTTATTACTGTTGAAAGTGTTGTAAATTAAACTTTCCTTTTTTAAGTTTGATAGTTTAGAAATATAGGCTAAAATTTTTTCTAATACGCTGTTTTTATTTACGCCGGATTGATCATAGTAGTCAAGCCTGTAATATTTTTTGTAATATTCTTTGTTAACTTTAACATTGGGTAAAAAAATAGTTTCACACATTTGACATTGTGAAACTAAAAATCTTTCATGCCTATTAATAACATGTCTTCCATGCTGATTCACAGAATAGAAAAGACCGTTTATTTTATTTGATTGGCATATTTTACATTTCATTTTTTATATAAACTTATCTAATATAAAACGGGCCCTTTTATTCCAATCCCAAGTCTCAATTATCAGGCTGCGGGCGTCTTCAGACATGTTTTTATAGAGTCGTGCATTATCTAATAATCTTAAGATATTATCAGCAAATTGTCTGATATCACCTGGCCTGGTTTTTATCATTCCTTTTGGATAATATGTTTTAAGCGCTTTAAGATCAAATGAGACTCCCGGTAATCCCCATGCCATGGCTTCCGCAGCCGCCATTCCTCCGCTATCATAAGTAGCAGGATGAATCACAATTTTAGAGTTTTTAAAGATTGCGTATTTCCGTTCACCATCTAAGAAACCAAATAGTTCTACGTTATCTTCTAAATGATATTTTTTAATTTTATCCTTAACGATGTTTTCTAATGGCCCCGATCCTGTTCCAACCATGGCTAATTTCGCAGTACTAAGTTTTTTACAAACATGATTCCAGATATCTATCAATTCCGAGACGCCTTTTTGATGATGAAACCTACCGACAAAACAAGCATCATACTTTCTTTTACGGGCAGGAATCACTTTGCCACTTTTAAAATATCTCTCAGATTCTGTGATATTAACTCCTCCCTGAGCCACTATAATTTTTGACTCCCCCCTTCTTCTTGTGATAAATTTTTGTACGTCAGGTTTGCTTGTAACAAAGACATAATCAGCCACTGATTTTATCAATAGATATACTGGAATTTGTGTTAACCAGTACAAAAAGCCATTAATTACGAAGCGACCTTTGTATGGATTATCTTTTGCCCATGGTGCTGGAGCAAAAAGATACAATGAGGCAAGCAATGTCACATTTTTCTTATACCTAAGTTTTAATATTAGCGCTGGAAAAAAATCAGCCCAAAAATCAGAAGCGGCGTATACGAAATAACTCTCATTTTTTTTTAGTTCATGCTTGAACGAAAGCATTGTTCCTTTTATGATGCGAGCTATATAGTCAACCCAAAAATTAATATTCCTCGTAAAGGATGTACTCACTAACATAAGACATTTCTTATCCACGCCATTTTTTAGGCAGACTTTATAACCATCATCTGAGGCTAAAATAGCAATACTTTTAAAATCTTTATTTTTAAACCACCGTTTTGTACACTCAATGTGTATCCGTGTTCCGCCGCTTATTCCATCACCTGCAGCTGCCAAATATACGATTACTAAATTTTTTTTCACATGATAGATTATAGTCTTGAAGCGGTTTCTTTACAAGGCGCCCGTTGTATAAGTTGGTGGAGTCATTGCAGGCAATTGATTTGGTTTCTTTTTTAACTATAATAGAAAGATCAACGATTCTTAACTTAATTTTAAATGAAAGCTATCATACTTGCGTCAGGAAAAGGTACAAGATTGGAATCTTTGGGAGATCTTCCTAAAGCTCTTCTTACTGTTAGCGGTAAAACCTTGATCGAAAGACAGCTTGATTCATTTCTTGAGAATAAAATACACGATGTCATCATCACTACAGGATTTAAGGCAGATGAATTAAGATCGTTTATTCGGGGCAAATCAAAATACAAAGATCTTCATATTAATTATGTATTTAATCAACAGTATGACAAGACTAATTATATTTACTCTTTGTGGCTTGCTAAAAAGTACATAAAAAACGATGATATAATCCTCGCTCACTCAGATGTGATATATGATTTTTCCTTGTTTAAGCGTATTGTAAATACAAAAAAGAGCCATGTTACTGTATCCAGAAAAAAAAATATCAGATCTAAAGATCTGAAGGCCGAAGTTTCCAATGGAAAGGTTATCTATATAGGTTTAAGCCCTAAGGGTTCCAATACTTTTCTTTGTTCCTCTATATTCAAGTTGTATAAAAAAGATATGGATTGCTGGATGTCCGAAATTGATAGCTTTATAAGGAAAGGTGTCACCGATTGCTACGCGGAAGACGCCTTTAACAAAGTATCCGCCAAAATGGACCTTTATCCTCTCTATTTTGAGACCGAGCTGGGAATGGATATTGACGATCAGGAAGATTTAATCACCGTAAGAAAACTTCTAGAACACGAATAGATTTAATACCAAAGCCCCGATTCTTCAGAAATTCTCTGAAGTGTTTTTGGAGGTAAGGAGGAAAGCTCAAATAACGTATCTCCCGACAGGTTCCCACCGACCCGAACGATCATTAACTTACTTGGTTCCCGTTCATATCGTAATGCATGATTTACAAGCGGTTTAATATAAAATGAGGCCTTGGGTTCTATAAGGTTTTCTTTGATTCTTCCACATTTTCCTTCCCAGAACAATATCGTCGGTTTATTCCCATAATTAAAGCCAAAGGTGTGAGAGGTAGACACCAAATCCGATTGTTTAGATTCTGCTGCCCGTAGTGGCTTAATTGAAAAGCTTTTTGTTGCGGCTGTTTTCGTTGATCCAGCAAGCTCTAAGATTTCATAACTTCTATTGTTATGATCAGGAAAAAATCTTGGTTGGCTCTCATTGTATTTTTTGACTACAACCTCCTCAGAAATTACGACGTCAGGCGGTAAAAGATCTCTGACATTAATTCCAAGTTCTCTGGCTAATATTTTGAGTTCCGTATCGTTGGGAATAGTTTCTCCTTTTATAATTTCCTCTACCCGTCTTTGATCGAGGTATGTCTCTTCTTCGGGGAAATGCAACGGGGAGAGGAGGGACTCGTTTAATTTTTGAGCAAGGAGATCTCCAAAAGACTTTCGAGAATCGGTTAAATCTATGAGCGCTCGCGACACTTGGTCGGGATGCAGTGTCGATAACTCTTGCTGAACGGCAATGTCAAGCTTTGAGCCAAAGGTTACAGCCATAATATATGCCTCGTCATGTGGATCACGATTTGTAAACGTGTGAGGAATATATGGAGTCTTATAGCTTGAATCTCCGGTGGAAAGCTCGACAACATGAGCTCCTTCACTATCTTTCCAATACAGATTAACAGGTCCTACATATAATGTAACCTGATGAAGAAAGTGACCATTGTTATAAACAGCCTCAGGATTTAAAGGATCGCTATCTTTTACGGTTCTTAAAGGATGAATACGTTCAGGTCTGAAAGGCCCCATTGCGCTCATTGCGGAATCAAAATAATCATAGTACTTAACCTTTTCCCCTCTGCCGTTGATTCTTTCAAAGGTACGCTTAGTTCGCTCTGCATTGATCGGGTCCATGATAATAATTCCCTCATCCGTATCATCGCGTACTACCTCAAGACTGAGACGTGAAACAGGATATGCACCGGTAATCCCACCTATTACTTCCTCTACCTGATCCGTGGGCGCCCCGCCTGTTAAAACATTATTTACTACAGAGGGGTCTAGATCAAGTTCGTCTGCAAGAACGGTTGGTCCACGTTTTATATCTGCAGTTATACGCGCTATCTGAGTACCTTGTCTTTTTGAAAAAGTTGCATCTTTTTCTTTCCTATGTTTTGGTTCTCGTTCTAGTAGAGGCATGTTTAGGATTATAGCATACTAGTAAATTTTCGCTAACATTTCTTCTAGCTCATTATGACTTGGTATACGAGGAGCGTTTAAAGCGCGTTCAGGATCGTAGCCCTCCTTTACAATTGTTTTAATCCCCTTTCTGGGAATACCGAGTTCAGATAGTCGAGTTTTTAATCCAACAGAACTTATAAGGCTTCTTATCTTTTCCGATGCCTGTTTCGTATTTTTTACTCCTATCGCATCTAGGATCCTTTTTTTCCTTTTGATGCTTAAAATGGGGAATGTATATTCAATAAAAAGAGGAAGTGTTATAGATGTAGCCTGGCCATGGGCAATTTTCCAATGAATTGTCATCGGATATGAAATTGAATGACAGATCGTGGTTTGGGTATTTGAGAAAGCAAGTCCTCCGAGAAGCGACCCTTTTGCAATCAGATCCCGTGTTTTTTTTGTAGGTTTTCTAACTACGTTTTTTAGATTTGTCGTAAGTAAAGCGATTGCTTGAAGAGCATATTTATCAGTTGTCGGGTTGGAGTGTATATTCCAGTAGGCTTCTATAGCTTGACACAGCGCATCAATACCTGAAGTAGCTGTGATTTTTGGCGGCATACTGTCGGTAAGCTCGGGGTCTACGAGTGCTATTGTTGGAAACATTAATTTTGTTGAAGATAAAGAAAATTTTTTATTCTTGCTCCATACCACAGCCCAAGGTGTAACTTCGCTACCGGTACCCGCTGTAGTTGGTACTGCGATATATAAAATTCCTTTGTTTTTTAATGTTTCGCCCTTTTTTGTATAGTCCTCGACTTGACCGTTATTGGTAGCAAGGATTGCCGCCGATTTTGCACTGTCAAGAATCGCTCCTCCACCAACGGCTATGATTCCATCATATCCTTTTCGGGCATATGTACTAAGCTGGTTTATCGTAGCAAAATCAGATGTTGTTATTTTGAAGGGGTAATTAAAAACTTTTTTTGTTTTATGCAATCCGTTCTTTATCTTATGATTTGCAAGGTGAGATCCTGTCACTAATAAAAACTTTTTCTGTTTTTGTTTCCTTATAATATTCGATAGTTTACCGAGAGTTCCCCGACCAAAGTAGATTTCCGTCGGCATTTGATATCCACTTTTTCTTGTTTCGATTATTATTTTCCTCATTTCTTTATTTGTTTGATGTATTGCATGAACGAAGCTTTATTTTCCTGAGGAGTCGTAAGAGGTCTACCAAGATTTTTGCGGGATCCTTTTTGACACAGCACCTCGACAAATACAGGACCTTGTCTTCTTTTTGCACGCTGCAATTCTTTTTTCAGTTCTCTTCCCGTCTTGACCGACGCTGTTGAGATATAGCCGTTCCCCTTTGCGATTGTAGTAAAATCAATTGAATCAGCCGCGGTGGGCTGTCCTCCTACAGAGTCGTGTACGAAGTTATTAAAAAGCACATGTACAAAGTGCTTAGGTTTTTGTTGACCTATCACCGCCATCGATCCCATATGCATTATCATCGAACCATCTCCATCTAGACACCAGATCGTTTTTTTTGGCTGTGTTTTTGCAAGTCCCAACGCTATAGAAGAGGCATGTCCCATATTGCCTACGCAAAGGAAGTCTATCTTAGGATCTTCTTTGTTCGAAATTCTTAATTTATAGAGTTCTCGCGATGTTTTACCGGTTGTCGAAACCACTATGTCATTTTTTCCCAATAAAGAGAGGATCGTAATAAGTGCAGCTTCCCGAGTCATTGGATACTTTTTTTGTTTCCTGTCCTTACTCTTGTATTTCGAAAATGAATGAGTACTTACAATAATTGCAAATGGAGAATTTTTCTTTTTGAAATGCGCTTGCGCCTTTCTTACGGCAGATGAAGCACTTCGTTTTGTATTTCCGAGTTTTGCATACGGAATATCCAGAATTTTTAAGAGTTTGTTTTGAACTTTTCCCATCGGTTTATGCTGCGGTTCATCTTGCTTGCCAGGTTCCCCCCGCCATCCGATAAGAAGCAGAATTGGAATTCCATAGACCTGTGATGATGTCAGGGAGGTCAAAGGGTTTACGGCATTTCCCAAACCCGAATTTTGTAGGTATACCAGAGCAGGTTTTCCGGTTGAGAGATAGTAGCCTGTGGCGATAGCTACAGCATTTCCTTCATTAGCGGCTATTACATGCCTTGAGGTATCTATGTGATCGACTACATACGCGCAAAACTCTTTCAATACTGAATCCGGAACTCCAGTATAAAATTGAATATCTTTTTCTCCAAGGATTTTAAAAAAGATTTTAGGATTAATCATATGTATTAACTGTTGCGGTAAAATTTACCCGCAAGTTTAATATCATCTTCGTTGTGAATTTCCATCCACCCCTTGTATGTTTTTAGAATTTTTACTTGATATCCTCGGTCAACAATTTCTTGGACGACATCAGTGAATGAAGACAAACGGGCCCTTTTTTTCGTAAGTGAATGATATACTTCTTTTAAGACAGTAGCTCCCTTTTTAGAAAAGTAGGCAATTCCAATGAATTCATAATGAACCATTTTATCTGTTAGGTTTTTTCCTATATAAACAACTTGTTCATCTAAACTATCAGTTAATTTTCGTATAGGTTCCATAGCATTGGTTTTATTAGTTCTTACAAGATCAAGTTTTTTGTACTTTGAATGTCGATGATTTTTATACGATTCATCAACTACAAGGACAATATCTGCTTCTGCTTGAGCTGATTGAACAACTAAATTATTTATTATGCTTTGATTAAAGAGCACATCTGAAAATAAGGTTACAAATGGTCCATTCATCTCTCGTTCTGCTTTAAATAAAGTGGCAAGAACTCCAGTTGTGCCGTAGTCCTTATTTACATAGTATCTAAGGTTTTCTAAACCGAACTTATCTTTTTCAAATCCAGTTACAACGATAATATTATCTATTCCAACCTTGGCAAGCACTTCTATCTGTCGTTGGAGCACTTTTTTCCCGTTTATGTCGATTAGAGATATTGAAGATTTTAGCTTCTTTGTTAAGTCTGTTATTCCAGCGGCAGGAATTATAACTTTTATTTTCGATTTAAGTTTGTCAGCTGCTTTTTTATCTTTTTCCTTGACCGTCATAAATCCAACTTTATGAAATATTTTTCGAATCGTTGCTAATTCGCCTTCAACCTCAAAAGATCTGTCATTAAGAAGGATTTTTTTTGCAGTATTTTCTATAGCTATAAAGGAGGATCTGAGAAGATGGTTTGCGTGAATTACTATATGAAAGCCGTTTTTATTAAGCTCAGAATCAGTTATCGTATTGTAAGTAGTAGGAACAGCAATCAAAACTTTATCTTTGAGTAGTTTTTTAGGAAATTTTCTATAATATTCTTTTGCAAATTCTAAAATTTCTGTAGGTTCTGTTCGTTTAGAATGTATCATAATACCATCGGCACCGGCCTTAAGACATATTCTGGCTCTTCTAAGAGCTTCTTTAATTCCGTGCCCTACGATAAGACTTTCCATACGAGCGACTATCATAAAATCCTTATGTATTTTAATTTTCTGACCTCTTTTAATTTTTTCAGCAAACACCTCGATTTTTTCTAAATCCTGCTTTGTTCCTGCTTCCAGACTATTGCGCTTAGGAAAAGTTTTATCCTCTATAATAACCATTGAGACACCAGCTCTTTCCAATCGCTTTACAGCATATTCAAACTGGTTGAAATCTCCTCCTGTGTCTCCATCCACTATTAAAGGCTTACTGGTAACTTCTAAAATCTCGTTTATGGTATGTAGTCTTGAATCAAAACTTACGACCTCAATATCGGGGAATCCCTTTGAAGCTGAGTCTGTCAGACTACTTTCCCAAATAGCATCGAACTCCTTTTCTCTACCAGTCTCTAACTTAATTTTTGTATCATTGGCAAGGAGGGCACTTAAACCATTATGTGCCTCTATTACTCTTATAAATTTATTTTTTTTAATCAGCCTTCTCAAAAGACGTATCCGCGTTTTGTTGTCGATAATATGACGAAGAGACATATGCTATTTTTGAAAATGATCAAGATATGAAAAAGTTGCGTATTTTTTTGAGAGAGCAGGTTTAGCGTAATGAAAAGACAATATAAGATACATACTTAAAGATCTAACAATAATAGCTATTCCGAAAAGAATAAATGTATATTCGAGAATATTAAGAAAAATTCCAACAAGCATATAGAGTCGTAGAGTAAATAAACTAAGAAAAAAAATATCTGTTGGCGCAATCATATTCTTCATAAAACGGTCAAATAATGACCTATTTTTTTTAAAGAGTTTTTCAAGTGTGACATTACCAATGTACGCATCTATATCAAATTCAAGAGTAAGTCTCATTCCTAAAACATTCGCTATTCCTTGTCCGAATAATGGCAAAAGCGCCATTAATCGCCACATTTCATTTCCACTCATGAGAATGTTGAGTGTAATGACAAACATGATAGTGGTTTGGAGCATTGTGTCAAGGCTCATGTCAAGCCAACGACCTAAAGATGACTGGATATTTTTCTTTCTAGCTAGTCCTCCATCTACCAAATCAAAAAAAGAATAGATTACGATTGCAGTTAGCCCTAAGATATTATTTGAAAAACCGCCCCTAAAGAAAAAATATGCAGAGAGAGGAGCAAAAATGAGGAAGTTGCAAATTGTAACTTGATTTGCTGTTATGGGAGTATCGCTAAGGAATGTTATGATCGGGTTAGCTAATTTTTTTTGAATTATTAATGTAGGGTCAGTTGTTTTTCTTGAGGATTTTTTCATACGTTTGAGTTATTATTCTACCAAGCTTTGGGCCGAATTGACGAGCAAATTTTATCGATGAAGAAGACATCTGTTTCGCAATTTCAGGATTCTTACTAAGGTAAATAATCTTTTGTCTTATCTCTTTTGGATTCGGTTTTAAAACGTATCCTACGTCTTTAGTCAAGCGGTATACTCCAGAGCCCTGATTGCTGTTTATTACAGGAGTTCCTGCTGCCATAGACTCAAGGAGGACACGTGCCAAATCCTCATTGTAAAGTGCAGGATATATATAAACATCAGATGCCGCAAAATATTTACCGATCTTTGTATTTGGAATTTTTCCTAAATATTCTGTGTTTGAAAGTTTTGCCACGGTACTCTTAACATAATCCAACTCAGGTCCCCCGTCACCAATTATTTTAAACTGAATGGAAGGACCCACTTGTTTTGCAACATCGATAAAAACTCTAATTCCTTTAATCCGGATCAACCTGCCGACGTAAAGCACGGTGAATTTGTTTTTCCAACCGAGTTTTCTCTTAAGCAGATCTTTATTTGCAGGCTTGAAATTTTTAAGTCGTATCCAGTGAATATAGACAATAATCTTTTTTTTTGGAAGACCTAATTTAACAAACTCATCGCGTGATTCTTCAGATCCAACGAGGATCGCATCAAGATCCTTCAATACCCAGCGGGCAACTTTAGCAAAAAAACTTCCGGGTACAAAATCATATAAAGCCTCCGAGGACATGACTATTTTTTGATTGAATACAAGCTTAAGAAAACGTCCTATAAAGGAGGCGTTAAGTCCAAAAACATGAATTAAGTCATATTTGTTTTTGTTTAAAAGCATATGTATAAAAGATCTGACTAAAAGATACGGAGTAATATATAGGAAATTAAAAATAGGAGGATATGACTCAAACTTCGCAAATAGATTCTCTCCAAACCACTGATATCGGTAGATCGTTAAGTTTTTTTTCTTTTCAATTGATTTGGTATCCACTCTTCCTACGAGCGGTTTATAGGTCAGCAGGGTGACATTGTAATTTTCATGACGGAGATATTCATACAGATCTTCGAGATGAGTTTCGGCTCCACCCAGTTGTGGTGGAGCAAATGGAGTTATGAGAAGTACCCGCTTGATATGAGTCATGAGTAGGGTTTATTTTTTAAAGACAAAAGATCTAGTTGAGCCGGGAATGCGTAAAAAGCGGAATAAACTTTCTAACTTGTAAAAAACTTTTGGGCCAAATAATTTTCCGACAGCATCTGCGATGATATTTATACTGTAAAAATGATTTGAAGGCTTGTACGATATAAGCCGAAGAGGCTTAAACATTTCAATTAGCTCCTTCTTTGATCTGAACTTCCAATTTTTCCAAAACATTGTGCTTATAAGCCACATAAGTGAAGGTCTTTGCATGTCAAGTACGATAAGTACTCCTCGAGGTTTTAATATCCGCTTGACTTCATTAATGATTCGAAACCTACTTTCATCATCAGGCAAACAGAATAGAATGTTCATAAGAGCTATGACTTCGTAACTTTTGTCCGGAATTTTTTGAAGTCCTATATTGCTCGGAGAATCCAAAACGAGTTTTAAATTAAGTCCCACTTTTCTTGCTTGTTTCGGCGTATATTTTACTTCTTTCCTTTCAACGTCAATTCCCACGACATCTTTTATGCCGAGAGCTTTATATATCTCAAAAGTTCTTCCCCTTCCTACTCCTACATCTAAAATTGTTTTTCCTTTAAAATTAAAGGCGGTCATATAAGCCGCTTCATACGTCGCAATCATGTACTCCTGTGTCCAAAAATACATATAACTGTTTTTCTTATGAATGTCGAAATCGAAGTTAAAATTACGTGCCATAGAAATTATTTACCTCTCGGGCAATATATTCTACCTCTTTTTTACGGAGTTCGGGATAAATAGGAAGAGACAAAATAGTACTTGCCAGTTTTTCAGCTACCGGAAAGTCTCCCTTTTTGTATCCTAGACGTTTATAGCACTTTTGAAGGTGAATCGGCACAGGATAATGTATCTGCGCTTTTATTCCTTTCTTTAGAAGATATGCTTGTAGTTTGCTACGATGTTTACACTCAATTATTAAAAGATGGAAATTGGATTTGGAGTCCTTTAATATTTTTGGAAACTTTAAATCCTTAAGCATTTTTTTATAGATTTCTGCGAGTTTGTTCCTTTTTTTATTCCAATCATCAAGATGTCTTAATTTAACAGAAAGTACTGCTGCCTGAATGTCATCCAGTTTTGAGTTGTGGCCAACTGAGTCATGATAATACCTCTTTTGCTGACCAAAATTTCTAAGTTTAAGGAGCTTCATATAGAGACTTTTACTTTTTGTCACGATTGCTCCACCATTGCCGTATGCTCCAAGATTTTTTCCTGGGTAAAAACTAAATACACCAGCGACGCCAAACGTGCCAAGCTTTTTCCTTTTATAACTCGATCCCTGCGCTTGACAGGCATCTTCAACGAGAAAAATTCTGTGTTTTTTACAAATTTTGACGAGGGATTCGATATCGCACGCAGCGCCATATAAATGGACTGGTAAGATAGCACGTGTTTTTTTGGAAATCTTTTTTTTGACTTGATTAATGTTCAGCTGGTGAGTGTCGGGATCTACATCTACAAAAACCGGTGTAGCTCCGGCGTTGGTTATGCAGAAAGTAGTTGATATAAAACTATTGACAGGGGTTATTACTTCATCACCCTTCCCAATACCAAGAGCCTCTAGTGCTAAATTAAGTCCGTCTGTGCCATTATCTACCCCTACCACATAAGAGATTCCCAAGTAAGATGCAAATGAAGACTCGAATTTTTCCAGTACGTTTCCCAGTACGAAAGTCTGGCGGGACAAAACATTCGAAATCGCCTTACTAACTTCTTTATTGATAGTGGCGTATTGCCGTTTCAGATCTACAAACTCCACTATCATACTATTTCTCTACTTCTAGCCTGATCGTATCTGCCTCGTATTTAGACTGAACTCTAGATTCAGTTGTTACCACTACCATAAAGGAGTCTTCAAGAAAGACAACTTTATGAGCGAGTTTAGGAGGCGTAACAACGATTTCACCGGCTTTAATGACAATGGTCTTTGATTTGGATTTCTTTTTTCCCAGGACTCTGGTGATGTACTTAAACTTTCCTTTTATAAGATAAATGAGGTGGGTATCCTTTTTATGATAGTGATTGGCTCTGACAGCGCCTTTTTTTGAAGAGATTGCAAGTACATCCTTTATCCTCATTTTCTCGTGGGTAAGGTAGCTGAGCTTTCCTCTTTTGTCTTTGTGAAATGCTTTAACTTTTCTTATGTGTTTCATCGGTAAGGTGCTATTGTATATTAATTTTGTCTAGATTTCATCGGGATTATCTTCCTGTACCCAATGTCGGTGATAATTCTTTGCTTCTTCGAAGGTATAGTAGCCTTTTGCTTGCTTATCGTAATGTTTTGAAAAATCGGGATTTTTCTTAATTTTTTTCCACCACTTCACATTCGTTTCGTACCATGAAATTATATCCCCGATGCTTTCTTTGTAGGAATTCAATGGTTTCCAGCCAAGCTCTCTTGTAATTTTTTTATGACTTTGCGCATATCGAAAATCTGGTCCGGGGCGGTCGTGTACATGATATATAAATTTTTTATAGTTAACTTTTAAAATACGAGCTATAGTGCGGATAACCTCAAGATTATTTTTTTCTTCGCCCGAAACATTGTAAATCTCAAAACTTTTCCCTTTATGAAGAATGAGGTCCAATGCAGTGCAAAAGTCCTTGACATTGAGCCAGCTTCTTTCATGATTCCCTTTACCATGAATTGGAATTTGCTTTCCCTCAAGAAGATTAGTGATGACCAGCGAGTGAAGTTTTTCCGGGTTTTGATGAGTACCATAGTTATTTGAGCTTCTTAGAATGATTGCCGGAACCTTATGGGTCTTAATATAGGATTGTACCATCAGATCGGCACTTGCCTTTGACGCGGAATAGGGATTTGTTGGCTGCAAGGGGGACAATTCAGTGGCTTTCCTCCCCATTGGGATATCTCCGTAGATTTCATCCGTAGAGATGTAGATGTACCGAGGTACATTCAGTCTGTATACGAGATCCAACAAAATATATGCTCCTTGAATATTTGTCCGTATAAATTCGATTGCGTTGAGGATAGATCTGTCCACATGTGATTCGGCAGCAAAATTTATCACTACATCGAACTGCTCTTTTTTTATCAGAGATTCAAGAAGCACCTTGTCATTGATGTCGCCTTTTATAAACTTATATCGCCGATTTTTCTTTAGAAGTTTTTTTTCTTTTTCTACAATATCTCTTAAATTGTCTAAATTCCCGGCATATGTCAAAAGGTCGTAATTGTAGATTTTATATTTCGGATATTTTGTATAAATATGCCGGGTGAAGTGTGAGCCCATAAAACCTGCACCTCCGCAAATTAGAATTTTTTTTGAATTCTTCTTCATAGCACCTCTATTTCATCCCCCACGGGTATGATAAACTTTCCACCCTTTTTCCTGAACTTTTTCTCTTTTTCTAAAATCGCTTTTTTATAATTCCATGCAAGCATAAGATAATAATCAGGTTCGTGTTGTTTGGCGTAATCAGGAGGAACGACTGGAATATGTGTTCCAGGTGTGTAAAGGCCCTGCTTCGAAGGTAAGTGTTCAATGGCAAAGTCCAGGATGTCAGTCCCAATTTTATAGTAGTTTAATATAGTATTGCCCTTGGCGGGAGCTCCGTATCCGGCTATTGTTCTCCCTTGCTTTTTAAATTTCTTTAAAAGCGCCATGAGTTTACTTTTGGATTCTGAGACTCTTAAAGCAAGTTTTTTATAGGTACCCAGTTTATCCAATTTACAGCTCAACTCTTTTTTTATAAGTTTTTTTACAATAGGTTTTATGTTATGTCTTCCCTTTTTTCCGGCAAAAACGCGTATAGACATACCCTGCACTGGAACTACTTGTACATCAAAAATTTCTAAACCATGGAGGTTGAATAAATAACTTAACGGACGAATTGCTAAAAAAGAGAGGTGTTCGTGGTAGACTGTATCAAAAGTTAGATTTTCGAACATATCGATAAGATACGGCGCCTCAAGAATAAAGACTCCATCTTCGGACAGAAGTGCATTAAGTCCCCTGCACAGATCTTGATGATCGTCTATGTGCGCCACAACGTTGTTTGCCATAATAATCTTGGCTTTTCCATACTTTTTCGCTATTTGCTTTGCTAATCGCTCACTAAAGAACTTTGGAATCGTTTCAATTCCCAATTTTCCTGCCACTTTTACGATATTTAATGCTGGTTCGATACCTAATGTTTTGAACCTTCTTTTTTTAAAAAACTCCAAAAGCACACCGTCATTACTTGCTATTTCTACTACGAAGTCATTTGGCTTAAGAAATTTTTTTATTACATGAAGTGCATAGTTTTTAAAGTGATCTGAAATTTTCGGCATACCGGAAGTAAAATAAATATAATTTCTGAAAAGTTCTTCTTTACTTACTATGTCAAGAAGTTGGGCAAGATTACACGTATGACAGAAATATACATCCAAAGGATAAAATTTTTCGCGTTTTTTTAAATCCTTTTTTCTCAGGAATGCATTTGCCGGAGGTTGTGGACCGAGAATGAGAAATTTTGTAAATTTTCGCCTTGAGCAAATTCTACATTTGGTATTCTTTTTAACCATATTGATCCTCTTAGAATACTAAATAGAGTAAGTAAAATCAAATATTACTACAGGACTTCGTAAAGAGTTTCAACCATGACTAATATCAAGTCGGACAGTTTTTATTTTATTTTGGAAATAATATATTGTATTCCGACAAGAACACGAAGTATGAGCATTTTTATTGTAAGAAAAGGGTGTCGGAGGGATCTTTGCCACTTACCTCGTTCTGTAAAAACGCCGATATATCTATACCACAGTCCAAGCTGCTTTCTTATATCTGGGTCATCACGGCCCCATTTCTTTATGTATTTTTTAAGGCTTTTCGAGTAGTAACTTTTTTTACTAAGGTATTCACTTAAACTGAACCCTGTTTCGTTATGATAAAGAGGAGCCTTAATAATACTGGTTTTACCAATTAATCTAATTCTTTTATCAAAATCCCAATCTTCGGGGCCAGACATTGCGTCATCAAATCCACCAATAACTCTAAACTTACTTATTCTTATAAAACGAACGCAATCAATGACCGTTGAATTATAAAAAGATCTCTCAAATCTTCTAGCTTTTAACCAAAATCCTTCTCCTATTATAATCTCAGGAATGTATAGCGCAACAAATTCTTTATTTTTTTCCATTTTTTTCACACATTCTTCAATTACGCTTGGAGAGAGCGCCATATCTGCATCAAGATATAAATAATACTTACCTTTTGCTTTTCTAGCTCCGTAATTTCTTTGTGCTGATCGTTCCGGTCCTTTTTGATAAATCTGATGAGTATACTTACGAGTAATAGTAGTTGTATCGTCCGTAGAATGATTGTCAACGACAATTATTTCAATCTGGCTTTTTGGAAATTTTTGTCCTTGAATTGACAGGAGACAATTTTCGATATTTTTCTCCTCATTTTTAGTAGTTATTATTACGGAAACCAGAGGGAAATCTTTACGACTCATGTAGGTTGGTTATAAACAAAAGGCCATCTTTTGTGATAAATGATAGTTTCATGCCTTTTGGAACAATGTTCCTAATTTCGCTGCGGGTATGCTTATATGCCCCTGGACAATTTTGCGAAATAAGATAAATGTTATGAAGCAAATTGAAGAGTGAGAATTTCTTTTCAAAGCAAGAAAACAAATATGGTTTTTTTCCTATCATTCTAAACAAATTTTTTAATTGCGGGAGGGTAAGATAATCAATGAAACCAAGTCCAATGACGATGTCGCTTTCGGGAAGTTTTTTTGTCTTGACTACATCAGATACTTCAAACCTAACTTTTCCATGTATCTTCTTTTTTTTTGCAAAAAGTCTCGCTTGCTTAACTGCGTTTGGTGAGATATCAAGTGCGATTACTTTTTTTGGTTTGTAACGAAGAATCCCAAAAGCAAATTCACCCAGTCCGCAACCCAGGTCTAAAATAACTTTATTTTTTATCAAAGGTGAAATAATTTTAATGGCTGCATCTTTTCTTTTATCAACAGAGCGGAAGTAAGTAGCTACTTTCTCCAAGAAACTTATGCTAGATTTTCTGCCGTAGGAAGCTGAAGACCATTCAGTTATTTTCTTATCCCAGTAATCCTTTTGAGAAGTCATAAATGACTATTTTAACAAATTTTTCATAGGAGCAATACTGAGCTTTTTTAGCAAATACTCAAAACTCCGAAAGCAATCAGTCAAATAAGGGAGATAATAAGGATGAGTGATAATATGCAAAGTCGTAGGAAAGGTTGGTTTATGGGCTCTTACAACCTGCCAATTATGTATAAAGGAAATAACCGGTACATTTTTTTTATTAACGGTTCTATACAAAAGGTTTACGTTCTTGCCTAGCAAGCCAATAAAATATCCAGAGCCGATAGGAATTTTACCTATCGCGCTTACAGGAAATTCATAAACGCCGTCAATCTTCCTTTTTTCAGAGAAAGGTCCATATGTAGAAGAATCATATTTGAAACCATACTTTTTTAACACATGTAAATGAGAAGTATCCATGTAAATTCTGGGTGCCCTAAATCCAATAGGTTTGTATCTTTGCAAGAATTTTTTTGAAAGATTAATGCTTCTTACTAAAGTAGTTTTGTCCTCAAGTACATCATGAGCGTGAGTATGATACGCGATTTCATGACCATCTGTCGCTATTTTTTCTACTACTTCCGGATACCATTCGTAGAGTTGTCCTACTACAAAGAATGTAATTTTAATATTACTTTTTTTCAAAATTTCTAGAATCGCCAGGGCTGATTTTTTTATATGTCCCTTATCTAGCGCTTTTTTCTTTTTGCTGGGGAGATTTACAAATTCCGGAAGATTTGGCGATGCCCAGGATTCTAAGTCTACAGAGAGGTAATTTACCATGCTAGATATTTTAACAAAATAGTACCAGTTGAAATGACGAAATTAGAGATCTTATCATAGTATATAATTACTCAATATTTATAAAGGTGGAATACGCTAATAATCTATTAAAAAATAAAAAAATAGTTTTTCTTACTCTGACAATCCTCGTTTTTATTGTCTACGTAAATTCTTTAGGAAATAATTTTGTAGTAGACGACATCACCTCTATAGTCGAAAAGTCGCAAACTGAGTCATTTAAATCGTTAGCAAATAAGGACCTTCGATCTACCCAGCTGGTTCAATACTTTACAGTGATCAATATTTTTGGTCCCAACTCCTCAGTGTTTAGGTTGGCTAATATTTTGTTTCATCTGGGATCAGTATATTTAGTCTTTTTACTTTTGTCGATTTTGACAACTTCTACAATCGCTTTCGTTACAGCCTCTCTTTTTGCCGTACATCCAATTTTAACAGAGTCAGTAACGTGGATATCAGGGGGCCCATATGTAAAGCACAGTTTTTTCATACTTGCTTCTCTTCTCTGTTATGTTTTATCCATTAAAAAAAGAAATGTTTATTTGCTGTCAGTCTTATTTTTTTTTCTCGCTTTATTTACGTCAGAAAAAGCAATAGTGTTCCCCTTTATACTAATGGTCTATGAAATAGCTTTTGGCAGTATCCAAAGACATTGGAAAAAAATTATACCCTTTTTTTTCCTGGCCTTTTTCTTTTTTTTCCTGGTCGCTTTTCCGGCACTAGATAGCCGTTTATTAGAGATTCAGACCAAATATGATAGAAAACCAATCATTAACAATTCCTTGATACTTATTCCCTACTCGATTAGTTCCTATTTAGAGTTAATCATATGGCCGGATAAATTATCGATCTATCACTCCCAAATCAAAATAAGCGTGCTGGATTATATCTTAAGACTAAGTATTTTTATAGGATTTCTAGCTGCTATCGCTATCGCCTTCAAAAAAAATAAACATTTATTTTTCTGGTTATTTTTTTTCCTCATCAGTTTATCTCCTACACTCTCACCGTTTGGTATCAATTGGATAGTGGCAGAGAGATATGTCTATCTGGGAAGCTTGGGAATTATTTTTTTAGCAGGATATTTACTAGTCAAATTAATTGAAAAGGAAAAAGCGAGAAATCTCGGGTGGGCGCTTTTTATCATTATTATGATTGCTTTAATGGCGCGGACCATGGTGAGAAATACGGATTGGAAAAATTCAGAAACATTGTGGCTTGCAACTGTAAACTCCTACCCGAACTACTACCAAGGACATTATAGTTTAGGAGTTGAATACGAAGAAACAGGGAGGCTTAAGGAGGCTCAAAGAGAATATGAAATCGCTATCAGGTTAAATTCGCAAGAACCAAGAGCATATGCAAATCTTGGATCGGTATATTTAAAAACTAATAATACTTCAAAAGCTCTTGAAATGTCAGAAAAGGCGGTAAAACTTAATCCATGGGCGTGGGAGCCGTATCAAAATATCGGGGTAATTTATTACATACGAGGCGCTTACGATAAGGCTGAAGCGTATACGAAAAAAGCGATAGAAAGACTGCCAAAAAATTCAGATCGCTATATTAAGGCAAGCTCTGAGCTCTATTTTAATTTAGGAGCTATTTATTACCAAGAAGGAGATAGAGTTAAAGCCAGAAAATTTTTTACCAAAGTCTTGGAGTTTGAACCTACTAATGAACGAACACAGAAGCTTTTACATGATTCCGCGCTTTGGAGTCAGTAGAAATTTCCTAAAGATTTACTGCACTGTCGGCTAGACGTATTGCTGATTTCTCTGCATCAACTGAAGTTTTGGGAGAGAAAAAGTGCTTACTGAGTTTCTTGTAAGCGTTTTTCCAAAATTTAGGAGATCTCCAACTTACTTTAGTTTGGTTTGGGTCAAAATCTAAAAGATGACCAATAAGCTTCCATCCCATGTAAAAAAGATACTTAAAGTCATGAAAACTCCGTATTCCCGCTAATTTTCTAAAAATATACTGCGGAGTCATAAAAGCCGAATAAAGATCCTGTTCGAGTTCATAAATCTTTTTAACAGGAAACGGTGTTTTCATGACGGACTGTCTCATGTCAAATTTATCGTAGTCGTCTGTCAGAAGCCAACCTTTTTCTTTACATTCCTGATAAAGAGGCGTTCCTGGATACGGGATAACTATTGTCGCTTGCATCGTCTCGTAATAGCCTTTTTTAAAGGCATATTTTGCAATAGCAATGGTTCTTTGTGCTTCCTTGTAGGTTTCCCATGGATACCCAAGCATGATGGTTATATGCGGATCTAGACCGGCTTTTCTTGCCATGCGGGGACCGTTAATGGCGTCAACTTCTTTGGTTCCCTTATCAAGCTTATCAAGGGTTCTTTGGTTTCCCGATTCCATGCCGTACAGAATAAATCTAAAGCGGGCTTTACCTAAAAGGTCGTAATACTCTTGGTTGAGGGCGTTAAACCTCATATTGCAGCCATAACACACTTTTTTATTGTAGCCGCTCTCGATTAGGAGCTCGCAAAATCTCTTTAATTTGGGTCCGATAAACATGGTTCCTGCATCATCAAAAATCTCTTTAACACCGTATTTATCCACTACGTGTTTTACTTCGGCAAATAATCGCTCTGGAGAAAAGCTTCGATATGATCCGAGCGGATTTATGGTGTGATCCCAGACACAGAACGTGCAACGGTTCCACCAACAGTCGCGTCCCGAATACATGTAGGTTGCCGGTGTATATTTATAATTGCCGTTTTCATAGGCGTAGAGTTCCCATCTGGTAAGATCGCGATCAACAAACGGCAGATCGTCAAGGTTGTGACGTAGCGATGTAGACCCGCTATTATGTACGGTAGTACCGTTTTTTAATGTGTTACTTGCTGTTGGCTTTGCCTTTACATCTTTATTTGTTGATCTCCAATATACGCCGCCTTCAAGTTCCTCTCCCTTATATATATGATTGAGCAGATTTACGATGACAAAGTCATAATCTCCGCCTGTAATTGCGTAATCAACATTACTGTTTTCAAAAAGCTCAAGCGGAATGTACGTAACATGATCCCCCACCCAAATCAGCTTAAGGTTAGGTAGTTTTTCCTTGAGATCATTGATTTGTTTCCAGTGGGTCTTCACGATCGGGGACTTGGTTTCTACCAGAAGATAGTCAGCCTTGCTTTTTTTCAGCTCCTCAATCCATACGTCGTATTCTTTTCGCTCAGAAATACCATCCATCCAGTAAACTTTGTATCCTTTATGCTGAAGATTTGAGGCTGCGTAGGCAGGAACCATGGGGTAGATATACGTGGCTGCATTGAAGTACTGAAATTGTCGGTTTTGAGAAAGAAGAGGTACTCCTTTAGCAGACTTGATTGGAGGATATCCGACAACTACTACAATATCCTTAAGACGCTTGATCTTTTCTCCGCGCGTGTTGGCAGTTTTCAGAAGACCATTGACTGATCTTTTTTGAGACTTCGTCATCATCTATAGTATAGGCGCTTCTTTAAGTCAATGTCAAGCTGGGAGGCTATTCTTTTTTCTTTTAAAGAATAAAAATCGAATCATGAAGAGTGTATAAGCAGAGTAAAAAACAAGCTGCATGGCATCCATTGTTTTAGTCAGTCCAAACACTATCTGTATCAGACTGCCCATAAAAGAAGACGTGTGTGGAATAAACGCGAGCGTAATTTTACCCATTTCCGGGAAAAAGCCCACCTCGGTGAATTCATGTGCACCCCGTCCCAGTAAGCCCGCGGCAAACAAAACAAGGAGAATACTTGTCGTTCTAAAGGCATAGTGTAGCGGAAGTTTTACGAGTGAGGTAAAGAGAGCAAAAGAAACAACCAGCGCAACTAGAGCTCCGCTAGTAAATCCTATAAAAATACTCGTTGGATTAGAAGAAAAATATATGGTCGAAAGAAATAATGCGATTTCGAATCCCTCCCGAAAAACAGCCGTAAAGACAAGGAAAAACAAGCCTTTCTGTTCCTCTGTCTCAATTTTTTCCTTAACGCTTTTGAGCAAATGAATTTTATACCGGGAAAACGACTTATGTAAGAAAAAGACTGCCCATGTAATAAATACGGCAGAAAGAATCATCAATACACCCTCGATAAGTTCCTCTGTCCTTCCGGAATAGAGTTTTTGCATCTGGAATCCCAAAAGACTCCCAATCCCAACCAGAGCAATACTCGCTACAGCGGCTGCCGTCGTCGCATATATCACTGTTTTTATCCCCTTCCCTTGATGAAGCTTCACGAGGATTCCCAATATTGTTACGACAATAAGCGCTGCTTCGATTACTTCGCGGAATGTAATGAGAAAAGCCGGTAGCATATATTCTTAGTATACCAACAATTTACTTAGGGTAAATTCTCTTTCCCTTTTGGTATACCTCTATAGCGATAGTAGGACAGGATTGAGCCGCAGCTATAATCTTCTCGAGTCTATCCCAATTTCCTCCTTTTATGATTGCTATATTTTCTTTGTCGAGGTCAAAGGTGCTTGGAGCATATACGACACATGTCGCCGCACTGATGCACTTATCCCGGATGATCTTGATTTCGATATCGTCTTTTTTAACCGTTTGTATGTTTGGGTCAGTCATATATGCTTTGCGTTTTATCTATTCCTTTTCGGTATCCTTTTATAAACATTATGCCATATGTTACATGAGTTAAAATAAGAACTCCCATGGCTCCCAAACCTATAATTGGGTTGCGGGTGTTAAAAATTGATTTTACAAAAAGATGGCTCATTAGTAAACCGTAAGCGACCGCAGGAGCGAATGGAAGGAGAAAAACTTTAGAGTTAGGAAGTTTTAATAAACTTATAGCAAAATAATATAGTACTAGTGCAATTAAATATAGAATAAAGAAAGTGGGAGCAAGATACGCAACATCCCTAGAGTTTTTGTCTCCATGTGCGAAAAAGGCGCCCCGATGGAATCCGTAATTCGCATGTTGTTTGAGAAAACCCTTTAGTTTATTTCTCCTATGGTGGTAAACAAGAATTGAAGGATCGTAAAGAATCCTTCCCTTTTCTTTTACGATAAGATCATTGCAAAGCTTACTATCTTCACCAGGCCAGTAATCGCTATTAAATCCTCCAAGCTTCAAAAAGGTTTTTTTAAGAATTATGAAATTCATGGAAGGATAATCGTCGACATACCGCTTTTTCCCGGGTGTAAATCTATATGTAAATCCACCTGATCCAATCCACGTTTTCAAAACTTCATCAAAGATTTTTTCCCACAGATTGACTTCTTTTGGGATTGCCCCGGGTCCACATACCGCCAATGTTTTTTTTCCTTTGAACGATTTTGCGGCGTTTTCCAGCCAATGTGGATCAGGATATGCATCGTCATCCAAAAAGGCGATTATTTTTCCTTTTGATTCTTTAACTCCGATATCTCTTTTTTGCGCAGGCCGCGTAATCTTTCCCGTTGGGATTATGCGCAATTTTTTATATCTCTTTAATAGCGTGATGTCATACAAAGAGGGGTTATTGGGAAGGACTAGTACTTCATAATTTTTATATGTTTGACGGAATAATTCCGGAAGATTTTCATGAAGAAGGTAGTATGAAAGCGCTTTAACAGGAACGACAACAGAAACAAAGAGATTTTTTGCCATGATTTTTATGTACGTACAACCTTTAATCCTTTGGGTTTTGCAAGTTTCTTAGGCTGTTTACGATAGTGAGAGATAAAATTTTTACGATAATAAATAGAGAGAGTGTCAACAAGAATGCCAACGATCGCTTTTAGCGTCGCAGCTGAAGTTACCGGCGACATACTGTAATCAAGTTTTATCGGAGCCTCGTATATCCGGTTAAATCCCAGCGTGTCTGCTGCAACTAGAAACTCAAGGTCTCCTGCAAACTGACGTTCAATTAGACGTGGAAGGATCTTTTCAAGAGCTCTTTTCTTAAACACCTTTATTCCAGCCTGTGTGTCGCGTACCTTAATACCAAACAACATTTTGACCATATAGTAGTATCCATAACTCAGAACTTTTCTTAATAAGGGATACTTTACCCGGGATGCAAGATGTCTTTTTGACCCCACGATAATGTCAGCATCATACCATTCCATATGCTCAAGCAGCATGGAGATTCCATTCGGGTCGATCTCCATTCCTGAATCAATGAACATCACATAGTCCCCTTTTGCTTTGGTCATGCCGAGGCGAATAGCGTAGGACTTTCCTTGGTTTTTTATGTAAGCAAGTGTTAAAACTTTTGCCAGCGCTGCGTCCTTAATCTTCCTTAAAGATTTGTCGACAAGTCCGTCAATAACCGCAATGATTTCGTAATCATAACGAATGTTGTCGAGAACCGACTTGAGTCTCTTAATATTTTTTACGATCGTTCTCTCCTGTTTATAAACCGGAATAATAAGACTTAAGAAGTGGTTTGGTTGCTTTACTTCCATTGGGGCATATTATAGAGAAATCTTGAGCTTGCCGCAATAAGATAGAGACAGGCCACACATAAAGAAAAGTAAATATTAAGAGTCATGATACTACTGATCTCCTTTGGTATGAGGAAAAGTAAAGTTGCGTATATAGGTATAGTAAGTGGTAAAAGTAATGAAAAATTGCTTTTTTTTGCAAGAAAGTAACTATTAATAAATGTAATCACAGAGTATAACGAGCCAAAGATACTCGCTTGCGGAAGATAAGGAGAAACAGAAAGGAATCTTTTGCCGAAAAACATCTGAATAAGGAGTGTGGGGAAATACTTATACGCAATAAAGCTTCCAAGGGCAACGAGAAAAAGAGCTCCGAGAGATAACAAAAGCACTTTTTCACTGCCTTCATGCCGTCTTTTACCGGAAAAGAATATGTAACTCACCGTAACAGCCGGACCGACGACATACGTAATAATCTTTGCCATCAAGCTCCACGATCCGTAAATACCAGTGCTGCCCGCGCTGAAGAACTTTTTTACAAAAATTACATCGAGATTATTAAATGAAGTAATTGCAAGAACGGAAAAAAATGTCACGATCACCTGCTTGTTGAATAAAGCATCTTTCAATCTTTTCTGGATTGCCGTTTTTTTTGGAGATATCGAAGAAACTACGTATTTTTTCATAAAGGTATGAAGTAGGAGTATTCCTGCAACGCCTGAAATTACCAGAAAAACCACCATTGTTAAAAGTCCATCAACTCCTACGAGGACAAATATCGGTCCGAGGAGTTTTAACACAATTGCAGTTATACTTATAAGTGAAAATGAAAGAAACAATCGTAACCCCTGGAAAATGGCTCCGTAAAATGCTCCGATAAAAGTAAGGATTGCAAGAGGTATGAGCGTATAGCTACTTATAGGAGAGAGGTTTGTCACCCGCGGAATAATTGGAGAAAGTATTAAGGAAAGTATTATTAAAAACCACCAGCGTTTTACAAGAGCAAAAAACCAAGTCTGAAGAGAGAGAGCAAATCGTTCTGACTCGTGACCTTTTGATCCAACTTTTTGAATTACTACAAGAGTCATTACTATAGTTGGAACAGAAAAAATTGTTATATATGAGAATAGCGCGGTAATTTCACCAAATCCTGCAGGACCTAAAGCACGCGCTGCGAAAAAATTGAAAAGATAATTCAGGAAGCTTGAAATAAACGAAAAAACTGTAAAAACAAAACCTCCTTGTACGAATTCATTTTTCCAGTATTTCGATAAGGTTTTCTTCATGAGAGCTCATTCTATCACCTCTTCTCCTTCAAAGATTATATCACTGTCTCCAGCGCTTCCTCCCGATGAGTCTTCAGGAACAGCATTTGCAGGTGGAGGAGTAAGTGAAAAAGTCTTCACGACGGCCTCATATGCTTCCTTCCAAAAATTCTTATCATCTTCAGGGGTGACACTAATTGTGAACAACACTCCTTGGTCGAGGGATACGGTTACGGTCTTACCATCAGAAACAAATTGTTGAGCAGTAAGATCTCCGAGTTTTATCTTTTTGACTTCGGAATCTTTTAATGTTATCTCGCTTGCCTTTTTCCATTGTTCAAAGGTTTTGAGGTCGGTTTGCGAAACAGTAATATTAATTGAACCTTCAAGGTCTTCTGAGACGATCTCCAGTTTTGAATAAATATCCGGATCTTTTGTTTCTATGGTAGTAAGTTGAAGGTTGTCCGCATAGCTGAATTTAAATCCGGAAGAATCAGTAAACGTCTTCAGCTTTTTTGAAAGTGTCGGCTTGTCTTGGGTAAGATCCTGTTCTGGGGAAGGAGCGGGTCTATTTCCCAGACTTTTGAAAATAAATACAAATGCACCGATCACCGCAAGAATAATAAGGATTACTACTACTTTTTTTTTCGTCATCGGATTTATTATAACAAGTATATCAAAGACTTGATTTCAATCATAATTTTGAGTACTCTAAGAGTATGAAAAGAGTCATAGCTATTTCCCTTTTTCTTTTGGCTGTTGGAGTGTTTAATAACCCCGTTGAAGCAAAAGGTATACTTCCTCAATTTAGAAATCTATCGGTTAAAGGTCGCGGGGTTGCAACCGGAGCTTTTGTTTCACCACGTATGCGAGCGGATAGACGAGCAATAGTCGTTGCATTTGGAAATCTAAAGAGCGTTCGAAGTGTAAGCTACGCACTGATCTATCAGACCGACAGTAGTCAAGAAGGTGCATCCGGCTCTATTGATTCTTCGGTAGGAAATAGCGCAACAAGAGAACTTCTTTTTGGAACATGTTCTGCGGGGGTGTGTCGGTACCACACTGGCATAAAAAATGCCAGGCTGGAGGTCACTACCTTTTTAAAGAACGGAAAAAAATCTATCAAGAGATTCCGCATCAGAGTTTAATCTTATTTACGCAGCTTGTTTTAAAGATTCGTCCGCCAAGACGACTGCGTCGTGGACTCCCCACGCGATATTCCATCCTTGCCATTGACAGGCTCGGACTTTACCGTCTTCTGAATAAGGTCTATAGCAGCCGTTATGTTTCGCACCACCATTTCCACCGTTATATCTTTTGTGCTCTTCTGTGTCATGGACGCCTGTCTCAGAAAAATTTTTCAAGTACTCAAGCAACAAGACATTTCCTTTTCTTACGTTATTTGCCCCTTCAACTTGACCAAAAGTTGCAATTCCTACTCCAGTTGCGCTCGTTGCATAAGGCCATTGATCATCGTTTTCTCGATGATAAGCGCCGGTATATCCTTCAAACTGACCTCTCTCAAATGTTCTTATTCCTGCATGTTCATCAAAAAAAGCAGGATCGAGCAATCGTGAAATAACATCCGGAATAAATTTATCATCAATAATTGATTCTTCATTAAAATCAGCCCAAAGACACAATCCTACGTTAATCGTTTGGTTTTTTATCTGTCTCCCTTTCCCGTCTATCCCTTGGGCAAAAAAGAACCCTTTTTCATCTCTTGTAAGGAATGCACTATTAAACGCACGTTTCAATCGATCGGCGTGCATTCGTAACTCTCTTCTAAATTGAGAATCAGGATGTATTTCAGCCCATTCCCGCAACGTCTGCCACGCTTCAGCTTGGACCTCTACCAAGGCAATTGGATCGGGCGGAACATGACCTATTAAATTATTGTTTTTATCATAGACAGGGTGTGTATCTAGATTTCTGTCACCATGGAGGGTGGAATCCCAGCTGTCCATCCAGCCTTGGATTGTGAGTTTTCCATAGTTAAAGCTGAGCCAACCATTATTACTATCCATTTTTGCAATCATCCGCTTGAGAGCTTTGTCAGCGTGAGGTAAAAATTCTTGGAATTCTGGAGAATCACGATGAAATAGCCGCGGGACCTGACCAAGAATGAGAGGAGCTGCATCAACGGAGTCGCGATTTATATAGCGCCCGTTCACACGCGCAAAAAAATCACTCGTTTTATCAATGTTCGGAGAGTCGGTAAAAGGATCTTCTTCATGTACGAAATCTCCATAATCGATTACCGTGCGCATCACGAATGAAAAGAACGATGCTTTGGACTTCTCGTATAACGGTTCAAAAACGTTTCTAAGTCCTGGTAAAGATTTGGTAAGATTCAATAATTCATTTGTACGACGAATTGCGTCTATCTCAAAGACTTGATCTCGTGAAAAAAAATGCTTGAAGAGTGGATCTAAAGAGGCAAATATTCCCTCTTTCACGATCAATCTATCCATTAAGGGAATCCCACGTTCTATGACCGAAGCGTATCGCTCTACTTCAGGTGATTGCGGCAAGAGGAGGGTCGATTCTGTTCTTCCAACGAAGGTATTTGGTACAGGTTGCAAACTATTCATGTCGAGTGGTTCTCTAAATCCAACACCTGGACGATGCTCGATTTTGGTCATATATAGCCCTTAATTTCATTCTAGACACTTCTTGTGGGGGTTGTCAAGTGTGTTTTGGAGCTAGGTATAAAATGATATAATTTGAGATACCTTATGAAGAATCTTCGGAATTTTGCAATCATAGCGCATGTTGATCATGGAAAATCTACGCTCGCCGACCGTTTTCTAGAGCTTACCGACGTTGTTTCACCAGGTAAACATGAGGAGCAGCTATTAGACAGAAATCCTATATCTCGAGAACGCGGCATCACTATTAAATTAGCACCCGTTCAAATGGCATATAAAGAGTTCATACTGAATCTTATTGATACACCAGGTCATGTAGATTTTTCTTATGAAGTTGACCGCACTCTTTCATGCGTAGAAGGAGTAATTCTTTTGGTCGATGCTACAAAAGGGATTCAGGCTCAAACTATATCAAACGCATACAAAGCACTGGAAAAAAACCTCACAATTATTCCAATCGTGAACAAGATTGATCTTCCTCATGCGGATGTGGAAAAAACAAAAAGCCAGATGGTAGATTTTTTAGGAGTGAAAAAAGACACTATTTTTGAAATATCTGCAAAAACCGGCTTGCATGTTCCAGAACTCCTTGAAAGTATCTCAAAAAAGATTTTAAGTCCTCCTCAAAAAACAGAAGAGCCATTACAGGCTTTAATTTTTGACTCTTATTATGACCCGCACAGAGGAGTCATCGCGTTTGTTAGAATTTTTACCGGAAAGGTTAAGAGAGGAGATTCGCTACTGCTTCTTCAACAAGGCGTTTCCTTCGACGTCTTAGAAACAGGTATCTTTGCGCCGGAATTAAAAGCTAATGAGAGCCTGGGTGCTGGTGAAATTGGATATATCGTGACCAATCTCAAAGATATTCACAAAGTACGGGTTGGAGATACGATCACTGTGAAAAAAAGTGATTTGCCTCCGCTTCCAGGTTATAAAAAAGCACAGTCAATGGTATATGCATCTATATTTACGACAGACACAAATGATTACCTAAACTTAAAAAAAGCTCTTGAAAAACTGTATTTAAACGATTCTTCTTTAGAGTTTACCGGCATACACAGTAAGGCACTTGGAGCAGGTTTTCGCGTAGGATTTCTTGGTCTTCTGCATGCAGATGTAGTAAGAGAACGGTTGGAGCGAGAGCATGATCTTAGTTTAGTTTTGACTCCTCCAAAGGTTGAATATAGAAAAGCAGAAAAGCAGGGCGAGATCATGGAGCCATATGTCAAACTTCTCATAGTTACTCCGCGAGAGTATATGGCAGACGTAATGAGATTATCTGAACAGCATCGGGGTGTTTTTATAACCATGGATAACAAAAATCAGATAACGCTTACATATGAAATGCCCTTGTCGGAGATGATCACGGATTTTTTTGACGATTTGAAAAGCGTAAGTTCGGGATTTGCCTCCCTTGACTGGGAGTTTCTTGAATACCGAAACGTATCCGCAGATAAAATGACAATTCTCCTTAACGAAGAGCCGATTGAAGAATTCTCAGAGGTTGTTGTTGCCGAACGCGCATATGAAACAGCAAGCAAACTCGTGAAAAAACTAAGAGAGATCATCCCAAGACAGCAATACGAAGTAAAGATTCAAGCTCGCTATAAAGGAAAGATAATTGCGTCAGAGCGTCTCTCCCCCTTCCGGAAAGATGTCACGCAAAAGTTGTACGGAGGTGATAGAACCAGAAAAGACAAATTATTAAAGAAGCAAAAAGCAGGTAAGAAGAAAATGAAGCTGGTTGGTCGTGTCGAAATCCCCAAAGAAGCCTTCCTGAAACTTTTTAAAAGATCAGATTAGCTCTGTATTACTTGACCCCTTTCAATGAAATCGGTGGTATGAATATCTACTGTGTCGCCGAGAAAAGCCACATTAATTCCGAGCTCTGATAGCGTTTGCCTTGTATATTTTGTCAAGTCGTCCCATGTCTTATCTATTCCTTTAACAAATAAATCGGGTTGAAGAGCTTGTAGAATACTATCTGCTCTAAGCGTTTCAGTCAAAGCGATAGCGTAATTTACACAATCTAGTCTTGCGATTGCACTTAACCTTTGGGTTTGTATTTGACAGGGTCTTCCTTCCCCCCTTTGTCCTTGCATAAGCATCTGTACCGACAAGTACACACAAAACGTCGCCTTGAGCTTTTGCATGTTCGAGACTTGTACGATGTCCATCATGAAGGAGATCAAATATACCTTCGGATACTACTACTCTTGTTTGTTCTGGAAAACTGGCTTTTATCTTCGGGATAGCGGTCGGAAGAATGATTTTTCTAAAAGGATCTACGACAGGAATTTCAATGTGAGTTTTTCGCGCTTCAATTTCTCTAAGCATAGGATGACGGAACGATCTTATTATACTACAGATTAGCCTATTCCTACGGTCCAAAATAGCTAATCTACCATTTTCCATTTAATGTTTTTATCTTTTTTCATAAACGTGTATTGACGCTTAGCATACCGGACTTCTTTACTAATCCATTCTTTGATCGCCTCATCTTTTGTCAATCTTCCCTTTACCAAAGCAATAAGCTGCTTATAGCCGATCGTCTGAAGACCGGGGTCTTTTTCAGAATAGCCTTTTTTAAAAAGACTCCTTACTTCTTCTATAGCTCCATTCTTCATTCTTTTTTCTACTCTTTCTCTGATCTTCTTTATCAAATCCTCTTTTCTTTTGAAACGAAGTCCTATGAATCGGACTTTGTACTTTTTTATCAGTGAGTTTTGTAACATTTTTTTTGCAGTTGGAATTTGTGAGAGTTCAATCTGTCGGATTAAACGGTGAGGATTAGCTCTATCGCTTTGATTCATCTGTTTTAATTTATCGGGATTTTTTAAACGGAGCATTACTTGAAGTTCTTTTATGGATTTTTTATTTAGTTTATTTCTTAATTTCCAATCAGCCTCTTGAGTTGTTGCGATTCCATAGATAAGGTGTTTTAAATAGAAATATGTTCCTCCGACGATGATCGGGGTTTCCCCTTTGTCTTCAATTGTTTTGATTGCTTTTTTTGCGAAGACTGTAAAATCGTATGATGAAAAACGTTTTTTTGGATCAACGATATCATATAGATGTACCGTTGATGTCTGTAAAATATCAAGATCTTTTCCGGTCACTATATCTAGATGTTTATATATCTGACGGGAATCGGAGTTAATGAGTTCCCCGTTTATCTTTTTTGCAAAGGAAACCGCAAGTGAAGTTTTTCCGGTTGCTGTTTGGCCTGTTATGACAAGTAAATTCTTCACAGCAATTCTGCATTACGAATTTTTTTGCATGTCAGCCGCATCAAGAAGATTTTTGTAAAGGTATAGGACGTCTATCGGTCCGGTTCCCTTTGGAGTTTCGGTATAGTAGCTTGCAACTTTTTTTACTTCTTTTTCGTCATAGTCTCCCTTGAGTTTTTTTCCTTCACGTCGGAGTCCTACATTTACTAACACAACTCCATGTTTTAGCATCTCATTAGATAGCACTTTTCTTCCGACGGCTGTAATAATAACATCAGCCTCTTTGTAATATTGTTCAGGATTGTGAGTTTGAGAATTAATATTAATGTAGTTTATTTTAAACTCGCTGAGCGTTTTACCTATTGGTTGTCCTCCGGTTGCACCTCTTCCTACAAGAACGATTTTTTTATGTTTAAAAGCCTGTTTGAAAAACGCAGCGTCAGAATTGTTTTCTATCACCAGATTCTTTGAGAGTTTGTTTTTTTGAAAAATATACTTGAGCACGGTAAGTACTGCGAGTCCTAACGGTGGAAAATGTGGAGACTTCTCTCTGTGTCTTTCGATTTCCTTGACTGGTGGAACAAAGTTGTAAATCGTATTTGTGTGCAAATGTGAAGGAAGTGGTTGTTGGACGATGACACCGGTAGTTTCCCTTTCTCCTGACTTTTCTTTGAGAAGATTAATGAACTCGAAGAACGTAGGAGTTTTTTTTAAATGAATAAACTCAAACCCGACTCCTATTTCTTTAGCTACCTTTTGCTTTATTTTCACAAAAGAAAGTTGTTCGGGTGATTCCCCGACCAAAATGGTTATCAGTTTTGGGCGGATCTTCTTTTTTTTAAGCTGTGAAGCCTTTTTTTTAAGATTTTTCTTAAGAAGACGGGCAATCTCAATGCAAGGGACTTTCATACATATAAAAATTGGTCTTCATATTATACCATATTCGCCTCAGATTTGATATAGTTGGAGCGTTTCTATGGAGAAAAGGTGAGGTATCGTTCAATCAACTTGAACATTAAATCAGACTAGTGCGGCTCCTACAATCCGGTCATTTGCCTTTGAAAACCGCATCAATATGACCCCTTTTGCCGAGCGTGAACGCGAAGGGATTGACTGAACTGGAATCTTTACGACTTGACCATGGGTGCTGGTTATAATGACCGTGGTTTTTCCCGGCTGAATGATCTCTGCAAAAGCGATTTTTCCCATTTTATCGTCGACCGAAGCTACCTTAACACCCTTACCTCCTCGATGTTGTCCTCTAAACAGAGAGAGTTTTGTTTTCTTTCCTACTCCTCTTTCTCCGGCAACCATGAGGTCTTTCGTAAACTCACTATCTCCAAACGCATCTGCTGAGGTCACTTCATTGTCTTTTTCGATATTTATACCCCGAACTCCCATTGAAGCTCTTCCGGTTGGCCGAATTTCCTGCTCCTTAAAGACGATTGCTTTTCCGTCACGTGTCGTTAAGATCACGTTCTTTTTTCCATTCGTAAGCTTTACCCATAAAAGCTCATCTCCTTTATCTAATTTTATCGCGACTATTCCATTGTTTCGGATATTTGCAAACTGCGTAAACGCTGTTTTCTTAACCGTTCCTTTTTTAGTTGCCATGAGAATATAAAGTTCTTTTTCCTCAGTCTCTGCGGTTCCAAAGGTGAGGATTGAAGTTACGTTTTCCTCAGGACGGAGCGTGAGGAGATTTACAATCGCTTTCCCTTTTGAGGTGCGTGTTCCCAGAGGGACGTCCCATACCCTCGTTTGGAAAATACGTCCTTGATTGGTGAAAAAGAGCATATAGTCATGAGCCATAGCTGATTGAATATAGGTAACGTTATCGGTCTCCTTGGTTTCGATTCCCGAGACACCTTTACCTCCCCGGTTTTGCACTCTAAAAGTCTCACGTGGAACCTGTTTAATGTAGCCTTCCTGAGTCATAACGACGATAACCTCTTTATTTTCAATAAGCTGTTCGTCTGTGATCTCTCCCGGTCTTGATTTGATGACTTTAGTACGTCTCTCATCTCCGTACTTTTCTTTAAGATAGAGAATCTCGTCTTTAATAACCTTAAGGATTTTCATGACATCCTTGAGAAGGCTTTCAAGATAGTTGATTATCTTTTTAAGCTCTTTTAACTCCTCTTCAATCTTCGACCTCTCAAGTCCTGTGAGTCGTTTTAATTGCATGTCAAGAATTGCTTGGGCCTGAATTTCCGAGAGCTTGAACCGCTTTACCAACTTGGCTTTTGCATCGGGTTCGTCTTTAGCTTTTTTAATCGTATCTACCACTTTATCAATATTGTCGAGCGCGATTAAAAATCCTTCCAAAATATGCGCTCTGGCTTTGGCTTGGGCAAGTTCGTATTCACTTCTTTTGGTGACGACAACCACGCGGTGCTTAATATACTCTCTCAAGATTGTAGTCAGAGAAAGCGTTTGGGGAACTCCGTCAAGAAGCGCGACGATATTTACCGGAAAAGAGGTTTGAAGTTCAGTGAACTTAAAGAGATTGTTTAGCACTTTTTTATATGAGGCGTCTTTTTTAAGCTCAATTACGATGCGGATTCCATCCCGATCCGACTCATCGCGCAGGTCAGAGATTCCGACAACTTTTTTTTCGGTTGCAAGGTACGCAATCTTTTCCACAAGATTGGATTTATTTACCTGATATGGAAGTTGGGTAACGATGATCGCCTCTCGTCCTTTTGTAACCTCTTCTTCTTCGACGACCGCGCGGATGAGGATCTTTCCTTTTCCGGTCTCATACATCTCTTTTATCTCCTTCGCTCCGTATATGACACCTGCGGTTGGAAAGTCAGGTCCTTTAACGAACTCAAGAAGCTCATCAACCGTTATTTCATACTCAAGATTTCCTTTTTTATCTTTTTTTGCTTTGTCAATCATGTAGCATATCCCATCTACAATTTCGCTTAAGTTATGAGGAGGAATTTTAGTTGCCATACCGACTGCGATACCTTCTGCGCCCATCAGAAGAAGATTGGGAAGTTTTGCAGGAAGATACACTGGCTCTTTGAGTCTTCCGTCAAAGTTGTCGGTCCATGCGACGGTTTCTTTGTCAATATCAACAAGCAGTTCTTCTGCAATCTTGGCAAGCTTTACTTCTGTATATCGCATAGCAGCAGGTGGATCTCCATCAATAGACCCGAAGTTCCCCTGTCCGCGGACCAGTGGATAACGAAGTGAAAATTCCTGAGCCATACGGGCAACAGCTTCGTATACTGGCGAATCTCCGTGTGGGTGATACTTGCCAAGCACTTCTCCCACGACCGTTGCGGATTTTGAGAATTTGGCGCTTGAGGAAAGTCCCAACTTGTGCATTGCATAAAGTACGCGACGGTGTACTGGTTTTAGTCCATCGCGTACATCAGGAAGTGCTCGTGAGACGATGACAGACATCGCGTAATCAAGATACGCTCGCTTCATCTCAGTTGTAATCTCGGTGTTCTGTACGTTCTGGTGAATTATCTTTTTATCTTCATCTGCCATATGATATATGTGAAGGAGGAGCTACTTTTTAAGAGCCTTTTTAATGGCTTCAAGTGCGTCTTTTTTAGAAAGGAAATTCTTGGTTTTTACCCATTTTCCCGCTTCCAACTCCTTGTAATGGTTAAAGTAGTGTTGAATTTTCTTTTTTAAGGTTTCGTCAAGATCCGCGATGTCTTTAATATGCGCCATAAATGGATCTACTTTTTCGCTAGGAACAGTAATAATCTTTGTGTCGATTCCTGCTTCATCTTCCATCTCAAGCATCCCAATGACGCGCGAAGAAATCGCAGTCCCCGGTGCAAGTGGATAGGTTGCAACGACAAGTGCGTCAAGCGGATCTCCATCCTCACCTAATGTCTGCGGGATAAACCCGTAGTTTGCGGGGAACGCCATTGAAGTAAACGCAAAGCGATCTACCATCATAACTCCAGAATCCTTATCAAGTTCGTACTTTATAAAAGATCCTTCTGGAATCTCAATAAATACATTCACTTCTCCTGTTTCTGGATTTTTGCCTGCTGGTAGTTTTGAGATGTTCATAGAAAAATAAGTATACCTTTATATATCCAATGTTGCCATTTTAGCATGAGTGATAATAAATTTCTTTCGTGGTGGGACTTCCTCACCCATAAGCATGCTAAAGACTCGATCTGTTTCAGTGGCATCATCCATAGTAACACGCTTTAGAACTCTCGCCTCAGGATCCATAGTCGTTTCCCAAAGTTGTTCTGGATTCATTTCTCCCAAACCTTTATATCTTTGTACAGAGACGTTTCCCTCACCGCCTCCGACCATCTTTTTCATCTCTAGCTCTCGCTCTTCATCCGAGAATGCATATGCAATCTTTTTTCCCATCTGAAGTTTGAAGAGTGGCGGTTGGGCGATATAAAGATGACCGTTTGAGATAATGTCGGGTAAATGTCTGAAGAAAAACGTAAGAAGAAGGGTTCGGATGTGTTCTCCATCTACGTCTGCGTCTGTCATAATGGCTACTTTGTGATATCGTAGTTTTGAGTAATCAATATTTTCACCGATTCCCATTCCAAGGGCAATGACAAGATCTTTGAGTTCCTTAAATGCAAGAACCTTATCAAGATAAGCTCGTTCTGTATTTAAAACCTTTCCTCGCAATGGAAGAATTGCCTGGAAGCGGCGGTTTCTTCCCTGTTTTGCCGTTCCACCCGCCGAGTTACCCTCGACCAAAAAAATCTCCGAGAGTACTGGATCTTTTTCACTGCAGTCGGCAAGTTTTCCGGGAAGAGTTGCTCCCTCAAGAGCGCCTTTTCTTAAGACCGCTTCTTTAGCTGCTTTTGCCGCAAGTCGTGCTCTTTGTGCAAGAATGATTTTTCCTAAAATATCTCGTCCTACTCGTGGATTTTCTTCAAAAAATACATCTAAGTACTCAGATACCGCCTGTTGTACAAAGGTTTGGACCTCTGAATTTCCAAGTTTGCTTTTTGTTTGTCCTTCAAACTGAAGATTCGTCGAAGACATTTTCACATACACTATCGCGGAAAGACCTTCTTTTACATCGTCTCCCGTAAGCGCCTCTTTAATATCTTTTTCAGAGAGGATGCTTCTTGCGTAGCTGTTTATCGATTTGGTAAGTGCAATTCGAAAACCAGTGAGATGTGTTCCTCCTTCGACAGTGTTTATGACGTTCACAAAGGACATTACGTGTTCATTGATAGAATCATTAAACTGGATAGCTACTTCAACTTCCTTGTCTTCTAACTGTTTTTTAATATAGATTGCTTCATGGATCACTTTCTTTCCTCGGTTGATATCTCTAATGAGTGAGAGAATTCCACCATCAAAGAAATATGCTGTTCTGTCAGACGTCTTTACGTTTACGATTTTAAAAAGAGTGCTACTGATAAGGTACGCACGTTCTTTTACCTGTTTTTTAAAGTTTCCATAATTTATCTCTATCGTTTCTTTAAAGATTTCTTTATCCGGAAGGAATGAAATTGCTGTGCCGTTCTTAAAAGGAAATTTGAGAATAGAATCAGACACTTTTTTTACTGGGTACAGCGCTTTTCCTCTTTTATACTCTTGTCTATAAAGCTGTCCGTCGCGCCGCACCTCAACAATAAGATGTTCTGCCAAAGCGTTTACGACAGACGCACCAACGCCGTGTAGACCACCGGAAACTTTATAGGCTGAGGTGGTAAATTTACCGCCGGCATGAAGTTTCGTCATAACCAACTCAAGCGCAGATGTCTTGTGTTTAGGATTTTTTTCAACAGGAATACCCCGACCGTCATCGAAGACAGTAAGGTAATCGTTTTTCTCGATTCGTACGTGAATATTGTGACAGTAGCCTGCAAGAGCTTCATCGATGGCGTTATCGACTATTTCGTTGAGACAGTGATTAACACCAACCTGCGAAGTTGAGCCTATGTACATTCCCGGCCGTTTTCGTACCGGTTCTAGTCCTTCTAGAACAACAATCGACTCAGCGTCATACCCTGAAGATTTTTTCGCCATTTATCAATTATACTGAAAAAATTATTTCAATTCTACCTTAGCTCCAGCGGCTTCCAGCTTTTTCTTTGCTTCTTCAGCTGGTTCCTTTTTGACATCTTTTAAGATCTCTTGAGGAGCTGATTCCGCGATTTTTTTAGCTTCCATAAGCCCTAGATTAGAATCAATTTCTCGGATCGCCTTAATAACACCAAGCTTGTTGTCTCCTGCTGCTGCAAGGACGACTGTGAAGCTGGTTTTCTCTTCTGCTGCTTCCCCACCTTGCGCTGCTCCTTGTGGTGCGGCTGCTGCGACAGGCATTGCGGAAACTCCGAATTTTTCTTCTAAGTAAGATGAAAGTTCAGCTGCTTCAACGACCGTAAGTCCTTCGATTTCCTTTGCGATTTTTTCTACTTTATCTGAAATTTTTTTATCTGCCATTTCTAATCACCTCCCTAACTTAATTACTTTGTTTACTTCGTGCTTGAAGTACGTGAACTAATTTTGAAATATTAAACTTCAATGAATAAACCAACATGCTTTGAGGCGATTTTAAAAATCCTGCAATCCTTTCCACAATAACTTCTTTACTTGGAAGTTGGGCAAGTTGTTCGAGCTCGATGCCTGGATAAAGCTTTGCGTCAAGTATCCCAAATTTGAACGAGAGTGTTTTTTCAGCTTTCGCAAATTTAAAAAAAGCAGAAAGCGTGTTATGATAATTCTCATTCATTGAAAGTAACGCTGAGTTTTCCTTAAGCGGCAGGACGCTTTTGGCGAGTTCTTTGAAATCTTTTTTTGTTTTACTGAGATTCTCCACTGTTTTTTCAAAAAGAGTATTTTTTAATACTTTGAAAACAGCATCATCTTTTTTCAGCTCTTTTCTAAGCTTTTCAAGAGTTTGGTGTGAAGTGTTGTCGAATTTTACCAATACGAAGTGTTTGGTGGTTGTGAGAAAAGTAGAAAGATCCTCTACGTATGTTTTTTTCTTTTGACTTGGCATAGGTTCACTACTTGGGGAAACTGACTTTTACTCTAAAAAGAAACCCAAGGTCTTCGTGAGCTTTTGATTATAACAGATTAAGCCTCTCCAAGCAATTCCTTGAGAGATTTGGTCTGTCGTTCTCCTTCTTTTCCCAGTTTGCCTGATTTTTTGCTTGCAAGTTTCTCTTTCATCTGCGCTGCAATTTTTTGTCTGCTTTGGAAGTTTTCAACGCGTCCTTTGACGTCAATAAATCGATGTTCACCGGTAAAATACGGATGACATCGGGAACACACGTCGACCGTGATAGTCTTTTTCGTCGAACGGGTTGTGAACATATTGCCGCACGCACATACAACCTGCGCATCATCAAAATATGTCGGGTGAATGTCTTGTTTCATATCCATAAAGAAGCAAAAACTTTAGCGTTTGCTGGAAATAATATTATACCATATTACTCTGAAAGATTTTGTCCCATTTCCCTTGTGATATTACATCGTCAAGATTGTGAAAGCTTTTTCCGATCCGGTGATCCGTTAACCGGTTCTGCGGAAAATTGTAGGTACGGATTTTATCTGCGCGCTCTCCTGTCCCAATATTTTGCACGTATGAAAACATCATCCCTCTTTTTTTCTCTTCCTCAAGTTGATACAGTTTTCCCATAAGTAAATCGAGCGCGATTTTTCGATTTGCATCTTGGTATCGCTCCTGGCTTGCGGTTACAACAACCCCTGTTGGTTTATGGGTAAGCCGTACTGCTGTTGAGACTTTGTTTACGTTTTGGCCGCCATGGCCTCCTGCACGGAAAAACTGCCATTCCAGATCGTTCTGATTAATGCGTACATCTGACTGGAGAATTTGAGGAAGAACCACGATAACACATGTTGAAGTATGAATCCTTCCTTTTCTTTCCGTATCGGGAATTCTTTGTACTCTATGAACTCCAGTCTCGTTTTTAAAAAAAGGAAATGCGTTTTCTCCTGTTATTTTTACAATAGTTTCGTCAAGGTAGACGTACTTAAAGTTTTTTCTTTGTGCAAATTTAATATAAGAAAGAAGAAGTTCTTTCGCCCATAGTTTAGACTCGTCGCCGCCGACACCGGGAAGCGCCTCTATAATTACAACGTTTGAATTAATCTGCATAAGGTATGTTCAAACTATTTAGATTGAAGGATTCAGAGTTTGTAAAAGTTCACCCTGTGAAAGTTCTTTTTGTTCCCGGGTTTTCATATTGCGCAAAACAACCTTGTTGTTATTAATTTCTTCAGGCCCTAAAAGTATCACAAAAGGAAATCCTTTCTTGTCTGCATATTTTAGTTGTTTTTCATAGGGTTTTTCCTCAAGAAATAATTCACAGCTTATTCCCAGCGCTCGTATGTTTGCCGCAAGTTCCATGCTTTTACTTTCCAAACCGGGCCATGTGGTTACCAAGACCCTTGTTTTGTTTGCATCGACTTCCTTTATTTTCAATTCTGTGAGCGCATCGCAGATCCTATCAAAACCAAACGTTGTTCCAGTACCAGTAACATCCGGTCCGCCCAGAAGAGAAACCAAGTTATCGTATCTGCCACCTGCCGCCACACTTCCGAGTGACAAATTGTCGATAACTGTCTCAAATACAGGACCGGTATAATAATTTAACCCTCTTACCATATACGGAACAAATTCATAACCGGACTGTTTTTTTGTTTTTGGCAATACTCCCATAAACTCAACCGCCTGCTTCATACTGTTTAATCCACTGTCGTCTTCAATCTTTGCAGTCTCAAGAAGGGAAAAGACTTTCTTTATCTTTGAATTTTCCAGCCCTTTTTTTCCAAGTTCCGCAGAAACTTCCTGTTTTGATTTTTTATCCAACTTGTCGATTGTTTGCAAAACCGAAAGCTGTTGTTTTTTATCAGCTATCCCCGCTTTCTTCAAAAGATTAAAAAGAATTGTGCGGGAGTTTAATTTTATCGTAAAGTTTTTAAAACCAAGCGTCGTAAGAAGAGTGTAGGTTACTGCAAGAATTTCCGCGTCGGCAAGTGGCGACTTGACTCCGAAAATATCAATGTCACACTGAGCAAACTCACGGTATCTGCCCTTTTGAGGTTTATCTGCTCTCCAGACCCTTTGCATTTGATATCTTTTGAACGGAAGCTGAATTTTTCCCGGATACATCGCGAGGACTTTTGCCGTTGGAACAGTAAGGTCATAAATAAGACCTACGTTACGGTCACCTTTATCCTTAAATGTGTAAACTAGCCGATCAGCCTCGTCTCCATATTTTTCAAGAAGAGTCGAAGCATATTCGAGCGTGGGCGTTTCCAAAGGATCAAAGCCAAAAGATTCAAAGACCTCTCGACAGGCATTGATAACTGCGTTTCTGATTTTCATCTCTTCAGGAAGAAAATCTCGAAATCCTTTTAGCGTTTGGGGTTTTATTTTAGACATGGTCAAATTATATCAATTTATATTGTTAAAATAATCTTTAAGTAATCGATCTGCCAGTATTTCGAGAGAATTAAATACAGGGACATTGAAACGCTTTGGAAATACGAGGGGAAGTTCGGTGCAACCAAGAATAATTCCTTCTGCGCCCTTATTCTTTAGAAGCTCGGCCGTTTTTTTTAAAGTTCTTATATCTGACTTTTTTACTTTCCCCGCTAAAACAGCTCTAATAACGCCATCAATCATTTTTCTCTGATTCACATCAGGCGTTATGGGAATAATTCCCGCCCTTATTAACTCCCGCTGGTACAAACCGGTATCTAACGTCACAGGCGTTGCGATGACTCCGACTTTTGATAAGTTTTTATCTTTTACCGAGTCTATAACGGTTTCGATAAGTGAAACGAACTCGTTCCCTAATTTTGATTTCAAATCTTTTACAAATAGGTGAGCAGTGTTGCAGGCAATAGATATGGAGCCGGGCTCGAATACTTGCACTTTTTGAATAATTGACCGCAATAAATCAACAGTTTTTCCAAAATTTGTTCCATTGGAAATTATATCCGGCGCAGCCAATGAGTAGATTAAGATCTCAGGAAAATCTTGGTCGGCTTTTGCGCCATATTGGGAGATAGACTTCTCAATGAGAAGGCGATAAAGCTCGTTTGAGGCTTGAGGCCCCATACCTCCGATTATGCATATTGGTTTGTTTTTCATATTTTCAGGTACAAAAAAACCCGCCTTCCGGGCGGGTGGTTTTTAATAACTATTTAAGATTATCTATTCATACAAATACCATCCGCCCTTGACGGGGAATAATGATGACTCCAACCTTGAGACGTAATGGTATTGCTCATAAAACTAATTATAACACAGGAAGAATCGTTATGGAGCCGATTCCAGTGTGACAGTGACGGTTCTCGATTGTCCCGATCTCCAGACGTTAAGCGCAACGCGGTCTCCTACCTTTTTTTGCGCAGTCATTTTTATAAGGCTGTCATTTACATCATCCTGTACTTTCTTGCCGTCAAAAGTTGTAATGACATCTTCATCTCGAATGCCGGCCTTGTCTGCAGGAGAACTAGCTATCACTTGAATAATGTAGGCTCCTTGGACAAGATCATTTAAAACTGCGGTTTGCCCATCTATAAATTTATAGCGGATTCCCAGATACGGTCGTTCAAAACTACTGCCATTTTTCTGAAAATTATCAATCAGGTCTTTGACCACATTTACCGGAATAGCGAAACCGATATTTTGTCCCCCCTCGGCAATCGCCACATTTACACCGATCACCTGCCCTTTCGAATTAAGAAGAGGCCCGCCTGAGTTTCCCGGATTAACGGCAGCATCGGTCTGAATTACATTATCGAGTTTTTCCACATATCCCTCAAACGGTGAGCCGGCAGTTATCCCCCGTCCCAATCCAGATACGATTCCAGTGGTTACCGTATTAGTAAACTCTCCGAGTGGAGTTCCCACTGCAATTGCGAGTTGGCCCAGTTTTAATGCTTTTGAATCACCAAGGGAAAGCGCTTTCAAATTTTTAGCATTAATTTTGAGGATTGCAAGATCATTGAGTGGATCTCTGTAAATTTTTTCGACATTGTACGTTTTTTTGTCATTGGTAAGAACTTTATATTTAGCATTAGTGTCGGCGACGACATGTTTTCCGGTAATAATCAGTCCGTCTGAAGAGACAATGAAACCGCTTCCGATATTACGTTCCACATTTGTTTGTTGGGGAACTCTGCGAAAAAGAGAAAAAGGGTCGGAAGGGTTAACTTGAAAAGTCGATCCAGAATCGTTTTTTAGTATTCCGATAGTCACCACTGCAGGAAGCGTTTCTTCTACAACCGTAGTAATCGTAGATTCTTCATATACCACAGTTCTATCTTCCTTTTTTTCGGTGTTAGGTAAAAATTTATCGGTAGGAAATTTAGGAAGTATATTAAGAGATTGTCCGAAACCATAGATCAAAATAAGAAGAGCAAGGAGCATAAGGAGTCTTTTCATACCTTATTATTTTATCAGTTTCCCGATTGCGGTTTCAAGCTGGAGATCATCTTCCCGTGTTATCGTATTTCCTTCTTTCAGTTTATTTTCGACTTTGGTTTCTGGTTCTATTCCTTTTCCATTGATCCACGCGCCGCCTGGAAGAATCCATTTGGCAATAGTCACGTGAAGTCCCGCACCACGGCTGAGGTCAAGAGCTTCTTGCACCGATCCCTTTCCGAAAGATTTCTCCCCCACTAATTGAGCTCGTTTCTGATCCCGAAGAGCGCCGGCAAGAATTTCAGACGCTGACGCAGAGCCTTTGTTAATGATAACTACTACCGGTATGTCGAGAAGCTTTCCTTGTCTGGTTGCGACGTATTCTCTGTTTTCGGATACCGATGATTCTTGTTTGACTACTAGTTTTCCCTCTGGCAAAAACTCAGAGGCTACATGCACAGAACTTTCTAAAAACCCACCCGGGTTGTCACGGAGGTCCACAACCAGTCCTTTTATTTTCCCTTCTCCCCAACGTAATTTAACCTGGTCCACAGCACGATCCCATTCGTTATTGGTGTTTTCTCCAAACTGATTAATTTTAAGAACCGCAACCTGTTCACAGTTAGATTTGCATCCTTTCTTTCCTTCAAACGAAAGATCTATAGAGTCAACAAGAATTTGTTCTCTTGTGATCGTGACATCAAACTCCTTCTCGCCTCTTAATAGAGTTAGTTTTACCGTAGTTCCTTTTTTTCCTCTTATTTTTGAAACTGTCTGTGGAAGCGTCCAGTTTTTTGTGGATTGTCCGTCTACTTTAACGATATAGTCTCCTGCCTGTATGCCGGCTTGAACTGCCGGAGAATTTTTTAAGGGGGCGATCACCACAACTCTTCCGCTTTTAAGACCGAGTTGTGCCCCGATTCCCTCAAATTTTCCTTCAAGATCTGCTTTTGAGTCTTTATTTTCATCGGGAGTTAAGAAAAAGGTATATGGATCTTCGAGGGAAGAAACAAGTCCTTTAATCGCTCCATAAAACATTTTCTGCGGATCTACTTTTTTCTTATCTATAAACTTCTGCTCGACTTTATCCCACGTTTCCCAAAAAAGACCAAAATCAACTTCTTTACTTTTGATATTTGGAGGTGGTGTAGCATTGCGCAGGGAATACGAAGAGCCACTGCGTGAATTTTCTAGTGCCTTAAACTCTCCAAGCTTGAATCCGGATCCAAAGAGCAGGACTGCAAGAGATAATACCAATAACCAGTTGGTGACTTTGCCTTTATTCATGAGGATTGATAAAAGTATAATGTACTTGTTTTTTTATCGACGAGACAATAAGGGAGCTTGATTTTTTTTACTTGGTCCCAAGATTCGTTGGTCTTTACTTTTGCAAATGGAGGGGGTGTCGTATCGTTGAGTCCGTGAACGCTTACAAAACCTACAGCTCCCATTACTTCCAATTTTGATTGATCGTATGGCTTAAGAGTTTCCGCTAACACTACTCTTCCCTTTACTTTTTCTGGAGTAAGCGAAGTCATTTCTGATTCTTCTACGAACAACACTTCTCCGCCAAAGTCCCGCGATACATCTTTCACCTCGACTTTTTTCATATCTTTCACTTCCAGAGTAACTTCGCCTTTTTTGGCCTCTTCGATTTTGCCTTTAAAATACACATAAAGAGTTTCTTTCGTTTCTTTCTGAGTGCTTAAAATAAGATTGCCTTTTTCGTGATCTATCTCATTAATAACGCCGTCATATTCACTAAAATACTGCTTGTTATCCAAAAGTGTCTTTTTTTCCGCCAAAAGTTCTCCCCGCGCAATCTCTTCGCCCACAAACTTTTTCAGATATAAGAAAATTTTTTGTGGAGAGATTTTAAGAAGTTCAGATAGAGGTATAATTTTCTGCTCTTGATTTCCTTTTTTTGAAAGAGGCGTCGTGAAATCAACTTCCTGTCCCTGTTTGATAAGAACCTTTCCCTCAACAGGAATAGAGAACGTGATGGTCATTATTTGATTATATCAGAATTACCGAGATCCCTGATAAGAGACATAGGGAAGAAGGCCGAGATAGCGGGCATATTTTATCTGTTTGGTCAATTGCCGTTGATGTTTTGCGCAGGTACCTGTTTTATCACGACCTAGAAGTTTTTTTCGTGGTGAAATAAATCGTTGTAGATTTTCTATATCTTTAAAACTTGGTAAGACCTGGTATTGGCAAAAGAAGCATTTATTCATAAGAATTAAAACGGAATGTCGTCGGGGTCAATAGTTTCAGACTCGTCTTTCTTTTTTTTCTTGCCACTCTTCTTTGGTTCTTCTTCGGCTTCTTCGATACCGGATTCTACTGTATTAGCTGCGGGAGCGCTTACTTCTTCAGGTGTTTCTTCTCCTGTGGTTGACGAAGTCGCTTTTTTTGCTGTTCCAAAAACAATAAAGTCATCAAGAATGATCTCTGTCAGACTTCGCTGTTGTCCATCTTTTCCAGTATAAGATCGGTAGGCAATTCTTCCTTCGACGTACACTTTACTTCCTTTGGTGAGAAGCTTTGCACAAAGTTCGGCAAGTTTATGCCATGCCGTTATGCGATGATACTGAACTTCTTCTTTTGTTTGGCCCTCTGCTGTAGTCCATGATCTATTAGTAGCAAGACCGATACTGCATACTGGCGCTCCTGACGGAGTGTATTTCAATTCGGGATCGCGAGTTAAATTTCCGACCAACATTACTTTATTTAAAGATCTACTTGCCATACTTATTACTCTACTTTTAAAAGGAGATACCGTAAGAGCTTTTCGTTTACAGTCATTTTCTTTTTAAATTCATCAAGTTTCCCTCTTTCGAGCTGGACGCGCCATTCAAAAAATTCAGCTGAGGCCTGTTTTTTAATTGGATACGCAAGGCTCTTTTTTCCCAGTGTTTTTTCCTCAAGTACTTTTCCTGAAAGAGAGACGACCAATTCTTTAAGTTTTTTTAGTTCTTCCTTTTCGTTGAGAAGAAAAACAAGTTCGTATTCATTCATATAATTGCGACTTCTCTATATAATAGTATTTGACATGCAGAAAATCAAGCGTACTTATGCCACTTTTTTTCTAGTTTGTATTGTCCTATTGCTTTTTTCCACACGTTTTATAAATCTCTCATGGGGTCTTCCGAATCCGTTTCACCCTGACGAACGCAACATTGCCGTTGCTCTCCAACAGCTCAGTTGTCCTAATCTTTTCGATCTTAAAAATTGCCTAAACCCTCATTTTTTCGCCTACGGGCAGTTTCCACTCTATACAGCATTCTTCCTGATCTCATTGGTGAAGCTCTTAACAGGTAGGATCGGAGCTCAGATTTCCTATTCTGAAGCAGTGCTGGCGTTAAGAATCATTTCAGCAGTTTCTTCTTTGGGGACAGCCTTGATATTGCTAAAGATAGGGGAAGTTGTCGTTGAGAAAAAGAATGCGCTTCTCGTCGTCATTTTTACAGGACTTTTTGGTATTTTTTCACCGGTCCTGATCCAGTTTGCCCATTTTGGAACTACCGAAAGTCTTCTTGCTTTCTACTACAGCGTTCTCATGCTTTTGTCGGTTCTTCTTATTAAAAACAAAATTTCGAAAAAAATATTTCTCTTCAGCACCGCTACGATTATTGGGTTAAGCATTGCTACTAAAGTTTCCGCAACCCTTTTTGTTTTATTGCCTATTTCTGCAATTTTATTTCACGCGAGAAATGTAAAGCAATTGCATTTACATATGCTATATATAGGAAAGCTGCTTGTTTTAGCCGGCCTAATAAGCGTTTTATTTTCTCCGCATAATGTAATTTCTGTTAAAGAATTTTTGAGCTCGATTAAGTACGAAGTCGATGTCGCGCGCGGACTCTTCGTTTTTTATACTAGATCTTTTGAAGAAACTATTCCGGTGCTTTTCCAATTCAAACACATCTTCCCGTACGCGCTGGGATTGCCGATATTTATTTTTTTTCTTTTGGGATTTTTTCTTCTTCCCTGGAAAAAAGAATTCAATTTTTTAAGAGCGAGTTTTCTGATATATTTTTTGCCCACCTCGTTTTTATATGCAAAGTGGACGAGATTTATGGCTCCGGCTTTTCCCGTCATGATTCTTATTTCCTCACTTTTTCTTATAGAGTTATTTGAAAAATTCCGCAGAGCAAAACTATTCATTTATCTTCTCCTTATTACTACAATAATTCCCGGACTCGCATATCTCTCGATTTACACGAATCTTGATACAAGATTGCAGGCTACGAAATGGATTTATCAGAATATTCCGGAAAATTCATATCTTCTTTCGGAAACCGCAAATGTTGTCGACATTCCCATTCCACAGGTAAATTCTAAAAAATATATAGTAAATTCTTTTGACTTTTACAATCTTGACGAAGACGTTGCGATACAAAATCATTTACAAGAAGCGCTTAAAAAAGCAGACTATATTTTCGTCCCCTCAAGGAGAATATATAAAAATCATACCTGCGAGACCCCTGATAATTTTAATAACACTACAGGAAAGATCTGCAAAGACCTCAAGACAAAATATCCTTTTTTAAACGAATACTACGAAAAATTATTCTCACAAAAATTCGGCTTTAGAAAAGTAGCTGAATTTTCATCTTATCCGAAAATAGAACTATTTGATAAAACTATTTTTATATTTCCCGATGAGAGCGCTGAGGAGACGTGGACTGTTTTCGATCATCCAGTAATACGGATATATAAAAAAAACCAAAACCGGTTGATTTTGCAGTCCGGATTTTATAAACTGTTTCATGGCTCTTTTGAACTCTTACGATCTTCCTATTGGTTGGGACGCTCCGGATTTTAAACTACCAAATACAGAAGGAAATGTAATTTCTCCAAACAATTTTCAAGAAAAAAAAGGACTCCTCGTGGTTTTTACCTGTAATCACTGCCCCTACGCTAAGGCGTCTTGGCCTCTTGTAATCGACCTCTTTCATAAGTTTTCTAAAGATGTGGGATTTCTCGCAGTTAATCCAAACGATGCTATAACACATCCCGAAGACTCCTATGAAATAATGAAAGAGAAAAAGATCGAATGGAATATTCCTTTTGATTATCTTCATGATGCAAGTCAAGAAATCGCGAAAGCGTATAAAGCACAATGTACCCCCGATCTGTATCTGTTAAAAAATACTGATGGAGCTTGGAAACTTTTTTATCATGGAAGAATTAATGATAATTGGCAAGATCCTACAGCGGTTCAAGAAAAAAACCTTGAAGATGTTCTAGCCGATCTTGTCGGTGATAAAGAACCGCCAAAAGATCAAAAGCCTTCAATGGGATGCTCGATAAAGTGGAAAAAGTGATTTTTATCGCTACAATAATTATATGCATGAAGACAGAAGCATTAAAAATACCGGTAAGATACTTCTTTTAGTTTTAATCACCCTTTTTCTTATAAAGGTTTTAAATCTCTCCTATCCTCTTTCAATCATAACATCAACGCGTTCTTCTGAACTGTCCGTCGTGGGTGAAGGAAAGATCGAAGCAACGCCCAACCTTGCCTATATAGATACAGGTATAAACGTAAATAATGCCGCAAGCGTCAATGAAGTTCAAAACAATCTCGACAAGGTAAATAACGCAGTTCTACAAGCCGTCCAAAAACTTGGAATTAAAAAGCAGGACATTTCTACATCCAATTATTCGATTAATCCAAGCTTTGCGTTTGAGGGCGGTGTCGATCGAATCTCAGGCTATAACGGAAACGTAACAATCACCGTTAAAGTGCGTGATACTCAGCAAGTATCAAAAGTACTCGAGGCTGTTACCAAAGCAGGAGCAAATCAGGTACAGGGAGTGCGATTTGAAATAGCAAATCCCGATAAGTTAAGAGAGGAAGCGAGAAACAAAGCAATTCAGAACGCTAAAGAACAAGCCAAGCGTCTTGCAAAGACTTTGGGTATACGACTGGGGAAAGTGGTCAATATCGTCGAAGTGACAGCAGGTCAAGGTCCACAACCATTTATGGAAAGATACGCGGCAGACGGAGTCGGGGGGATGGGTGGAGGCGGTCCACAAGTCGAACCCGGAACCCAAACGGTTTCTTCTACCGTTACGCTTTTCTTCGAGAAGAAGTAGTTATTTTTTCTTAACTATAGTTCCTGAAGATGTGTCTTCTACTATAAAGCCTTGATCTTCGAGCTCTTTCCTATATTTATCCGACATCTCAAAGTTTTTTTCTTTCCGCGCCTCATTAATCTTTTCTTGTAATTCTAGAATGTTTTGAGGTAATTGTTCTTTTTTAACGTTTACTAATTCAAGTCCTAATACTTGATCGAAATCTAAAACGAGATCTAATTTATCCGGGGATGGAACGTTCGACTTAAGAAGTTCCCACATAATTGCAAGCGCCTGAGGTATCTGAAGGTCGGAAGATGTCGCGTCAACAAATCGCTTTCTAAAATCGTCAACTTTTGAAAGCTTATCTTCTGAAAGACTCGTACGTTCTTTTTGTTGGCGAAGCGCGGTGATTTGATCTTGAAGATTTCGATAAGCAAGCTGCGCTGCTTGTACAGCTTCCCACGTAAAGTTCATTTGTTTTCGATAATGTGTTTGCAAAAAGAGCAGTCGAAGAGCCATTGACTCGATTTTTTTCTTTGCAACGTCGTCAATCGTATAGAAATTATTTAAAGACTTGCTCATCTTTTGTCCGTCAACCAGTAAAAATTCATTGTGAAACCATATCTTGACAAACGGTTTCCCAGTTGCTGCTTCTGATTGCGCAATTTCATTTTCATGGTGAACGGGTAAATGATCAATTCCTCCCGCATGAATATCAATCGTTTCTCCAAGATATTTCATACTCATTGCCGAACATTCGATATGCCAGCCGGGAAATCCTTCTCCCCATGGCGATTCCCATGACATCTCATGATCAGCAAAACGTCCTTGCTTCTTAAACCATAAGGCAAAGTCTGAAGGACTCTTTTTTTCTGCATCTATATGGACTTCTTTTCTCGCCTGTTGTAGTTTTTCTGTAAGTTTTTGTCCTGAGAGTTTTCCATACGAAGAAAATTTACTGGTATCAAAATACACTGCTTCCTTTGTCTCATACGTAAATCCTTTTTCTTGAAGTTGCTGAATGAGCGCGATCATGTCTTTAATATGATCTGTGGCTTTCACTAATTGTTTCGGAAGAAGCACATTGAGAGCCTTTAAACTTTTTTCAAAGAAATCGGCATAGAATTTGGCAACTTCCCATACTGTTTTACCACTTCCTTTTGCTTTTTTTTCAAGCTTATCTTCCCCACTGTCATCATCTCCCGTAAGATGACCAACATCGGTAATGTTCATGACATGCTTGACATTGAAATTTTGATACTCAAAACTCCTTCTTAGAAGGTCAATGTTAGTGTATGTACGCAGGTGTCCGATATGAGTATAGTCGTAGACTGTCGGTCCACACGCATACAAGGTTACTAAAGGAGGCTTAAGAGGTTTTAGTTCCTCTATCTTTCGCGAAAGAGAATTATATAGCTTCATATTTCATACATTGTACTTATAAATCTGTCGGGGTGGGGGGAATTGAACCCCCTGCCACACGGTCCCGAACCGTGCATTCTACCGATGAACTACACCCCGTCATCCCTGTCCGCTCTGTGGCTTATATTCGGCGTGTTGCAGCCGCGCCTTCTTCTTGGGGGAAAAGATACTTCTTCGCTGCTTTCCTTTAGGAAGTGATGTTTCGTCTTGTTTCTTTCGTTCTTCCTCCTTTTTTTTCTTTTTTTGATCTTTTTCTTCTTCCTCTTTATTTTTCCGCTTTTCCTCTTTCTTCTTTTTTAAATCGTACGCTTCTCGTTCTCCTTCTTTAACCATTTTGAACAATCGTTGTCTCGCTGCTTCCTCTTGTAGTTTGTCCTGATCATTATAATTATTTTTTAATTGCTCAAGATCGACAGGTGTGTGGTTTTTATTATTCTCAACTTCGCTTTTAACATTCTCATCTGTTTTATTATCAAGCGCTATATCATTCTCCTGATCGAGTGCTTGAAGCGGGTCAAACGTTGTTTGCACTGCTTTTCCTACTTGTTTTACCGTTGAAGTACCGGTATCTGAGACTTGCTCGAATGTATCGCCGATGAAAGTTTTTTTCTTAACCTTTGTTTTCATAGTCCAAGCATGGCCTTTGCTTTTTCAGACATTTTTTCAAAACTCCAGGGAGGATCAAATGTGAGCTTGATAGTAACGTCTGTTGGTCCGAGCGGTTTTAGTTTGCTTAGAATATCCTTTTCAATTACGGGAAAAAGAGGACATCCCAACGTCGTCAACGTCATTTTTATGTTTACTTTTTTTTCTTGAATCGTGACGTCATATACCAGTCCAAGATCCACTATGGAGATGTTCATTTCAGGATCATATACTTCCAAAAGCTTTTCTCGGACGTTTTTTTCGTTTAACTTTGGCATCTCTATAGTATACCTCAATACAGGTCCTCTGGACTTTACATAACACACATCAAGATTTACACTATAGTATATGGCCTCTTTTAGACTTCGGTTTGTTCCACTTGGTGGAGTTGTGGGAGTTACAAAAAACATGTATCTCTACGAACTCTATGAAGATCAAAAGCTTCTCGACATACTCATCGTTGATTGCGGAATAGGGTTTCCTCAGGATAAAGCGCTTGGGGTAGATTTTGTTATTCCTGATATCTCATATCTTCAGGATAAAAAAGACAAAATCCGTGCCGTACTCCTTAGTCATGGTCATGAGGATCATATCTCAGCACTGCCCTATCATTACGACGCGCTTGGAAAGCCTGCGATCTATACAAGCAAGTTAACCGCTGCCTTTGTTAATAATAAATTCAAGGAAACTGAAAGAAGGGTTCAGGTAAATCAGGTTGATTATGACCACGAATATCAATTTGGACAATTCAAGGTTCAGTTTATTCACCTTACACATTCAATACCGGATACCATGCATATTTTCATAAAGACGCCGGTAGGAAATATTTATCACGGACCTGACTTTAAATTTGATCTCACTCCACCATACGGTAAGCCCCCTGATTTCTATAAAATTCTCAATCTTTCCCATGAAGGAGTTCTTTGTCTCATGTCAGATTGTCTCGGAGTAGATCGACCCGGAGCAACCCCGTCCGAAAGCATTGTAGGACAGACATTTGAAGACGTTATGCGTACTACAAAAGGAAAATTCATCATGAGTACGTTCTCCTCAAATATCTCCCGTATCCGTCAATGTGTAGAGGCTGCTGTTAAGTTTAACCGCAAGATTGTTTTTATGGGTCGTTCCATGAGAGACAACACCAAACTTGCCCAGCAAATCGGCTACCTTCCTATCCCTCAACCTCTAATGGTGAAGGAGGAGCAAGTGATGAGGATTCCACCCAATAAAGTATGTCTTATTGTCGCCGGATCTCAAGGACAATATAACTCAGCCCTTGCGAAACTTGCAACCAATCAAAATAAAAACATCAAAATCAAACAGGGTGATAAAATTATATTTTCCTCGGATCCTGTGCCGGGAAATGAGAACGAAGTATACAGCGTCATAGAAGAGATAATCAGAACAGGAGCAGAAGTAGTATATCCCGATCTTCAAGACCAACTTCATGCTTCAGGACATGGTAACCAAGAAGACATAAAACTTCTCATACGGTTTACTAATCCAAAATATTTTATCCCTATAGGAGGGACCATACGGCACCAACAAGGATATCAGCGGCTTGCGGTAGAACTCGGACATCCGAAGGAGTCGGTTTATCTTTTAGATGAAGGCAACACAGTAATATTTGAAAAAAATACCGCGCGGATTGGTACAACTGTTGAAACTAAAAATGTATATGTCGACGCTTATGGTATCGGGGACGTTGGGAATGTTGTTCTTCGCGATAGAAAGACATTGTCAACCGATGGAATTGTCTTTGCCACTTTGATCTTAGACTCCAAGGTTCAGATGATTATGCCGACAAAATTTGCAACGCGTGGGTTTGTGTTTGAAAAAGGAGAAGAAGTTCTCTTCAAGGGAGCGGAAAACCTTATTGCTTCTGTTTTGAAACCAAAATCCGGAAAGACTATTAATCCAAACAGCATTAAAAAAGAAGTTGCCGATCGACTTGAAGCATTCTTTTTTCAGGAAAAAGGACGAAAACCATTAATAATGGTTGAAATCCTACAGATATGAGCTCATTGCCTAATAATCTCAAACAAATAGCGTTTTTCTTACAGCGTCTTCCGGGAATCGGCGAGAAGACTGCAAATCGGTTGGCTTTTTATTTCCTGAGAATTCCTCAGGACGATCTTGAAGAATTTGCACAAAACGTACAAGAACTAAAAGAAAAAACAAAAATGTGCAAAATTTGCTTGAATCTGACAGAAGAGGAAATCTGCGCTGTATGCGACAATGATAACCGTGAAAAAACAACAATCACGGTAGTAGAAGACGTATTGGATTTATTATCCTTTGAAACAGGAAATATTTACACAGGGGTATATCACGTACTCCATGGAAAGATCGACCCTCTTAATCATGTAGGACCCGAAGACATACACGTAAAAGAACTCCTGCGGCGCTTAGAGAACGAAAGCAAGGTAAAAGAGGTTATTCTTGCGACAAACCTCGATATGGAAGGAGAGGCAACGGCAATGTATATAAAGAACAGGATTCACGACGTGCACGAAAAGACAAAAAAAAGCTTTAAAGTTACAAGGCTTGCATATGGATTACCCATGGGAGCAAATCTGGAGTATGCCGACTACATGACGTTGAAAAGAGCAATAGAAGGAAGAAACGAATACTAAACTTTTTATTTAAGTTCTTTTAATTCTCCCGCGATCAGTGGCGCAATAGACACTACTTTCAATTTATCAAACTTTTTAGATGGATCGAGATTAATAGTGTCAGTAGTAAAGAAAGCTTGAAGAGCAGACTGTTGAATTTTTTTTGGAGCTTTCTTAGAAAAATCAGGATGAACGATCACAGCCAAAACGCTTTTCGCTCCTTTTTTCAAGCAAAGGCTAGCTGCATTCAAAAGAGTTCCTCCTGATGTTACTATGTCATCAACAAGTATTACTGTTTTCCCCAAAACCTCTCCGTGTAGGTCAACAGTATGGCTTTTATGTATATTTTCAAGATCTCTTTTTTTTTCAACTACCACTAGCGAGAAATTATCATTTCCAAAAAAAGCTTCTCCAAAAATTCTCGCCCGTTCTACTCCTCCCTGATCCGGTGATGCTACCACTATATTCTCTTTGTGCACTTTCCTTTTAGTAAGGTAATCTTTTACGCTGGTTGCAAGAGACGGAAGAGCTGACAGATTATGAAAGGGAATAGAAAAAATTCCACCGGTTCCCTCATCGTGAATATCAAAGGCACAAATTTCATCAAAGCCTACTGTTTCAAGAAATCGGATAACTACGTTGACCGACACCGCTTCTCCCTCCCTATGTTGAATATTTTGACGTGCATAGCCAAAATACGGGATAACGCCTATTATTTTTTTCGCCTCTCCACGTTTCAAACCATCACAATAAAAGAAAAGTTCCATTAAACTCGAATTGGTAGGATTCGAAGTGGTCTGAATTATCACACAGGCCTGATCTGTCACATCATCGAGGATGCGCACTCTCACTTCTGAATTATCAAAGTTTTTCACCTCTGTTTTACTCAAAGGAATTTTAAGAAGATCCGAAACCTTTTTGGTTAATGATGGATTAGAAGTTCCAGAAAAGAGCTTCATTCAGTTTTTAAATTTATTCCTGTTCACGAGACATCTCTATCAGTTTTTTCGCTGCGAGTTCTTGTGTCTTTTTAACAGCTTCGTTTATCGCTTCGGTTATACGTGGCTCAAGAATATCGTCTACCGTGATTTCTTTGATCTGCTGATCTCCTTGGACGACAACTCTCACTCCATTTTTTTCAACAACGACCTCTTCTTTTTGCAGTTCTTTCTGCATCCGTTGTAGGCGTTGGATATCACCAAAGTTCTTAAATGGATTAAACATATAGTTTGCGTAACTTTTAATTCTTCCTACTATTATAAAAATCAACTACCGCAATCTCAAGCGGGATAATTTCAACCGGCGTATTCTTGAGATTATTATATGCTTCCTGAAATAATTTTATTAGCCGTGAAAGCTCAATCAACGAAAAGTTTACATTCAACGGTTCCCTCTCCTCTTTGCGGATGCCGTTTTTTGCAAGTAAAAGTATACGAAGTTCTTCAAGAATTTGTTCGATCAGATATTTTACGTTGCCTCCTGCAGTTGAAAATTCCTCTATCCACGTGAGTGTTTCCTTCAAGTCTTTTTTGTGAAGTACCTCCAAAAGATGCTCTTTTCCTAAAATTCCAAGATATGTTTCCCCTTCCTTAAAGGTTAGCTTTTTTTGTATGACCAACTCTTCGAGTAATTTTGCCGCATCCCGAAATGACTCCTCGGAATTATTTGCAATGAGTTCCAAAAGCTTTGGTTCAATCTCAAGGTTTTCTGCTTTCGATACCCGCTTAAGCATTTTTACAACGTCGTCTTTTTTTGCTTTTTTAAAGTTGATAATCACGCAACGTGATTGAATTGTTTTTGGCACTTTTTCCATGTTCGTTGTCGCGAGGATAAAAATAACGGTCTCGGGTGGTTCTTCGAGCGTCTTCAGAAGAGCATTAAAGGCGTCGTTTGTAATCATATGAGCCTCGTCTATGATAAACACACGGTAATCGCAGTGCATAGGAAGCAGAGAGGATTCTTTTATGAGGGCTCGGACTTCATCGATACCCCTATGTGAAGCTGCATCCATTTCCACGACATCAGAGGAGGAGCTTTTATCAATGCTGTGGCAGTTTTTACATGTATTGCACGGCTCAACCGATGTTCCTTTCCCGGCAAATGAATTTTCCAGACAATTAATGGATTTTGCAAAAATTCGTGCGGCAGAAGTTTTTCCGGTTCCTTTTTGTCCGACAAAAAGGAATGCATGAGGAAGCTTTTTGGATTTCAGGATTGACTCTATTGTCTTTTGGACATTGGAATTATCAATTTCTTCTAATTTGTTTGGACGGTATGTAAGATAAAACATATTACTTCAGCAGGTTATTTATACCATGTTCGATGAGTTGGAGAATGGTTACATCAACTTTTTTGTTTTTCTGTGCGGCAAGAAGGACTGCCTGTGGATAGCAGATGAATATTTCGCCTAAAAGTTTTTTTTCTTCAATCTCCTCTTTATAGGGAAAAGCCAAGACCGGCAGGGCGACATCTTCCTTTTTATAGGTTGCGCTCACCCGCTTCATCTTTTTTTTCCCCACGAAAACTATATTGATGGAATTGCTGAGATTCACACCTTTGCCAAGAAGGAGATTTGCTACAGAGGTTCTTAGTTGCTTGCGATTCAATGTATATCGTGAGGTAGAAACGATTTGAATCATGCCCTAGAACGAGAATAAATTCTAGCTTTGTTTTTTATTCTTTCTTTTTCCCGCTCTTTCTTAAGCAGAGAAGGTTTTTTATAGAACAACTTTTTTCTTACTTCGTCAACGACATTTTCCTCCACAAACATGCGGCTGAATTTGCGCAGAAGTACATCTTTACTTTCGCCTTGTTTTTTCGTAATAATCATACTTACACCTCTCTTTCATGGTCCAACTAACTGTTATTACGCTATAAACGAATAGTGAGCGTTGAAGACCCATTCTTCGCGTACGTAAAGTTGGGTATATATATTCTAGGCTATTGATTGAAGTATTTCAACGACTTTTTTTAGAGGCAGGTTGGATGCGACCGCTGTTGGATTTTTGGAAGAGCCGTTTAAAAGCATGTGTTTTGAAGAATGTAAAAACCATGTTGCCGATGGATCTTTTTTTACGATCTCTTCGTGTACAGGAGTCAGATCAATTTCCTTTTCAGGTGCTGATTTAATGCGGACAAATCCTTTTTTCGGATTTCTTCTGGCAACTATTTTATAACCCTGTTTGAGGGCGTATTTCAACGCTTCTTCATTTTGCGTCTCAAGCGCTAAAGACTTACCCCATTTTGTTTTAAAAATATAACCCTTTTTGACTTCGTCTTCCGCATTTATTTTTTTCTTAAAAAGCTCAAGCGTGGCATCTAACAAGGTAAACATTATACGGACAACTTCTTCATCTTTTTTTCCGAGTTGTTTTAACCCTTCGGTTAACTGATATAAAGAAAAGTCATAAATATCAGAAGTCGGGTCGGGAAAGTAAACTTCTCCAAAGTTATCGATAAGCGTTACGAACTCGACAATGCGAGAAAGCGCAGGAAGATCGGTTTTTTTGACGTATGACTTTTCCTGAAGATAATCAAACACGCGTTTTGTAGCAGATAGTTTATTATCCGCAAACTGATGATGGTCAAATTTTCCAAGTCCGGTGTCAACATGGATAATATTCAGATCTTCATCAGGATCTGCGCCGTTTAGAGTTGTTCCTGCGGGGACGAAATTAAAGCCAGCCTCAGTCCAACCGGGCATGTATCTTACTACGAGCCACGAGCTGGTCACCGCATCCAAGTCGACCGAAACGTGAGGAACTATGGTCTTCATACATGAACTTTCTTTACAACTTCTTCCAAACTCAACATTTCAGTTTTTTCCTTATCTCTTTCTTTATATTCAATCTTATCCCCTGTTTTTTTTGAGACAACAAGTCGAACCGGAATCCCAATCAAATCCGCATCCGCAAACTTCTCACCAGGTGAGACATCGACTCTGTCATCGTACAGAATCTCAACGTTCTTATTTTGTAGCTTTCTATATGTTTCGTGAGTCTTGCTTAATATATCCTTATTGTCCAAACCTATTCCTACCAGATGCATCTGATATGGAGTTGCTTCTTTAGGCCACAAGATGCCATTTTTATCATTATATTTTTCTACAATCACTCCCATAATTCTAGAGATGCCGATTCCATAGCAGCCCATTATCGGATGAATTTTTTCTCCATCACGACCTGTTATTGTTATGTCAAAGTCCTTACAGTATTTTTGGCCAAGATCAAATACATTTCCTACTTCCGAACCCTTGGCTTGTTTTAACTTGCTTTTCTTGCACGAAGCACATAAGTCACCCAGCTTTAATTTTGCAATATCCACGTTCACGCAGAAATCGCACGAATCGCAGTATAAAATGGTGTCTTCTCCTGCATCTGTGAGAACAATAAATTCATAAGAAATTTTTTCAGAAAATCCTCCGCCAGAAGCTTCTGTAACTTTTGCAGTTAACCCAAGACGCTTGAAAATTTTAAGGTATGTTTTTTTTGCAATTTCGTAAAATCGTTGAAAATCTTCTTGAGTGTCGTGAAAACTATATAAGTCTTTCATAAAAAACTCTCGTCCTCTTAATATTCCGGATTTTGCACGGAGTTCATCCCTATATTTCCAGTGAATCTGGTAAAGACATAGTGGAAGATCTTTATATGTAGAAATCCTACCTTTTACTAACGGGGTAACTACTTCTTCCTCACTTTGTCCAAGAGCATATTCTTTATCAGTTCTTGATTTTAGTTTGAAGAGGACGTCAATGTTACTCCATCCCTTGGTTATTTCCCAATTTGCCTTTGGATGCAATGTCGGCATGAGAATTTCCTGGGCATCGATTAAGTTCATTTCTTCTCTCACCACCCGTGCAATATTTGTAAGAACTCGCAATCCTAAAGGGAGATAGGTGTAAACCCCTGCCATAAGTTGTTCCACATACCCCGCTTGTGTGAGAAGTCGATGGTTTACTGTAGTTGCATCTTTAGGTGGTTGACGTAACGTTTTTCCGAAAAGTTTGGAGTATTTCATAATTTAAAAACTATTTACGATTATAACATAAGGAAGGAGGGCGTTAGGAGTTTTTAGGGAGGATGTCGCGGCCGTGTCTAAAACCAAGTTTGTCGAGCACATTTCCCATGGTTTCCAGAGGGCCCGAAGAGTAAGTGTCAATAACGAGATCGTAAATTTTCGATTTTGGATCCCAAAAATCATGCTTTCCATAGAGTTTTTGCCATTTAATCAGATTTTCTTCCTCTCTCTGCTTTAACCATTCCTTTGCATCTTCGATTGATACGCTATCTCTATTAACGACTCTATCAACACGGACTGCATCTTCGCTACAATACAGGAGTACTTTTAATACTCCCTCGATGTCTTTTGCCATAAAGCCGGCAAGCCAGGCTTCGTAGATGATTTTCTTTTCGGTGCTTAAAATTTTCTTGGTCATATCATCCATTCCTTGTTCGTGAGTATCCGGTCTATTTAAAGCTCCGCGTTGATTTTCATTCGCTTTATGTTCTCTATCGTATTGGCGTTGAATGTCGCCTACATTGATATATTTCCATCCAAGAACTTCATGAAGGTTTTTAGCCAATGTAGAAGTCCCCACTGCTACTTTGCCGGATATCGTTATGGCATTGTATTTAAGATCCTGTTGCATAGTGATTAATTTAAGAGGCGGGTAACGTCACGGATCGAAATAACAAGAGCCAGTGACAAGAGAACAATAATACCAAACAGATTAACATATCGCTCAACGGTTTTGTTTACTCTTTTTTTAGTTGTCCATTCATATACTACAAACGCCAATCTTCCCCCGTCAAGTGCAGGAAACGGAAGGATGTTTATCACGGCAAGATTCAGTGAAAGAAGCGCCAATAGTTCAAGCACTGCATTTTTTCCAAATTTTATCGCCTGTCCGGTGAACTGAGCTATTCCGATCGGTCCTGCGACATCTACACTTGGTTGTTTGAAACTAACAAGTTGGAAGATTGTTTTAGAAAGCTCCGTGAGAATCTTAATACTTATATCAAAAGAATGAGCGAGGCCGAAAAATGGTGCCTCGTACCATGGATACTTTTTTTCAACAAATGAAGTAATCATCACGCCCAGCGGTCCTTGGCCCTTTGGAGGATCTTTTCTTGGCACGACGGTAACGAGTTTTCCTTTACCATTACGTATTACGGCCAAGTCGATTGGTTTTCCACCAAACTCTTTACTTATTTTAATCAGTTGTTCGGAAGATGAAATAGTGAAAGAGTCGTTTGTAGTTTTTACTTTTGTAATCTGATCGCCTACTTGTATCCCTGCAACATACGCAGGCGAACCGCGTTGTACATTATCAATGATTACTTTATTAGTAGGAGTTGGAACGCCCTGAGTGAATAGAAATGAAATAAGTACCCACGCGAGCAAGAAATTACCAACTATGCCGGCGACAATTATCTCGGCTTTCTGCCATGGCTTTTTGTAAATAAAAGCACGGTCTCTCAGTGTTTTACCGGGATCTTTTTCTTCATGATATTCTTCGCCATACAACTTCACAAAACCTCCAAAAGGGATAAGGTTTATACTATAAATCGTTTCACCCTTTTTAATGCCAAAGAGCCTTGGTGGAAAGCCAAATCCGAATTCCTCCACCAATACTCCGTTTCTTTTAGCTGCCAAAAAATGGCCGAGTTCATGAATAAGAACCAAGACAGCTAAGATTATTATAAAAACCAATATTCCCATAGTTACACTTGCATGATCTCTTCTTCTTTCTTTTCTTTTATTTCTTGAATAAATTCCATTATTTTTTGAGTTACGATGTCGATCTCTTTTTCTAATCTGAATTTCATATCTTCAGCGATCTCTTTTTTTTCAAGAGACGATTTGATTTTTTTTCTTTGGTCATCCCGAAGATTCCGTATATGTACTTTTTTCTCTTCAATTTTTTGTCCGATTGTTTTAATGATTTTCTCTCTTTGTTCTTCAGATAACGGAGGAATCTTAACCCGTATTGTAGTTCCCTGAGTTTGTGGATTAAGTCCAAGTGGTGAGCTTAGGATAGCTTTTTCAATATCTGCTACCGTTGATTGATCAAAAGGAGAAATAGCAAGTGTTGTAGGTCCGTCTGTCGTGATTGTCGCCAATTCTAAAAGTTTAAGTGTGGTTTGTCCTCCGTAGGTCTTAATTTGCAAAGACTCAATAAATGCAGGAGCTGCCCGTCCTGATCGTAGCGTTTTAAGGTCTTCCTGCAGTTGCTGAACAATTTTATCTACATGTTGTTTAAAGGAAAAGATTATGTCATCCATACGACTATTTTTGTCCAAGTTCCCATCGCATAAAGCGCGCAATTTTTATATTTTCTCCGATTTTCAGTACGAGTTCATTCAAAAGATCTTTAACTTTTTTTGAAGGGTCGCGATTATAATCTTGAGATAGTAAGTCATCCATGTCAGAAGGATTTGTAGAGGCGATTTGCATTGCCAACTCCTGTCCGACTTGCTGGAACTCTTTATTGCCTGATACAAAATCAGTCTCGCATTGTATCTCCACCACGGCCATTACTTTTTTATTGTGATGTACGTAGGAAAAAAGCGCTCCTTCAGATGTAGATTTTCCCGATTTCTCTTTTACTTTGCCCGCACCCCATTTAGTTAATTTCTTCTTCGCCTCTTCGATATTATTATCAGACTCTTCAAGAGCTTTTTTACAGAGAGAAAACGAAATACCGGTTTCTTCCCGAAGTTTTTTTAGTTTTGCAAAGTCAACCTTTGACATAGGCTGATATTAGTTTTTGGATGAGAAATTCTACAGCTGTTGGAGAATCGTCATTTGCGACTATAGGAAAGTCGATTCCTTCAGGATCGGCATTTGTGTCAGCGATTCCCACGACTGGAATATTGCTTCTTCTTGCTTCAATAACGGCATTAAATTCCTTCTTAACGTCAACTACGAAAATTACGTCAGGTTTTTTTGTCAGTCCAGTAAGACCGCCGTAAAACCGTTCAAGTCGGGCAATATGTTTTGACACCTGTCCCTTTTCATGTTTTGTAAGTTTCTCCCATGACTCGTCTCCCTTTTGTTCTTTTAGCTCCTCAAGCTTCTTAACGTTTTTTATAATCGTTTCAAAATTAGTAAGCAACCCAGGGAGCCACTTGTTGGTTACAAAGGAAAGATTGTGTTCACGTGCAAGTTTTGTGGCGATCTGTACAGCGATTTTTTTTGTCGCGACGATAAGTAATGTTTTTTTATCTTTTCCCGCCTGCTGTAAAAATTTTTCTGCTTCTTTAAGCTGATTTACGGTAATAGTAAGATCAATAATCGAGACTCCTTTTTCTATCCTATAAACGAATTTACGTGCTTTTGGGTGAAGACGATTTTTTTTGTGTCCAAGATGAAGTCCTACTTCAAAAAGCTTTTGGACCTCTGAAGCATCAACGAGCGTTTTATTCATTGAAAAAGTATATCAGGGAGAAGGCTAATTAGCAAGAGTTACAGGGGTAGTTTTTTTAGAAATTTTTTAAATTCGCCGTTTATGTTAGGGTGTTGTAAAGCCATTTCTACCACTGTTTTGAGATACGCTAGTTTATTTCCGGTGTCATAATATTTCCCGTTTTGTATTTCTACAGCATACACAGGTTTATGCTGAGCTAAAAGATCAATCGCTTCAGGAAGATAATATTCTCCACCTTTTCCTGGCTTTTGAGAATTAAGAATGGGAAATATGTCCGGAGTAAGTACGTATCCCGAAACTATAGCTAAATTTGAAGGAGCTTTTCCTGGACCTGGTTTTTCGATCAGCCTTCTGACTTTCCATATACCCTTTTCTACCTCCTCACCCTCGACGAATCCATATCGATTTGCATCTTCCGGATCATCGGTTTTGATACCGCAAAGAATGGTAGCCTGATATTTATCGTAAGCGTCTATCAACTGTTGGGCTCGTGAAGGTTTTGCAACTACAAAGTCGTCTCCCCATAAAACCAAAAAAGGTTCATTCTCCACAACATGCTCCGCGCATTTAATCGGCGTTGCGTTACCATAAGGCCCCTTTTGACGGACATAGACAAAATTAGCAAGTTCAGATATTTTTTTTACTTCAGTAATTCTATCTTCCTTTTTTCCCTCTTGTAGATTTTTCAGGAGGTCTTCATCGGGCGCATCGAAGTGATCTTCGATCGCACGTTTATTAGAGCCGGTAACGATAATAATATCTTGAACCCCTGCTTCAACTGCTTCCTCTACTACATATTGAATCACAGGCTTATCGACTATAGGAAGCATTTCCTTGGGCATTGCCTTGGTTTGCGGGAGAAAACGCGTGCCAAAACCTGCAGCCGGAATAACCGCTTTGGTAATTTTCATATTATTCAAATTTTACGGTCAGCTTTTGAGAAAGAGGAATTGAATTATCTATAGTTGCTGTAAGTTCTGCTATACCTGCAGTATCGGAAGATAAATTGAAGGTAGTTTTTCCTCCCTTATCTGAGGTGGCGTTTACTGTTCTTACCGATCCAAGCGTAGAATTTAGAGTTACCGTTTTATTTTCAAGAGGCCCGTTTGCCTCACTCCTCACAAAGACGTCGATTTTGACTTCGCTTCCTGCTCCTGCCGTCGTATTTAACGGCCACGCAAATATAAGAGAGTTAGTGCCGGATGGCTGATTTGCCTTTTCAGCTCTGGTGACGGTACTTAAGGGGTTTTTGAAAACGACCATCGTGGTAAAAAAAAGAAACGCGACAAAAAATAGGCTCATTAGCGCGATAAGCTTTTTATCCATAGGTTTTTATAAATAACAATAGTTATTATACGAATTGTAAGATCTTAATGTCAAACCTAACTAGAAACGGCGCAAGCCCGAAATTTATAGCGAAACCGCACTGTTTTCCTTAACTTTTTCTTCAAGGATGAGTTTGGCAATTTGGGAATCGATCTCTTCGCTTATAACGCGTTGCAGGTTGCGTGCACCGAATTCAGGCTTATACGCGTTAGTAATAAGGTTTTTAAGGGTTTGATCCGACACCTCAACCTTTATTTTATGAAGTTTGTAGAGTCTATCCGAATTTTCCCTTATGATCTTCTTACCGAGATCAAATAAAGCGGTTTGATCAAACGCCTGATATCCGATAACTCCATCAAATCTGTTTAAAAACTCCGGGGAAAAAAGTTTGTTTTCAATAAGAAAGTCTGTAAGTTGTTCTTGCGAAATTTTATTCTTAAATAATTCAGTAGAAGCGGCGTTGGAGGTTGCGACAATAATGAGGTTTTTACAATCAACATGTTTCCCATATCCGTCGGCAAAATATCCCTCGTCCAATATAGTAAGAAAAATATTAGCGAGATCTTTATGCGCTTTTTCAATCTCATCAAGTAAAAGTACTCCATAAGGAAGTTCCCGAATCTTTTCCGTAAGGAGGCCCGGGATTTGTTTATCGAGCGATCCTATCAGTTGGGGAATGTCTTCCTTGCTCTGATATGAAGACATATCAAAACGGATTAAATGATTGTCGTCTCCAAAAAAAATCTTGGAAAGAACTTTTGCGGTTTCCGTTTTCCCTACTCCGGTTGGTCCTAGAAATAAAAAAGAGGCAAGAGGTTTTTTCCGTTTACCTAGTTGCACAAAAGAACTTTGAAGAGTTTTTTCAATACTGTCAATAGCATACGGCTGATGAAGAATGGAAACCGAAAGGTCTTCCTTAAGACGGAGAAGTTTATTTTTCAATGCACCGTCAAGTTGGGTGGGAATATGAGTTTTTTCCGATATAACCGCGTCAACAATTTGAGGGAGCACAATGACTTTTTCTCCACTCTTTTGGTATTTATGTTGGAGTGCATACACACAGGCCTCTTCGAGTAAATTAATTGCTTTTTCAGGAAACGGTATATGGGTTATGTAATAGTCACTTCTTTCTATGGTATTTGCGACAGTCTCATAAGGAATAATTACATTGTTCTTTTTTTCCAGATCGACGACGAGATTGAGAAGAATTTCCATAGCATGAATTTTCGCAATTTCCTCAATGTCAATTTTCGTAAATATTCGACTAATCTTCTCGTTGGGAAAAATAAATTTTTGATATAAAAAAGGAGTTGTGATGCCTACGACGTGCAGTTTTGACGTTTTCGCAAATTTTTCAAGCGGAATAGAAAGGTCTACTCTATCTTGGGTGGACGAAACAAAACGATCGAGATTTTCTATCAGTAAAATAATGTTTGTCGCCTCAGATGCTTCTTTAAACAATTCCTCTAAAAATAATTCACGTTTCTTTTGATCCGTTTGTTCACTTAAGACCCGTTCCGCATTGAGTTTAAGAATGCGTTTGTATGCAAGAAGATTATTGCTTTTACCCTCGTAAATTCTTTTTGAGAGGCTGTCAATAATCGCACGTTTTCCCACTCCTTCTTCACCAACAAGTACGACATTGCTTTCAGTATTTTTAATTAACACGCTTTCGATCGCCTCTATTTCTTTCGCTCTGTCTACGGCGCTATGTATTGTTATTTGATGTGAAGGTTCAGTTAGGTCGTCTGTGTACTGATCAAGTATGGGAGTGTATCCAAACGCCCAATCTCTTGCCAAAGGAGGAACGCTAAAAAGATTCTCCAATTTCCACCATTTTGTTTGTTTTAAACTTTTTTCATAATAAGAATCAAACCAATTCGTGGTTCCGATTCTTGAAGGTGGAAGCAAGCTATGGTCTTGGAGAAAGCGAATTTTGAATAACTCTTTTCGTTCTTCTTCCGATTTCACGAATCTACCTGCAACGAGAAGAAAGGGAAGAAGAAGAACAAATATAAGAACATTAACAGGGACAAATACAAGGTACGCCGTTTCGATTAAAAGAAAAAAAATAAGTATGGAAATCCTCATAAAAAAACCTAAAAATCGCGAAATCAAATTAAAGGCAAGCCGGTTTGACCATTCCTCAAATGAAAACCCCATACTGGTTTTTCTTCCGGTTAAATTCTTCCATGGTTTAAATAAAGTGGTAGCCAAAGCTGGAACAGAAAAAAAATACGGCAAAAATAAGAATACATTTACCAGTCCTTCGAAGAAGTTATGTATAAGTTTTTGAAGATCGCTTTCTTTCTTCATTTAATTTCATTATACATATACCTGTATGTTTATAAAATCAAACAATTTTTTAAAGAAATACCCCTTGACTTTTGAAAATAAATGAGTATAAAAAAACATGCGATTGTTTTTACTATTTTTTAGATGAAAAAGAAAAAGAAAGGAACCCCTTTCGTAAAGAATAAAACACCGATTGAAACAAAAAATCAAAACGAACTTTCCGGCAAGACAATTCTTGTAGTAAACACTGGTTATATAAAAAAGAAATTTATATTTCAAAGATTAAGGAAGCTTGGTTTAACCATCCTCGTTCTCAATAAAGAAAAGAATTGGGCGCAGCCATACGTAGACGAGTGGATTTTAGTTGACACAGCAAATCACAGTGAATCAATACGTGCGTTTGAATCTTTTCTAACCAATAACCCAAAAGTAAAAATCGACGGCGTTGTTACATTCTGGGAAGACGACGTGCTTTTAACTGCAAAAATTGTTGATAAGTTTAATTTAATCGGCATCCCCTTTCATGTTGCAAAACAAGCGCGCAATAAATATCTTTTCAGAGAGTTTTGCAAAAAAAACGGAATACGTGCCCCCAAACACAGATTAATTCGCACCCTGCGAGATGTAAAAGAAATAATTGATGAATTTGAATTCCCGCTTGTTGTGAAGCCTGCATATGGGGCAAATAGTGCGTTCGTGGTAAAGGTTGAGACTCCAGAAGATCTAACTGACACGTATAATTATATCCGGAAAAACATTTCGACAAACACCGAGAGCGCGTTGTCAGACGGACTTGATGTTTTTGTTGAGGAATATATCGATGGCGATGAGGTTGATATAGATATCTTAATTCAAAATGGCAAAATAAAGTTTTATTCTCTTTCAGACAATTACATAACAACAGGCCCATTTTTTATAGAAACAGGACAATCAATTCCATCGAGTCTCCCTGATCTTAATCAACTAGAGCTCGTAAGTATGGCAGAAGAGACCTTAGAGAAATTAGGAATTTTCAACGGCTGTATCCATTACGAGGCAAAGATTACGAAGAATGGTCCTGTTCCTCTCGAGGTGAACTTAAGGATGGGTGGAGATGAGGTTTGGTCATCGGTAAAAGGAGTTTGGGGTGCGGATCTCGTGGAAGGTGCGGCAAAAATAGCTTTAGGAGTTTATTTAAAGAATGACAAGCCCGCGCTACCCAAACGGTATATTGCGGGATTGTATTTTTTAACGGATTCTTCGGGAATTCTTTCAAAACAATTTGTAGATCAAGAAATCAAAAGAAAATCATATCTTGTTGAGTTTCATTTTTTCAAACAGGTTGGAGAGCCTGTATTGGTGCCTCCTGAAGGATTCGACTACATAGGAGAGATTACTGTTTCTGGAGACAATCTGATCGATGCGCAAGATAATCTCAAGGACGCGAAAAAATATTTCGATTTTGAAGTTGTGAAATTCAATTCGGAATCGGCAATGGGTAAAACATCACGAAAAAGCCGCTTCTCATCTGCCGTCCTTAATAAGGACCTCCTTCTTAGGGCGGCAAAAATAGAACATCTGCGGCGCGCAAACAGTGAAAATTTACGGAATCTTCATGTAGGGATTGCGTGCAACGTCTACGATAAAGACTCTTCAAGCGATGTAGAAATAGAGCTTACAAAAATAGGATCAGACATAAAAAAAGCTCTAATCGAGCGTGGATACAATGTCAAAGTCTTTGATTTTAATGACGCAAGTAAAGCCTTCCGAGAACTAAAAGAAAGCGACATAGACCTTGTATTTAATGTGTGTGAAAGGATTAATAACGCAAGTCTGCTTGAGCCCCATGCCGCAGCGCTTCTTGAGATCTTACAGATTCCTCATACTGGCTCAAATTATTTAACGCTTGGAACATGTATAGATAAGATCAAAGTTAAAAAAATTCTCAGACATCATGATATCCCTACTCCAAAATGGGACTACGCATATAGTCTGGATGATGAGATAGATGATACGTTGGAATATCCTTTAATTGTCAAACCGGCCAATAAAGATCATTCTATTGGTATAACTCAGGCTTCAGTGGCAACGAGCAAACGAGAACTGGAGAAACAACTAAAGCATGTTATTGAGAATTTGGGAAGTCCTGCTCTTATCGAAGAGTATATTGAAGGGGACGAATATGACGTCACAATTTTAGGAAGCAGTGAAGATGACTTTAAAGTTCTTCCCCTGGCAAGAACAATTTTCAACAACTTACCCGAAGGGTATTGGCACATCTATCCTTATGAGGCAAAGTGGAACGGAGAATCAAAAGCATACAGTAGGATCGTGACCCAACGGCCACCGAAAAACATCAGTAAAAGACTTGAAGCATTGATCACAGAGATCGCGCTGGACACATACAATATTCTCGAATGTCAAGATTACGGAAGAGTTGAGATTAAAATTGATAAAAATGGAAATCCTCATGTTTTAGAGCTTAATCCCAATCCTTCCCTGTCAGAAGATGGTTTTGTAACCCGTGCTGCACGATTGGTCCGGATGAATTATGGAGATCTGATAGAGGAAATAATCCGCCTTTCAGTGAGAAGATATAAAACCAAGTTTTCACAATTTAAAAATCTAAATTACAACCTCAATTTTTAGAAAGATGTCACAGAGAGGAAAACGCCCGAAGAAACTTCTTGTTGATGCAAAAATTACATCTTCAGGAATCGATATCTACTTAAACAAAGATCGTTTTCCCATCAGATATCCAAAAAAAATCTGGAATGCATATCCCAAAGAAAAAAAAGAAATACTAAAAGATACATTAGCTCATAGCTCAACATTCTACGTGCCCCAGATCTTAGGAATTTCCGAAATTTCGTATAAAACCTCAAGACCACTGGCGGAAAGTTTTTTTTACAAAAACGGAATTTACGATATTCCCTATTGCGCAAATGTAGATAAAAAATCTTCAACAGAATATCTGAAATTTTTCTTCAAAACTCAATATTTATTTGCAGATGATCAAATAAAAACACCAAAGGAGATTTTATTCAAAAAAGAAAAAAAGAAGAAAAAGAAAAGAGCCGTTATCCCCTTCTCATTTGGCAAGGAAAGCATACTTTCTTACTCTTTAGCTAAAGAACTAGGCCTCGAACCAATTTTAGTGAGTATTGTTGACCCCTCACATAAATATGAATATTTTCATAAAAAGCCACTCGTCGACGCTTTCAAGAAAAAAACAGGTGTAGATGTCCATATTATTGAATATAATCCGGGTTGGTTTTGGGAAGGAAGATACTGGAATATTTTTACCGAGTTAGGGTGGGGTTTACACGTTACCGAGTACGAAATACTTACGTTGCCTTTCATATCTTATTTTGACGCGGACTACGTCATCGTTGGCAACGAGCAATCATGCAAAGATACCTATATAGATAAAGAAGGAGTCTTTATTTATCGCGCAGGCTACGATCAATATAAAGATTGGACTCAACAGCAAGCGCTACTCTGTTCCCTCTTATTGGGACGCAAAATCGAGGTGATGAGTCTTGTGGAGCCTTTATATGAAATAACAGAAACAAAAATTCTTCACGAGAGATACCCTGAAGTTGGAAAATATCAGATGTCATGTTTTGCAGTTGACGAGGATTCAAAAAATGCAAGGTGGTGCCAAAATTGTTCTAAGTGTTCTTATTTTTTCCCTTTATTTACGGCCTTCAATATCGATACAAAAAAGCTTGGATTTACAGAAAATCTCTTTGATAAAAAACACGCCAAACTTTATGAGGTTTTTTTTACGCGCAAAAAAGGTACTGCTTCTTACGGTTCACAAGGCGAGCTGGCTATAGCTTTTTATTTATCTATGAAAAATGGTAAAACCGGTTACAGCATCGACAGGTTTAAAAAAGAAATGTTGTTAAAATTTATGAAAAATAAAAAAGAATGGGATAAAGAATTCATGGGAATTCACCCGACTAAAAATATTCCTCCTGCTTTTAAAAACAAGATTATAAAAATATATGAAGACGAATTAAAGGGGCTTCGTTTACGTTAGATGCTTGCAAAGGATTTACAAAAGGTCGAGAGAAACATCGCAGCGATTCTTAATTCAAAAAAGAAAATCCCTGTTTTTAATCCCAGACCGTTGGTGCGAAATGTTCTTAAAAAAAGAGCAAGAATTCTTAAGACTGTGAAAAAACACAAAACACCATTTTTTTTATACGACAAAACAGAACTCATAAAAAGCATTGACGACTTTAGAGAAATATTTAAGAAGCATGTTCCTTCTTCTGAAATCTATTACGCAATGAAAGCAAATCCCCATGAGTTTATTCTGAAGGATGTTGTGAGAAATGGTTTGGGGATCGATGCTTCGAGCGGGCACGAATTACAAAAAGCTTTAAAAATTGGAGCCGAAAGGATTCTTTTTACCGGACCAGGAAAAACAATAGATGAGTTGATGATTGCGTTAAAACACAATAGGAAAGTTGTTCTGAATATAGACAGCACGGGAGAAATCCGGAAGTTGAAAAGTCTTATCAAAAAAATCAAAAAAAAATTACAGGTTGGAATAAGAATTTCTACGTCAGATCATGGCAAATGGACTAAGTTTGGCATTCCTCTCCACGAGCTGTCTTCCATTTGGAAGGATTTAAAAAAAGACGACTTTTTACAACCAGAAGGAATTCAAGCTCATATGAGTTGGAATGAGACAGCTGAGCCTTACAAGAACATCATTTCTACAATTGCAAGATATCTTGACGATCACAAGGAACTTAAAAGAGAAATCAAGTTTATTGACTTAGGAGGAGGCTTCCTTCCACAAAAAATTGAAGGGCTTCATTCCTGGAGTTTAGTAAAGGGGCAAATTGCAAAAATTGCAGCAGAAGAAGTTGGAGAAACATCTACTCTTACCAGAAAACATTTCTTAAGTAAGGCGATTCCTCTTTCTAAATACGCAAGTGAGATAGGATCTGCAATTAAAAAACACTTAAGCGACCTCGGTTGCACGTATTACTTTGAGCCAGGAAGAATAATCTGCAATAACGCAATGCATATTGTTCTCCGCGTCGAGGATGTTAAAAACCCACACGCAGTAATTGCAGATGGCGGCACAAACATGATTGGCTGGGAGCGCTTCGAAGAAGAATATTTTCCCGTTGTGAATATTACACAGCCATCTCTACAAGAGAAAGAAGTCGTGATATATGGATCACTTTGTACGCCCCATGATATTTGGGGATATTTTTATCATGGCAAAAAAATAATCGAAAAAGATATTCTGGTGATTCCAAATCAAGGGGCGTATACTTATACGTATGCACAAAACTTTATTAAACCAATTCCACAAGTTTTTGCACTTTAATACTTGACAAATTCTTGTGATTGTTTACTATAAAATAAGCAATTAGTTTGTATAAAAAAATCAAGTGGCTTTACTAGATAAACAACAAAAATATAAAAAATTTCTGCAAACTTCAGAAGTAATCCCCGTACTAGAAATCCTCAGCAAAACGACTCAGCAACGTTTTCTTTATGGAGAAAATGGATTGTCAAAATTAATCCCCCGTCTCAAGTTCCGAATTCATACAGACGCCAGAGAATGTTTTGCGTTATGGAATAAATTTAATACCGATAAATCACTCTTCGCCTTATGGGATTTTCGTACGGCCTTTCATGACGCTTGGGATGAAAAAAGATATTTTTTAACAATCTATAACAATTCAGAACCAATCGGCTTGCTTCCACTAGCGTATGACGAGAAGGAAAAAGTATATGAATGGTACGGAACAGAATGGCAGGAAGAAAATAAATTTTATCAGCGAGGAAAAAATCTGTTTCCTCTTTTATTTACCGTTATGCCCGCGCAGATAAAATGCAATTCAATAATTCCTTCAAGTATTGACGAAGACTACTCTCAAGAATTTATTCCTGACGATCCGCAGTTTTATATAGATATAACCAACCTAAAGAATGTGAACGAACTTTTTTCAACATTTAGCAAAAAGCACCGTTATAACTTTAGGAGAGATTACATGCATATTTTAGAACAAAAACCGCAGGTCGAGTGGATCACTAGTCCAGCGGGACAAGTTAGAAGCCTTTTTACTATTAAAGATCTTTCGATCAAACGATTTGGCGAGGCCGAGGATAAAAATTCATCTATGTTTAGACATGAAAAATATCTGGAGAGCTTCATTAATATTGTAAAAAATCAAGGCAAATATAAAACAAAAATGCTGGTTGTAAAAATACAAGGAAAAATAGTTGCTATTGATATGATTGCAATGTACGACAAAGGTTATTATTTACTACAGGGCGCAAGCGATCTTGGAAATTATTCAGGTCTGGGTAATTTTATATGCTATCTGGAGTTTGAGGACGCGATCAAAAATGGCTTTGAGGAAATCAATGCCCTTCAAGAAGATAATAATTGGAAACACCGATACTTTTCTTCCCGTCCCCTTCTTAAATTAAAGAAATAGCGGTGGGTCAGCTGAGCTGACCGGTCACCAAGCTGAGCTTGGTGGTCGCTAGAGGACTCGAACCTCTGACCTTTCGGATGTAAGCCGAGCGCTCTACCAACTGAGCTAAGCGACCATCATGACTTGCAGGGTGGGTCAGCTAAGCTGACCAATCACCGAGCTAAGCTCGGTGGGCGCGGATAGAATCGAACTATCGCTCTCATCTTTATCAGAGATGTGTTTTACCATTAAACTACGCGCCCTAACCATTATTCCGACGATTCTGTCGGAATCCCGACCCTTTTTTATAGGCGTCGGGAAACTACGCGCCCTAATAGGTCTAATTATATCAAATTTGGGTTTTGCTTTTTTAGTTTTGGGTTTATAATAGATCCATGCTTTACTTTTCAGAACTTCAAAACAATAGAGTGCTTACAAAAGACGGAATTTATATCGGAAAACTGAAAGATGTGATTTTTAGAGCGTCAGATAATCCGGTTGTTACCAAACTCGTGGTTAAAACCGACAAAAATCCCGAAGCTATTATCCCGATAGAAGATGTAAGAAAAATAAACGGCGGCGTCATATTGGAGAAAAGCTACGTACTATCTAAATTAAAAGAAAACGAACTTTTTTTAACAAAAAATTTACTTGATAACCAAATCATAGATATATCAGGTGATAAGATCGTACGGGTAAATGATGTAGCGATTCAGGATAAACCCGGCTATAGTATCGCCGGAGTCGACATCGGGCTTGTCGGGATTCTCCGATGGCTTGGTCTAATAGACTTTATAAACAAGCTTTTAGGAAAAATTGGGATCAAATTACGATCCCAATTTTTGTCATGGGCAGACATCCAGACACTAGAACTCAGTCGGGGTCACGTAAAAATTAAAAAAGAACAGACAAAATTAGAAAAAATTCGTCCTGAAGATCTTGCAGATTATCTTGAGGAAACCAATGTAGCCAATGTAAAAGGGATACTGAGAGTCTTAGGTGAAAAAAAATCAGTTGAGGTTATAAACAATTTAAGGCTCAATTATCAGACAGCTCTTTTTAAACAGTTTGAATCCGATCAGGCTGCAAAAATTATTTCACATATGGATCCTGAAGAAGCCGTAGATGTGTTGCTTTCTCTTTCCAAGAAAAAACGGGAAAAAATTCTCGATCAGCTTACCGATTCGTCTTACAAGGAGATTATGTATCTTCTCAATCTTCCTGACACACCGGTTGCAAAAATTTTAACAACCGAATTTATCTCTGTTCAACCGGACCAAACCGTTAAAGAGGTCATAGATACAATTAGAAAAGAGACGAACGATTTTTACAATCTTTCTTACGTATATGTAGTTAATAAAGATATGCAGTTAGTGGGAGTTTTTGATCTTCACGAATTACTCATGCAGGGTTCCAACACACAGGTATATAAGTTTATGACGCAGCGATTGGTAACCATTCAATTAACAACACCTATGGTTGTTGCATTCCGGAAAATAGTGAAATACAAATTATACGCGCTGCCTGTCGTCGACCGCGAAAAACGTATGTTGGGTATTGTTATTTATGATGATATTGTTGATTTGCACTTAAGAGGTAATGAATAAAATTCAATTATTTTTGCAAAGGTGGAAACACCGCCTGTTTGTCTTTTTACTTGTCCTTGGACCGGGGCTTATAACAGCAGTAGCTGATAATGACGCCGGAGGCGTGGCAACTTATACAGTTGCAGCAGCGACCTTTGGAATGGCTTCACAACTTCTCATCATTCCAACGACAATACTTCTTGCAATCACTCAGGATGTTGGCGCTAGAATAGCTGTCGTAACAAGGAAGGGACTTGGGGATCTTATCCGTGAGCAGTTTGGGATTAAAATTTCAGTCCTTGTCTTTTTTATTTATTTTGTCGTCAACCAGGGAGTTGTACTTCAGAACATAAGCGGTCTAAAAGCAGCCTATCAACTCTTTGATCTTCCCTGGCCGGCCATGCTTATTGGAACGTGTTTTTTGCTGATACTTTTGGTTATCAACTTCAGTTACAAACGTATTCAAAGAATCTTTCTGATTCTTATTTTTTTCTACTTTTCTTACGTTCTTGCTGCAAAACTTACAAATCCTGATTGGATTGCAATTGCCAAAGAAACACTAATTCCTCAACGACTAGGTTTGGACTATTGGTTTACACTCATTGCTGTTCTTGGAACTACAATAACTGCCTGGGGGCAGTTTTTTGTTAATAGCTATGTAAATGATAAAAAGCTTTCTATAGAACAACTTCGATATGAACGTGCAGAGATATATCTTGGCGCCTTGGTGACTAACTTTTTCTCTCTTATGATAGCGGTTGCGGTCTCAAACACGCTTTTTAAAAGTAATGTTGTTGTAACTAGCGGAGAGCAGGCTGCGCTTGCACTACGACCTCTTGCAGGTGATCTTGCATCTGCTCTCTTTGCCTCAGGACTTTTCGGAGCTTCATTACTCGGACTGACGATAGTTCCCCTGGCTACCGCCTATGTCTTTTCTGAACTTTTCGGATATGAAGGCAGTCTTGACACTAATTTTAAAAAGGGAAGGTTATTCTACACCTTTTTCAGCATGCAGATAATTATCGCTTTGATTATTGCGCTTATTCCTTCAGTTTCTCTGTTTGCCCTCACACTTTTTGTAGATTATTTAAACGGCGCGATTCTTCCACTGATTTTCTTCTTCCTTATTAAGTTTTCAGAAGACAAGGAGCTAATGGGCAAATACATATTAAAAGGATTTTCAAGATTTTTCCTGCGTCTTTCAGCGGTAGTTGTAACAATTGCAGTAGTGGTTTCTCTCGTTGGGAAAATCTTTCGTTTAGGTTAATACCGAGTATAATAGCTTCATGGGTTTGAAAGATATAGACAATAAATGGTTTTTTACAGAGCTTTCTCCTCTTTTTAAAATTCCCGGTTTTTTTGTAAAAGGTGACCTTATCATACTGTTGCCACTTCTTATAGCAATACTTCTGATCGGTTTCATCTCCTTAAAATTTATGTTTGTAACGCTGGGAGTCTATATTACGATACGGCACTTAGGAGAGATGATTTACTGGTTTTCACACCAGTTTAATGCAAGAACGTACAGGCCCGATGATATGGGTTTTAAAAAACTCGATAATCACGCTATATATATTCTTTATCAAACCCTTGCGATAGTAGGCACTATTGTAGGTTTGAGCATAGTGGCTTATAGCCTTCTATACTTAAAGTAGTTTTTAGTGTGTAATTCGGGTTAGGAAAAAAGACTTTCGTTTTTTTTCCTAAAAAACTGTCATCCAAAATAAAAAAATAAGAAAGGAGGTGATCCATCCGCTCCTTCCAGAACGGATACCTTGTTACGACTTAACCCCCATCGCCGAAAAAATCCTCTCTCGCCTTACGACGGGATTCAAATTTTCCCAACTTTGTTGGCTTGACGGGCGGTGTGTGCAAGAGGCAAGAACGTATTCACCGCGACATAGCTGATTCGCGATTACTACCAATTCCGCGTTCATGAGGTCGAGTTGCAGACCTCAATCCCCACTGAGGACCAATTTATGGGATTCGCTCCTTGTTACCAAGTGGCAAAGCCCGTTGTTGTGGTCCATTGTAACATGTTTGTAGCCCAAGACATAAGGGTCATGCTGACTTGACGTCTGCCTCTCCTTCCTCCCCTGAAAACTCAGGGGCAGTCTTCTGTGACAGATATAACACAGAACGAGGGTTGCGCTCGTTGTCCCACTTAAGGGTACTCCTCACGGAACGAGCTGACGACAGCCATGCAACACCTGTCCAAGTCTCCTTGCGGATCGTCTCTACTTTCATAGAAACTAGAACTCTTGGATGTCAAGTCTTGGTGAGGTTCTTCGGTTCGTTTCGAATTGAACAACATGTTCCACTGGTTGTGTGCCTCCCCGCCAATTCCTTTGAGTTTCAGCCTTGCGACCGTACTCCCCAGGCGGCTTACTTAACGGGTTACCTTCGCCACACCCTTGCGGCACAAGGCCGAAGAATGCAGCTAGTAAGCATAGTTTAGGGCTAGGACTACGCAGGTCTCTAATCTGCTTCGCTCCCCTAGCTTTCGTGTCTCAGCGTCAATTATCTTCCAGAGATTCGCCTTCGCCACTGGTGTTCCTTAACGTATCAACGCATTTCACTGCTCCTCGATAAGTTCCAATCTCCCTAAAGAAAATTCTAGTCTTACAGTTTCATCTCCTTCTTTCCCGTTGAGCAGGAAGCTTTAAAAGACAACTTGTAAGACCGCCTACACGACTCTTTACGCCCAATAACACCGGATAACGCTCGGGGCCCACGTCTTACCGACGCTTCTGGCACGCAGTTAGCGGCCCCTTTCTTGTAAGTTACCGTCAAAAACAGCTAAGCTGTTTCTTCTTCACTTACCACAGTGGTTTACGCTCGTTAGAACTTCATCCCACACGCGACGTCGCACGGTCAGGCTTTCGCCCATTGCCGACTATTCCTGATTGCTGCCTCCCGTAGGAGTGGGGTCCGTGTCTCAGTACCCCTCTGGCTGGCCACTCTCTAAAGCCAGCTATCCGTCGTAGACTTGGTAAGCCGTTACCTTACCAACTATCTGATAGATCGCAGGTCCATCCCTTGGCGGGCAGTTACGCCCTTTACTCAAAAGAGACTATAAAGCATTACCCCACCTTTCGATGGGCTATTCTTTACCTAGGGGCAGGTCCCTACGTGTTACTCAGCCGTCCGCCACTACTTTTTGCATTGCTGCAAAAAGACGTTCGACTTGCATATCTCAGGCACGCCGCTAGCGTTCATCCTGAGCTAGGATCAAACTCTTAAAAAAAGTTCCCTGACGATTTGCTTAAAAAACAAATAATCCAGGGTCCTAACCCGATTAACACACTAAAAAACTACTTGTCAAAGTGCGCTTTCGAAGTATCAAAATACAAACGAAGTATGTCAATTTTAGTTCATAGGGGAGATTTTGTCAAACAAGTTCCTTATAGGAAGATCAAGGGAGTTCTATTTTAAGTCGTTGGAGCGTATCTTTTCTTCTTCCAATCCTCACCAATCCGCTTAACGTAGCGTGTTCTTTATTTGTGACTACGGTAGACTTCAGTTTCAATTCTTCTGCAAAGAAATTCTCTATCCCCTGAACATTTGCGAGGCCCCCCGCAAGCACGAATCCGTTGTTATAGATTTCATCAATCACCTCCGGCGGAGAAAGCTCAATGATCTCCTTAATCGCATCGGTGATCTGGTTTATCGCTGATAAAAGAGCCTCTTTAATATCGGAACTGCGTATTTTTACAGATTTCGGAAGTCCGGTTTCAAGTGATTTGCCACGGACAATACTTGTTTTTTCTTCACTATCAAATCTAAAAAGATTTATTTTTAAATCTTCACAGGTCGTTTCCCCGAGTATCATTCCATGTTTCAGGTGAATGTAATTATAAATTAGTTTATTCATATGTTCTCCGGCGCTCCTAAGCGTTTTTTGCATCACTACACCTCCACCACTAAGAACTGCAATATCAATGATTCCTCCACCAAGATCTACTACCAGTACCGGCTTATGAAGAAAAATATTAAAACCACATCCAATTGCCGTTGCAATTGCTTTTTCTACCAGATGTACTCTCGATACGCCCAATTTATAAAATACTTCTTCAACTGCTTTTTGTTCGATCTCGGTTGCGATTGAAGGAACAGCGACGACGACTTCAAATCCCGGTTTTAACAAGGGGTAGCTTGCGACATAGGGAGAGACACCTCTTTCAATAAATTTTCTTACTAAGGCTACTTCCGCATCAAACTCAGAAATGATTCCGTTAACCATAGGGCGGATTATCTGAATAAACTCCGGAACCTTTCCTACGATTCGTTTCGCTTCATTGCCAAAGAAAATAAACTCTCTTGATCTTTTGTTGTATCCTAAGAATGTTGGTTCCTGAAGGACTACTCCCTTATCTTTTATTGCGATTCGCGTGTTGGTTGTGCCAAGATCTACGTATAATGAAAGACTGGAGATAAAGGGAAACTGGATTTTTGATAAATTTTGGATAAAATTAAGCATGCTGAGTAGATTTATACGGTTTGTATATTATAGTCTTTTTTTCAGCGTACCTCTTCTTGTCAGTTCTGCAACGTCCGAACTCTTCGAATTTAACAAGATGATGTTTATTTATCTTGCAGCGGTTGTGGTTCTCATACTGTGGGCGCTGAAATCTCTTCGTGAAAAGAAAATTATACTACGAAAGACCTATCTCGATCTACCCCTCGCGCTTTTTTTTCTTTCTCAACTTATTTCTACAATTACTTCAATTGACAGGCAGACCTCTTTTTTAGGATATTACGGACGTTTTAACGGCGGACTCTTATCGCTTGTAGCCTACATAGTACTTTTTTATGGCTTGGTAACTTTTTTTTCCTTTAAAGACGTAAAGAAGTTTTTAAAAATTTCTATAATTTCCTCAATCCTTGTTATCTTGTGGGGACTTCCGGGAAAATTAGGATACGATCTCTCCTGTCTGGTATTTACGGGGCAGTTTAATAATTCCTGTTGGACTGACCAATTCAGACCACATGAGCGAATGTTTTCCACTCTTGGACAACCGAATTGGCTGGGCGCACATCTTGCAATTAATTTCTTTTTCGGACTATTTTTTTACATTGAATCTTGGTTTGAAGCAAAAAAGGAGTTTACCCGAAAACAGATTTTTTACAATGCATATCTTTTGTTGGTGGTTGCTTCCCTTCTTTTTACCCGATCAAGATCCTCTTATCTGGGACTCGGAGTTGGAGTGCTTGTCTTTTTTATCCTGAGCGCTCCTGTTTTTTTAAAATTCTCCGCTGATCTGAAAAAGAAAACAAAAAAAGCTGTGTTGATAGTAATCGTACCCTCTTTAATTTTTTTACTTTTATTTAAAACAGGAATCCCCAAAATTGACAATCTCTTTAGTTGGCCTAATTCTTCTCAGCAAAATACAAAACAAAAATCGATAACAACGTCAGAAGACGTTACTGAATCCTTAGATATAAGAAAAATAGTCTGGAAAGGAGCGGTGGATCTTGGATTAAAGAATCCTCTTTTTGGTACGGGGGTAGAAACATTTGCATACAGTTATTACTTGGTAAGACCCAAAGAGCACAATCTTACTTCAGAGTGGGATTATCTCTATAACAAAGCTCATAATGAATATCTTAATTATTTTGCAACAACTGGTTTTATTGGACTAGTTGCGTACTTCTTTCTTCTTTTTTCATTTTTCAAAAACGCAGGAATGGTGGTTTTTTCCCGCTCAAAATCAATTACTTTCAACAAGTATAAGAGCGAGGATGAGACATATGGACTTCAAAAAGCTCTCTTTGCCGCATGGTGTACCATTCTTGTTACTAATTTTTTTGGTTTTTCAACAACTACGATAAACGTTTTTTTCTATCTCATACCTGGACTATTTCTTTTAGTTTCTATTCAAGATAAGACGCAGCCCGCTTTTTTCAGAGAAAAAAAAGTCGATTTAAACCCCAGAGTTTCACATATTGTTCTTGGTTTAATTTCCGTCTTCAGTTTGGGATGGCTGCTTCTCTATTATATTGCCGACATTCAATATGCCTCTGCAGGCGCTTACGCACAATCCGGAGACTATCAAAAATCGACAGAGTTGTACAATCATGCTGTCCAACTTCATTACGAACACGTATATGAGGACAAATTATCATACTCTTTTGCCAATATGGCTTTTCTTGCCGCATATCAAAAAGAACAAAAAACGGCAAATGAACTTATGAAACTTGCGGATGCTCATAACATTCGTACTTTGAACGCCTCACCTCAAAATCCCCTCTATTGGAAAACAAGGGGAAAGAACTACTATCTTTTTTACCAGATTACGCTTGATGGTAAACATCTAAAAAAAGGAATTGAAGCGCTAGAACAAGATCAAAGACTTTCCCCTACCGATCCCAAAGTCCCATACACTATTGCAGTATTTAATTCCTTACTTGAAGATGAAGCCAAAGATCCAATTCAGAAGCAGGATTTTCAAAACAAAGCTTTATTTTACGCAATCCAAGCCACGCAACTAAAACCCGATTTTCGTGACGCATATTTTCTTCAAGGTCAACTCTACAAAAAGTATGGTAATGGAAAAGAGGCAGAAGCTATTTTCCAGGAAATCTTAAAAAAAGATCCGGATGACCGCGAAGTAAAAGAAGAATACTTAAATCTGGAAAAAGATCTTAAGGAGTAACGTTTGGACTCGATAATCCAAATCTACAAAGACAAGCTGATGATGCTCCGCAGTTGTTTCCATATCCACTCTGCTTTACTCCCGGCCCAATATCGTTAGTGTTTTCTAATGAAGAGTACAGTTGATACTGAGTTCCGTCAGTAGATGTATAGTAATAATTACAGGCAGGGTTGGTGTCCTGAGGAATGGGTAGCATGTAAATCTTTTCTCCACTTACACACGCTGCTGTTTCACACAGAGAACTTCCAAATACAACTTGAGCGGTAAGCGGATACGCTCTTTTATCTTCATAGTACAGCTCAAGTGCTTTTTGGATACTTTGAAGTTCTTCTTTTCGTCTCGCATCCCTTCCTTTTTTTAATGAGTTTAGGAAATTTCCTGAAATAAGAGTAGTGAGTACGCCAAGTATGATTATTACGATCATTAACTCCAAGAGAGTAAAACCCGCTCTTTTATCTTTAAAAAGGCTCATGTTAATTAAGTATCACTAAAGAAGAGGAAACTGTCAAGAGAGTGGCTATTGAATGCAGTAATAACATTCAGCAGCAGCGTTTGCGGCATCTGGACAAGTTATACCGGTTCCAGCACTTGCCAAAACTCCGTTTTTATCATATTTTGTGTTTGGATCTGCTCGAAAGGACTTAGCTGTAGGTTTGAAACAAACTCTAATTGTCTGAGTGTTGTTGTCGCCGGTAATCCAAATATTGGCAAGTTGTCCCCCGGCCAGGTTTACAAAATCTTTTTTCAGTTCTCCTGTGTCTACAACATTTTGGATAGTATTTGGAGTTCCGGAGGTTGCACTTGTTAATGTAACAGGCGTGGTATCACTTACGCTATTAAGAACTGTCGTACACGTTGCGTCTGCACACCAGGGCATCTGACTTTTTATGGCATAGTAACGAATAACTGAGCCATGAAATTCATTAGCCGTATTTCTTGTACCTGTATCTGTTCCCTTCTTAAGCTGTTCGAAAGGGTCAAGAGCAGCTAGAAGACCGATAGCTAAGGCTCCAAGAAGTGCGATAACGATAAGAAGTTCAATTAGTGTAAAACCGAAAGAACCTTTTTTCATGTATATACCCATTCTAACTGCTTTTTTCTCACTTTGTCAACCCCGATTTAATTCCGATTTAATCGGGATTGATCGGGGGTAAAAAAAAGAGTATTTTAAATGTGATATAATTTGCCTTATGGCTCCATTACCGAAACGAAAACATTCAAAAAAAAGAAAAGGCATGAGGCTTCTTTCACGAGCCACTGACATGCCCACTTTGGTAGTCTGTGCCAACTGTAAAAAGATGAAACTGTCTCACAGGATTTGCAAGCACTGTGGAAAGTAACCTATGGACAAGCGTCACACTCATCGTATGCAGACGGTTCAAAAACTATTTCCTTTGGGATTCGAGGGAATAAATCCGGCCACCAATGACACCGATCCGACCTTTAATAGTGTCGTCAGAAATCTTAAAAAAATAGATCTCGTGATTCAGAAATACGCTCCCCGCTACCCTCTTAAAAAAATCGCCAAAGTAGATTTAGCCATATTACGACTCAGTATGTACGAGCTTCTTTTTGAGAAGAAGCAGCCGCCAAAGGTCATCATCGATGAAGCAGTTATACTTGCCCGTGAATTTGGCAATGAGAAATCGTATTCTTTTATAAATGGCGTTCTGGGAAGCGCTTTAAAGGAGTCTCCACAAAATGAAACCTCTTAGCCAGCTTGAAAAACAAATAGGCATCGTATTTAAGAATAAAAAACTACTTCAAAACGCTTTTATTCACCGATCGTACTTAAACGAAAATAAGGACTCAGCTTTTACTTCAAACGAAAAACTGGAATTTCTTGGAGACAGCGTTCTTTCACTCATAACCTCAGTATTTCTTTACGAAAAATATCCCAAGTTCGAAGAAGGCGACTATACGGAGATTAAATCAGCTATTGTGAAAACCGGAAGTCTTGCGGAAGCCGCAGAACAGTTGCAACTGGGAAACTACCTTTATTTATCGAAAGGAGAGGAGTTGGGAGACGGAAGACGCAATAGAAATATTTTAGCCGATACATTTGAAGCGCTTATTGCTGCTATTTTTCTCGACCAAGGATTTCAAAAAGCCAATCAATTCGTCACAACCTACTTATTCAAGGGAGTACTCGATCAGTTAATAGAGAAAGAGGACTATTTATCTGCAAAAAGCAGATTGCAGGAAATCTTTCAGGCAAAATATAAAACAATCCCCCAGTATAAAGTACTTGCTTCTGAAGGGCCAGAGCATAAGCGGATCTTTACGGTTGCTGTATTCTTGCATAAGAAAAAACTTGGTACAGGAAAAGGTCTTTCAAAAAAAGAAGCCGAGGAGAAAGCTGCTGTTCATGCTTTGCGCGCAATAAATTTTTAATGTTATTTTTTGTGCTATAATAACATATGGCTGCAACATTACGACTTATGCGATTAGGAAGACGCGGAAAGGCTTTCTATCGTATTATCGTCGTCGATAAACGAAAAAAAAGAACCGGTTCATACATAGAGAATATCGGCACATATAATCCCCTAGCTGATCCTGCGGAAATATCATACGATTCCGAGCGGTTTAATCACTGGGTAAGTAAAGGTGCAATTGTTTCCGAGGGATTACAAAAAATACTTAAATATAAAAAAAGAAATTCTTCATCTTCCGCTAAGAAAGCTTAAAAAGGATTAGATTTTATCGGATAAGATTCGCTTGTTGCGACAACTTCACTATCGCGGAGCGAGAAACTAACTTTACTTTTTAATTTCTGGAATTCCTGAAGAGCTGTACGGTAGTTCAAGCTTTTTTCGTTTGTGGCTGAAACTTTTTTACTATAAAACGTCAAGTTTAATTTGAATGCGTCCGACTCTTTCGTTTCAAGTTCAATTTTTTCTGAAGTTATCAATCTTCCCCCGCCAAAATTATACTCATTAAGGAATTTGAGGAAGGAATCAGGATTACCTACACCTGAAACAACAACAGATAATTTATCGGTCGAAGATGATCCTAGATTAATAGTATAAGAATTTACCAAGAAACCTGTTTTTTGGGAAAGGGTATCCAAAGCATAAAGAATCGAAAAATAATCTTCAAAGTCGGGGATCAGATTTTGCATGATTTTGACATCATTATCCAGAGACCCTGCATCTTGGCCTGTAGCGGCAGCTAAAAGACTTTGTTTATCCTGTAGTTCTTTAATGTCGTTCTCTAAGGTTGAAATTTGAGTCTGATTTTCTGAAAGTTTACTGTTTAAGAAGGAAAAAAAGACGATCGTTGATATAAAAAGCGCTACAAGAACTGCAATGTATCCTGCATTCTCCCGAAGGAGATGTTTTAAATAGGGATTAATTTTTTTCGTTTTTTTCATTGAGCTCCATAAACTTTCCTTCAAACGAGATTTCATAATTTTTCTGTGAAGTAGTGCTTTGACTTAAAAATTTAACGAGAGACAATTCTTCAAAATTTTGCAAGAATTGATCAGATTCCACAAATTTAAAAGACGCAAGCATGTCTTCGAGACGTGCAAAAGAGAGTTTGAATTCCACATCGCGGTTTTTATCGATTACGAATCCTGACAAAGTTCCTGCCTGACTACTGGTTTTCAATGTATTATTGAGAAGAGTGAAATACGGCAAAAAACGCGCATCATCTTTCAAAAACGTTTGATATGCATTAACCTTTTTTGAAATGTAGATAAGTTTTGCCTCATCTTCTTTTTGCACATTAAGTGTCGTAAGGTAAGTTTTTTTCTTCTCAAGAAGTGATTGAACTTGATTGTTTTGCTGGAATAAAAAATATGCAAATATCGCAATAATTCCAAAAAGGACAAAGGCATATAGAAGTACACCAATCCGCAAAAAAAGAAAGTAGCGCTCCAAGCGCGCATAATCCTGCCTGTCAGACAAAAGATTTATTTTTGTTTTCTTCATCTCAAGTTGGCGCCAATTGACGGGACGAAAAATCCCAGGTCGTTTTTTAAAGCGTCCACAGTGCTATTTTTTGCAAACATTGAATAGAGATTAAAATTTGACGTAGGAATAGCAAAATATTTTCCTATAATTTCTTCCAATGCATGGAATCGGGAGGTTTCATTAAAGGTATAAATGTTGGTTACCTGCGTATTGTATTTTTGTTTCAAAAGAGTAATAGCTTTTTGAATTTCTCCTAAAAAATCTTTAACTACAGGGGTAAGAATCGCTTGCAGGTTGTAGCTTGCGTTTTTACTCATCCCCAGTGTTTTCAAAAGCTCGATAGCTTTTTTCTGATCGACGTTGAGATTTATCTGTATTTCCTTTAAGAATAAATTGTATCCGATTGAGAAATTGTAGCTGAAGACAAGAATACCTAGAGATTTATCAAAAAAATAAACCGAGGTTGAAGAAAAATTCAGGTTAATAAAAAGAAATCCTTGTGGCGTTTCGGTTTTAGCTTGCGGTTTGAATACGTCTCCGATAAGTCTTCCTATCGCACTTATTTCGGTCTCGATTGTTTGTGGCGCCAGACCTGCGTATTCAGCAAGATTTTCTACCTTACTGACTATTTTTTTTGGTGCAGCCGCAATTAATGTCAGAATTTTTTTATTTTTTTCATCATCTTTTAAGATTTCGATATCAAGATTAATTTCCTCAAGTGGCATAGGGATAAATTGGTCAGCTTGATATTTAATAGCACTCAAAAGTTCCTTTTCATTCAGCTTGGGAGTTTCTATAAACTGGTTATAACTGTAGCTATCAGGAATGACAATGTTGACATTTTTCTTTGTGATTTTTAGTTGTGCAATCGCCTTGCTTAAAACCGCTGCTTGTTTTTCCGTTACCCCTTCTGCTTCTGCTCTAAAAAAAACAGGATCTACATCAATCATGCCGAGGCTTTTTGCTTCGAAAAGATTTCCTGCCTTTTTTATATCCGAAATGCGTATAAAAGATTCTCCAAGATCGATACAAAAAAAATCATTGGCCATATAATCACTATAAAAGATATAAACTCAAATATCAATAAACTCTGTTAGTAGCTACGAAGCTGGATTTTCGTTTGGTAATTAAATGATGCTTTATCTTCCGCGCGGGTTGAAGATGTATCGTAGTCAACAGTGTAAGATATGGATATAACCGGCGAAGAAAATGTTGCCTGACGCTCACAGCTGATTGAAATAGACTCTACTCTCACTTTGTCATTCGTAAGATTCAATGTCGCCTCAAGAATAGAAGAATTAGATGCGACAATATCGCTATTTGTAGAATACCAAAAGTTATTGTTAAATCTATCTCTAAAGTATAACGGTCCACTATTTGATGAGTTGGCGGTGTTGCATACGAGATTAGACTCATCGGGAGGACCGCTATGGACTGTTGCCGCACTGTTTTTAAGATTTGTCCGGATATTGCTCAATATAAAGTCTCCCTGACGTTTTACTTCTTGAAGAGCATAAATCTTTGCCTGTTGTCTTAAAATCGCAAACACAATAGTAAATACCACGGGCAAAATAAACGCTATTACTCCGACCACGACAAGCATTTCTATCAAGGTAAATGCTTTTTTCATAGTTATTCAAAACGGGAAAATACGGTTTTTAAAGGAACGTTAAATGTATTTGCTGCTTCACTCCATGAAACCGTTACTGAGACGTTTAGTTGATCGTCGTTTGGAACCGGATCTGATATGACGGCCTCCCGTTTAAAAATAGTATCTAGATATGATGAGGAAAGACATGTCCCCGATGATGGCCAATTAGTAAGCGGCGTATTATTAAAGCACCATGTTCCCTGCCTGTTTTTCAAGAACGCATCCCAATCTTCCTCTTTTCTTCCCCTTAGCCACTCGGTCAATTCCTCTGCGTAGTGAGTTGCGCGTAGTTTATTTTCGTTTGATTTTGAAACCCGTAGAGACACAGAGCTGATTGCCGCAGCAACCACAAAAAAAACCGCTAATACGCTCACAAAAACGAGGACTTCAACCAATGAGAAGCCCCTACTCACTTTTTTCATATCAGCAACCTGAGGTGTATTTGGTACCTTCCTTGATAGTTCCGGAAGGAGAAATTTGTATATCGATACATTTATCCAGTATGTTATTTCTTAACGTAACGGTTGTCACCGATGGAAGATCGGTTCCAGCATTTAGCGGTTTGAATAAAATCTGAAGGGTTGTTTTCGAAATAATATTGGCCGGAAGCGAATATGTTTGTACCTCATCAGGCGTTCCGGCGCAACTTCTCTCGAGCTTGTAACTTGCAGCGGAGATTGTTGCATAATATCCTTTAAAGTCGGCACATGCGGGAAGATTAGGGTCCGCGTCTGCGGCAACTGCTTTGGTACGTGCAAGGTGAAGTACCGAAGAGAGTCTTTTTAACTCATCTTCAAGTTTTTTTTCCTCATTGAAGTTGCCATAGTTTGCTATGGTCAGACCGGTAAAAAGCAATAGAACAAATACTACGATAATGAGCTCAATAAACGTGAAGCCTTTGTTATTGTTGTCCATACGGGCCAAGACAGTAATTGCACTGATTTCCTCCCCCACAACTTCCTCCACAGTCAGTTCCTCCACCTTCAAGTCGTGCGCCGAGAACGTAATCGGATGCAGATATACTTATGATGTCATATGTAGAAGTGGGACATTTTGGATCTTCAGGAATTTTGGACAGATATTTATTGCTGTTTGAATCTTCTAATTTTCCTGTGGTTGCGTTACAATCAAACTGAATCTGATCAGCAGCTCCGCCACCTTCTGAAGGATAGCCGGTCGAGTTATTACTTCTGTAAAGCTCCATAGCGCCGCGGACTTCTTCTAAATCTGCTTTTCGTCTTGCATCCCGTGCATTTTTTGTAAAAGCAGTGTATGAAACCGATCCTACTGCCGCAAGCATTCCAATAATTGTGGTAACAACGAGAATTTCAACAAGTGTAAATCCTAAAACAAATTTTTTCATATCATTGCTGATTAGTTACGCAATACGAAGTTGGAGATTCGGATTCCATAGTTCCACATAGAGAATACTCGGAATTAGTGCAGCCGCTGCAAATATAAGGAGTAGCTCTTGGGTCTGAAGGAACTGTGGGCATGATTGCCATTGAAGGCGAAGTACATACGATAGAGGTATAGCTTGATCCTCCAGGGACCGGATATACAAATCCACAGATAGAATAGTACTGTTCAAGGCTGTTTTGTATAGCATGAAGATCTCCTTTTCTTTTGGTATCTCGCGCCTTTTTCTGTGCCGTGGTATATGAAAAAGTTCCAAGACTTACCAAAACAGCAATTATTCCTATAACCACGAGTAATTCGAGTAATGTAAAAGCTTTTCTCATCTATTTATTTGTACCATATTTACGGTTCCGTAACGACAAACTTTTTACCTGAGGTGCAGGTGTAATTGGTTCCACATGTAGCCGCACTTACTCCATCCGTATCAGCCTTATTTTCAAGACATGCACAAAGGGTGTATTTGAGAGAATCTGTTCCGTCGCGCTGGTAAAAATAAGGAGTGGGATTTGTAGGAGACTGAGGATCAGCAGGAAACTTGTTCATGTAGGTTGCGGCAGTTGTAGGATTGGTAAATGGCGTAATCGGCGGGGGTGAAGCTAAAGGATACACCGGTGGATTTTGATCTTGCTTGTACAATTCAAACGCTTTTTGGATCTGTTTTAAGTCTGACTTCCGGTTTGCATCTCTTACGCGTTGTCTTGCGTCCATGAAATTAGGTAGGGCTATTGCAGAAAGCCCTCCAATAATCGCGATGACTACCAAGAGTTCGATAAGAGTAAAGCCAAAGCGTTTCTTCATCTTCAATTCAGATTACACCAAAAGCCTCATTGGTGTCAAGCTAGTTTCCGACTGTAGAGCTTGTGGATAAAAATGAGCGCGTGGTCAATCGCGTATTGAGGAGTTATACTGTGGTGAATTACTGAAGAACGGCTGGAAAGAATTTGTCTTAAGGCTACAGTAACAAGCGAATCTTTTTCTAATCGATTTCTAAAAAAAAGAGTAATTTCATCAAGCAGTTTAACAGCGTCAGAGGCGTTTTTTACTTGAAATTCCGGTAGAGACATAAAGACTGCTGATTTTTGTTCGATTAATTTTTCCATGGAGTTTTTGACTTTAAGATCTATTTCGGAAGCTGGATCTTTTTTAAGATCAACGGTTAGACAGCGGGACCGGATAGTAGGTAGGACATTATGCAATGTGGTAACAACCAATGCGAATTGAATATTAGGATCATGTTCTTCCAGTGTTTTGAGTAACGCGTTTTGCGCCTGATAGGAGGCGCTGTCAAACTGATACAGGGCAAAAAGGCGAGTTTGAGTAAAACTATACGCAACCTGCTTTTTTATATCCCGAACCTGATCGATTGAGATCTCCTTGTTCTGAGGCTCAATTTCAAAAAAATATGTCGGCTCAATCGAGTGAGTTTTACAAAACTGCTTCAGAAATGTTTTCGCCTTTCTTTCATCCTGTACGACAAGAAGGATTGGAGTCATAATCGTATTGCATTTTAGCAGAAATGTTTTTATAGTGAAAGTATGAACGTGTCTCCGAAAAAGCTTTTAACACAGCTTGTTCATAATGGTATCATCGATCAAAATACCGCAGACACTTATGAACTCACCAGTCTTCAGAAAAATATTCCGATAGTTGATTATCTTACCTCAAAAACACCAATCGATAAAGCCGCTCTTTTAAAAGCTACGGCTGAAGTAATGCAGGTTTCTTTTGTAGATCTTACTACTTCTCCAGTCGATCCACAGGCAGTAAGTCTTCTTTCTGAGTCAATCGCACGGCGCTATATGGTACTTCCCTACCGTTTTGATCCAAAAGCGCAAATATTACATCTTGCTTCGTCCGATCCTTTCAATACTAATCTCACAGAATTTATCGAAAAGAAGATCGGTAAAAAAGTCGTTCTTACTCTCGCTGATGCACAGGAAATCTCAAAGGGAATAAATCTTTCATACACTCAAGGTCTCTCACCAGAGGTAAGTGAGGCGCTGAAAGAATATCAACCCGATATTGCGAAGAAGCCGATAGAAGATATAGGGAGCATTATTAAAGAAGCTCCTATTGCAAAAATAGTTTCCACGATTCTGGAATTTGCAATAAAAAGCAGGACTTCAGATATTCACATCGAACCGGAAGAAGTAAAAACCAGAGTAAGATATCGGGTTGACGGAATTCTCAATGAAAAACTTTCTCTTCCTAAATCGATTCACGAAGCTCTTGTTTCCCGTATAAAGATCTTATCCGACATGAAGATTGACGAGCGACGCATCCCTCAGGATGGAAGATTCAGTTTGAAACTGGGAAATGAAGAAGTTGATCTCCGCGTATCGACGCTGCCGACAGTCCATGGCGAAAAAGTCGTCATGAGGCTTCTAAAAAAAACAGGAGGTATTCCCGCCTTATCGGAGCTTGGACTTCGGGGTCCCCAATATAAAGATCTGGAAGATGCGATTCTCAAGCCTTACGGAATAATTCTTGTTACTGGTCCGACAGGTTCAGGTAAAACAACAACCCTGTATTCAATACTTTCACGTCTTAATAAACCGAATATCAATATACTTACTCTTGAAGATCCTGTCGAATATCGATTAAGCGGTATAAATCAAGTTCAGATAAATCCACAGGCAGGTCTTAATTTTGCAACAGGGCTTCGATCTTTCTTGCGACAGGATCCGAATATAATTCTGGTAGGAGAAATCCGCGATAAGGAAACTACGCAACTTGCAATTCAGGCTGCCCTGACAGGACATCTGGTTTTTTCTACGCTTCATACTAATGATGCGGCAACCGCAATCCCCCGTCTTATCGATTTGGGTGGAGAGCCGTTTCTTATCGCATCTGTTTTTAATGCGTCACTCGCCCAGCGTATTTCCCGAAGGGTCTGTTCGACCTGTAAAGAATATTACGTACCCGATCCTTCAGTTCAACAAAATATTAAAGATGTTTTAGGTGATCTTCTTCCAAAAGCAATTAAAGACGGCGGGCAAATGAAATTAGTAAGAGGTAAAGGATGTAATGAGTGTGCGAAAACCGGATATCTGGGAAGAATCGCAATTTTTGAGGTAATAAAGATCACATCGTCAATTAATAAAATGATTTTGAATCAAAGCACTGCTAAAGAGATCGAAGAACAGGCGACAAAAGAAGGAACCATTAATATGAAGCAAGATGGCTATCTAAAAGTACTTGATGGGATAACGACCATAGAAGAAGTTCTTCGTGTTGCTGAAATTTAATTAAAGGAATACCGTATGGAAATCACTAAGTTGTTTGAGTTGACGATTGAGAGAGCCGCTTCGGATCTTCATCTTGTAGCCGGTACATTCCCGTCTGTTAGGGTGGATGGAGTTTTGTATCAATTAAGCACGCTATCACTTCTCACGCCGGAAATATCAGAAAAAATGCTTTTTTCTATTCTTAACGAAGAACAGAAAGAAAATCTTATCGCAAATAAGGAGATCGATCTGGGGTATGAATATTCGGGAAACAGATTCCGCGTGAATATTTATCACACGCGGGGTGGATGGAGCGGTTCCTTTCGTTTAATTCCTTCGAAAATACGGACGATAGAACAACTAGCTCTTCCGGAGTCTTTTCACAATCTTACAGAACACACAAACGGATTGGTTTTAGTAACTGGACCCACCGGAGAAGGAAAAAGCACGACTCTTTCTGCGATCATAAACGAGATCAACTTAAAGCATGCAAAACATATCATCACAATTGAAGACCCCATAGAGTTTGTATATTCTAACGGAAAGTCGATTATCTCACAGCGTGAGCTTCATCAGGATACTCATTCATGGAATATCGCCTTGCGATCGGTACTCCGAGAAGATCCGGATGTGGTATTAGTTGGTGAGATCAGAGACTATGAATCGGCGCAACTTGTTTTAACCATTGCCGAAACAGGACATTTGGTATTTTCTACGCTTCACACGACGTCCGTACCGGAAACCGTAAATCGTCTTATCGACATGTTTCCATCGCACCAACAAAATCAGATAAAAACACAACTTGCCGGCGCACTACGAACAATAGTTGCTCAACGACTTCTCCCTCGATCAGATATGAAAGGAAGAGTTGCCGCTTTGGAGGTTATGCATAATACATCTGCGGTCGCATCAATTATCCGTGATGGAAAACCCTTTCTTCTTGAAAATCTTCTGCAAACATCGGACAAGGAAGGTTTTATTTATTTTGAACGATATCTATCGCAACTCGTTCAACAGGGTCATATTTCTAAAGAAACCGCATACGCTTTTGCTATAAGACCAAAAGAACTTGAGAAGTATATAAAATAGCATGTTCTATACATACAAAGCTATCAAGGACGGCAAGATAATAGTCAAAAAAATCGAGGCAGATAAAGAAGAAGGAGTAGTGAAATATCTAAAAGATAACGGATATTTTCCTATTGAAATTAAGCAGGAAAAAAAGCCAGGTAATTCGGTTTTTCTATCATTTTTAAACAAAGTCACATTTAATGATGTGGTAAATCTTACTCGTCAACTTGCGATCATGTTAAATGCCGGATTGACGATCGTTGATTCGTTTGAAATCCTGGAAAAACAGATAGAAAAGGAGTCACTACAGAAAGTTATCGCCGATTTAGATAAGCGGGTTAAAGCAGGAACTCCGCTGTCATCTGCATTGAGTGCATATCCCCAATATTTTCCAAATCTATACATTTCCCTTGTTAAATCCGGTGAGGCGTCAGGAAAACTCAGTGAGATTCTTTTAAAGCTTTCAGAGACGCTTGAAAAGCAACGGGAATTCAAAGGAAAATTAAAAGGAGCTTTGATTTATCCTGTGATTGTTATTATCGCAATGCTTTCAGTCATGTTTATCATGATAACTTTCGTGGTGCCAAAACTTTTGAATTTATATAAAGACTTTGATATTGAGTTACCTATTACGACGCAGATACTCATCGGTTTGTCATCTTTTAGTAGTCAATTTTGGCCTTTTATCCTTCTGGGAGTAGCAGGAGTCGTGGTGCTTGTCCGAGGCTATCTAAAAACCAAGCAGGGTAAATACGCCTTTGACTCGATGATTTTGAGACTCCCCGTAGTTAACGGTGTAATTAAAATGGCTGCTCTCGTTGACAGTACACGGATTCTTTCGATATTGGTCGGTTCTGGTGTTTCGATACTCGACGCCCTAAAAATCATTATCCAGACAACTAATAATTCGGTATATCAGCGCTCCTTTGAGAATATCTATAAGGCTATTGAAAAGGGTCAATCTCTGGGAATTGCGTTGGCGCAGGAAAGAATTTTTCCTCCAATACTTGTGCAAATGGCGATCGTCGGTGAAAACACCGGTCATCTTGACGACACACTGCTTCGTTTATCCAAGTATTTTGAAATGGAGTCGGAACTTGCCATTAAAGCAATGACTACTCTTATCGAGCCACTGATTCTTGTTGTTTTGGGATTGGGAGTAGGGTTTATCGTAATCTCTGTCATCACGCCAATATACAATCTAACCTCTTCATTTAAATAGATCTAATCTTGTGCGATTCGATGAACCTGAAATAAATCTACTCTGTCTTTTAATGCCGGAAGCTTTTCAAGAGAATAGGTTTTCATAAAACCAGTTACAGCTTCTTTTGTTTCATTAATTAATGCGTAATCTGCAAATGAAGCGACACTGAGCGAATCGTATCCGTGTTGCTCGACCCCATATAGATTTCCAGGACCTCGTCTTTTAAAATCGTATTCTGCAAGTTTTTGCCCATTGATATTTTTTGCAAAAAAAGAAAGACGGTCTAATCTTGCAGGATCATTGCTATCTGTAAAAACCAGACAATATGATTGCTTATCACTTCTTCCAACTCTCCCTCTTAATTGATGGAGCTGTGCGAGGCCGTAACGCTCGGCGCCTTCGATGAGCATAATAGTAGCTCCCGGGATATCTATTCCTACCTCCACAACAGAGGTTGCTACAAGAATATCGTATTGGTGTTCCTTAAACTTATTCATCGCCTCATCCTTTTCTTTGCTTTTCATTCTCCCATGAATAAGCCCCAACCGAAGCGCAGGAAAAACGTTTTTTTTGAGATGTTCATACTCTTTTGTCGCCGCTCTTACCGACTGCAGAGTTTCAACGATTGACTCTTCAATTAAAGGACATATGACAAACACCTGGGCTCGTTCTTTTTTTACTTTTTCAAGGATCCATTTATACCCATCAAACCTTTTTTGATTGGGGACAAGATATGTTTTTATCGGAACTCTTCCCTGAGGCATTTCATCAAGATGTGAAAGGTCAAGTTCGCCATATAGCGTAAGCGCAACCGTTCGGGGAATCGGAGTTGCCGTCATACTTAAAAGGTGCGGGTTTGATCCCTTTTCTTTAAGAATTGCACGCTGTCTTACTCCAAAGCGGTGTTGTTCATCGATTACTACAAATCCTACTTTTTTGAAGTTGACTGATTTTGTGAGAAGCGCATGTGTTCCTATCACGATATCCGCATCCTTACGGAATTTCTTACTTGCAGTTTGGAGCCCGATTTTAACCGGTGTGTTTTTAAAAAGAGAAAGAAGAGTTTTATAATGTTGTCCGGCAAGAATTTCGGTTGGCGCCATAAAGAGAGTTTGAAAACCATTCAGATATGAGACTAAGCTTCCGATCGCGGCAACCACTGTTTTTCCGGATCCCACATCTCCCTGAAGAAAGCGGTTCATCGGGTGTTTTTTTCCAAGATCGGTTAAGATTTCTTTTATTACTTTTTTCTGTCCAGCGGTAAGAGTAAAAGAAAGGCTTGATACAAACTCGTCAATTTTTTTTTGGTATTTTTTAACTGAAAGTAAATTTCCTACCTTTTCTTTTTCCCAATGAAGTCGAACCAGTTTTGCAGAGAGCTGGATTATAAACAGTTCATCAAAAGCGAGTCTTTTTTTCGCCTGTTCCAGTTCTACGTTAGACTTGGGAAAGTGAATGTTTTTATATGCGAGCGACTCATCTATCAATCGGTGTTTTTTAACAATCGTCTCGGGCAAGATTTCAAAATCGTTTCCCCTTTTTTCTTTTAGAACCGATGAAACAGAAAAAATCTTGTCCCGTATGGTACGGGAGGAAAGACCTCTTTTAGCTGGATAAATAGGAATAATTTTCCCGGTGTGAACCGTATCTTGATCTGCATTTTTGAGAATTTCGTACTCCTTTGGTTCTATTATTAACTTTCCATGCTTCTTTATGATGCCGCTAATGCTGATATGTGCTTCGGGATTAAATAATCGCAAGAGAAAGGGTTGATTGAACCATGTTACCGTAATGGTTCCGGTGCCATCCGAAACAGTGATATGTTGAATAGTCAAACGCTTTCTGACATAGTTGTTTTTTACCGTCAGGATGCGTCCTTTGATTGTAACTTTTTCCCCCTCCTGTACTTTACCAATAGGAGAAATAGCACTGTAGTCTTCATGTCGACTGGGAAAGTAATTCAAAAGATCCCAGTATGTTTGTATTCCAAGACTTTTTAATCGTTTTATTGTTAAGACACTTGTTGCAGGGAGCGACTCTATTTTTTGAGGCAAAAACATATCCTATTATACCTACACAGGATTTTTGATTAGCTCAGAAAAAAAGGCAGAAAAGAAGAGATTACAAGAATAATAGTCGAGATAATAATAAGGACTTTCAACACGTTTTCTTTCTTGAAAATTTTGAGTTTTCCCATGTAATTATTATACCGAAAGATTTGGTTTTTGCTATGCAGGAACAATCTGATATAATTTTTCTATGGTCTCTCGCAGGCTAAGAGTTGCTCGTCTTCGTTCACGGGAAAAATTAACCAACAAAACCCTTTTTATAATAGCAGGGGTTGTTCTTGCGGGGCTGATCATTATTTTTACTACGTTTGCATGGATCGCAAAAGATCTCCCTTCACCCGGTAAACTTTCTCAGACAAGTCAATCCTCTACCGTTTTTTACGATAGGGACGGTAAGGTACTATTCGAATTATATAAAGATAGAAACAGAGTTCCGGTAGGGTTGAATGAGACTGCGGATTCGATGAAGCAGGCCACAATTGCGATAGAAGATAAGAATTTTTACAAGCATCAGGGAATTTCTCAGACAGGAATTGCGCGCGCTTTTTTTAGTACGGTTTTTGGTGGATCAGTACAGGGAGGTTCTACTATCACTCAACAGTTAATTAAAAACGTAATTCTTGATCCACGAAGAAGTGTAACCCGTAAATTAAAAGAAGTTATTCTTGCCGTTGTCGTGGAAAAGCGTTACACAAAAGATCAGATTTTAGAACTATATCTTAATGAGGCACCTTACGGAGGAAGCTTTTGGGGTATTGGTTCTGCCGCTCAAGGATACTTTGGAAAATCAGCAAAGGATTTGAATATTGTAGAGTCTGCGTTTCTCGCTGGACTTCCTCAAAGACCAACGTACTACTCCCCTTATATCGGAGAAAAGGACGCGTGGAAACAAAGAACGAAAGACGTATTAAGAAGGATGAGGGAAGACCGCTACATAACAAAAAAACAAGAGCTCGAGGCATTGGCGCAAGTAGATAAAGTGAAATTTTCTCAAACACGAGAAAGTCTTAATGCGCCACATTATGTTTTTTATGTACGTGATCAAATTGAAAAAGAGTTTGGTCCAAAAGTGCTTGCCGAAGGTTTACGAGTAAAGACTACCCTTTCTTCGGATGTACAAAAAAGCACTGAAAAAATTGTACGAGAAGAAGTAAAAAAATTAAAAGGAGCAAGGGTGGGTAATGGAGCAGCTGTAGTGCTTGATTCTCAAAGTGGAGAGGTTCTGTCAATGGTTGGAGCCTACGATTACAATGACGAAAAATATGGAAATTTCAACGCGGCATTGGGCTTGAGACAACCTGGATCTGCGATAAAGCCTATCACATATGCGGCTGCTTTTGAAAAAGGATATACACCGGCGACCGTACTTATGGATCTAAAAACCGTCTTTCCTGCACAAGGCGGACAGGATTATGTCCCTGAAAATTACGATGACAAATTTAGAGGTCCAATGCAACTGCGGTTTGCCCTTGGTAATTCGATCAATGTAGTTGCGGTAAAACTACTTGCCATGGTTGGCCTACGGGATTTCTTACAGAAGGCCAATGATATGGGTCTTACCACCCTCGCACCCACTCAAAAGAACTTAGACCGTTTTGGTCTTGCAATTACTTTAGGAGGTGGCGAGGTGACGCTTTTGGATTTGACTACAGCATATTCTGTATTTGCACGAGGAGGAATACAAAAAGAACCTCAGTCTATTATCGAGATCAAGGATTACAAAGGAAAGACCATTCTTAAACAGAAAAAATCATCTGAAAGGCGTGTCTTAAGCCGAGAGGTAGCATTTTTAATTTCCCACATCTTATCAGATGACAACGCCCGCGTCATTGCATTTGGACCTAGTTCATTTCTTAAGGTTCCCGGAAAAACAGTGGCCGTAAAAACAGGTACGACCAATGATAAAAGAGACAACTGGACTCTTGGCTATACGAACGACGTCACGGTCGGAGTTTGGGTAGGTAACAATGACAATTCTCCAATGGATCCAAGGATTGCTTCCGGTATCACCGGAGCGTCTCCGATTTGGCATGCGATTATGCGAGATCTACTGAAAACATACAAAGACGGAATTCCTGATAAAACCGGTGATGTGGTCGCGCTTAATATAGACGCATACTTGGGAGGATTGCCGAAAGAGGGAAGTCCGACACGTTCCGAATACTTTAAAAAAGGAACCGAACCAAAAGATATATCCTCTTTCTACAAAAAACTAAAGATTTCAAAATCCACAGGAAAACTAGCCAATGATGTAGAAATACGAAAAGGAGACTATGAAGAAAAAGACTTTATCGTTATCACGGAAAATGATCCGGTTTCTACAGACGGAAAAAACAGGTGGCAGGAGGCAATTGACGCATGGAGAAACGGACAAGGTGATGAGAAATATAAATATCCCTCAGAAAACTCGGATGCTTCTCAAGAAGATATGGTTGTCAATATAAAGGAGCCGTCTGACAAATCAAGAGTTGAATCAAACGATGTAAAGATAGTAGCTCGACTCACTTCAAACTCAAATGTCAAAAATGTAAAAATATTCATAGACGGAAAGGAAGTTAAAAGTCTAGATGGAGATCGTGACGAGATCAATGAAACAATCAATATGACAGACGGTAAGCATGAGATTAAAGTCGAGGCTACTAACGAGAAGGATAAAAAAGGCGACTCAACTGTAAAGATTGGAGTAAGGGCAGACTGGGAGTAAATCTTAATTCTTTGAAATTTTTTTTATTTTCTTAAAATCACTTTCAAATAAACTCTTATACTTTGGAAATCGTAAGACTGCTGCGGGGTGAAGTGTGACAAATATTTTCCATCCATTTTTCTCATAAGTTTTTCCGTGATCTTTTAAGACCGGAATATCTACTCCTAGGATGGCGTAAACGGCTGTTTTTCCCAGCAGCACTATTATTTTAGGTTGTATTATTTCAAGTTGCTTTACGAAATGAGTGTGAGAATGAATGATCTCCTGTCTTGACGGGGTTCCCTTGCGCGGTAGATATTTAACAGGGCTCGTAATATATACGTCTTTTTCTTTCAACCCGATAGACCGAATGATGGAGCGCAATAATTGTCCAGATCTACCTATAAACGGTCTTCCCGATTCAGCCTCCTTCTTGCCAGGCGCCTCTCCGACAAATATTACTTTAGCATTCGGACTCCCCTCTCCAAAAACCAGTTTTCCGCTTCCTACTTTTTTACAAGCAGAACAGGATACGATTATATTCTGGAGTTTTTGAAGTTCTTGGAGCTTGCCCATTCTTATCGCACCTTTGCTTTGAATTTAGCTTCCAAGACGGTCACTATTTTTTTCTTTTCTTTGTCTGTTAAATCCTTAGTGAGGTTTTTATCCGGCGATTCAAATTGAACGTGAAGAAATACGGTCTTTTTATCTCCACTAACTTGAGGTTTTTCTCCAAGTTCAACTTTCGAAACCAGTGATGAGGTTTTTAATACTTCCTGAATCAGTTTCCCAACTTCAGTTTTAGTAGGAACGTATAATGAAATATCTTGAAAAATTACTTGGGGAGGGTTACTTAAAGGCTTTTTTATTTTTACATTTCCAATTTTTTCAAGAGAAATTTCAAAAAAGTATACATTCTCTTCGATGACCTCGATTGAGTAATCTGACGATTCAAATTTGCTTTCAAAGTGATCATTTAAAAGATCGACAAGACCTTTGATAAAAAAATATTCTACTCCAGAAGTTACAACTCCAAGCATGACTTTTTCTTGAGGTCCTTTGCTGTCTAGAAAATAGACTTTTCCAATCTCAAACAGTTTCACAGTATTTTTTCTAAACTTTAATTGGCTCGTAAGCGCGCCAAGCAGGCCGTCTCTCAGAGTAGTACGTAGCATTGTCTTGTCGGCATTTAAAGAATTTTCCAAAAGAACAGGCTTTAATATAGATTTTTTTTCATTTGTTAAAGGCTCGGTGATCTGTTCATCTAATCCAGCTTTTGCATAGAGATCCCGTATTTGCTCTTCTCGTATAAAATCCATAGAGTCAATACTTCTCGGAGGTGGATTCACCGGTAATTGTGAGGGAATATCGTCATATCCATGAATGCGTAAAACCTCTTCGATCAGATCTTCCTGAATCTCGAGATCAGTTCTAAAATATGGAATTTTTATATTAAGGCTCGGTCCCACTTCCAGTTCAAGCTTTTTTAATATTTCTTCGACTTGTTTTTGTGTAAATTTCACTCCTCCAAGATTATTAAGGCGATCGAGCGTTAACTTAATCGACACCTCGGCAAATTTTTTCGGATAAGCATCCGTGGTCGCGACAATAACGCCACCACATACCTCAAGAATTAAACCTACAGCTCTTTGCAGAGCCAATTCGGTAAGTTTTGGATGTAGGAATTTCTCCAATCGAGTAGAAGCTTCTGTTCGAATCTGATGTCTTAGGGAGGTACGTCGTACAACCGCTTGGTTGTAAGTAGCGCACTCTAGGATTATAGAGTCTGTTTCTCGATTAACAGATGTGTCTTTTCCACCCATTACTCCTCCGAGCCCTACAGGTTTTTGCGAGTCAGTAATTACAAGATCATCTTGAGTTAGCGAGATTTTTTTGGCTCCAAGCAGAGTTAGGGTCTCCCCCTTTTTCGCAGGTCTCATTATGAGCACATCATCTTTTATCTTTGCGCGGTCAAATGCATGGAGGGGTTGTCCTACTTCAACCATAACAAAGTTGGTGATATCCACAAGGTTATTGACGCTTTTGATGCCGTACTTTTTTAATTTGTCCTTAAGCCATTGGGGCGATTCAGAAACTTTTAAACCTTCTATTGTCACTGTATTAAACCGATAGCAGAGTTTAGGATCTGCTATTTCTATCCTTGTCGGTCCAACTTGGCTCTTATAAGGTTTAATTTGAGGATACTTTACTTTTTTATTCAAAACAGCGCCCGCTTCTCGTGCTATTCCAAGAAGAGATAAACAGTCCGGTCTATTTTGTCTAATTTCAAGGTCGTAAACATGAGTTCCTGCGATTTCTTGAGGTGGACCGTCTTGCATATGACCTGCAAATGTAAGTTTATCCATAAGTTCAGTTTCATTTGTAAAATCTATATAGTCTTTAAGCCACGTTATTGGAACTTTCATGTTAATCTAAAAATGTTAAACTGCCATCGTATAATCTTCTGATATCTGAAATTCCATACTGTAGCATTACTAATCGATCAAGTCCCATTCCGAAAGCAAATCCCGACCATTTTGAGGTGTCAATTTTGCACATCTTGAGAAGATTAGGATGAATCATTCCGCAACCAAGCGCTTCGATATAACCTCGATACTTGCATACCGAGCAACCCCTGCCTTTGCAAAAGGTGCATTCAATATCAAGTCCGGCACCAGGCTCAACTTCAGGATAGTATTTACATCTAAATCTAGTTTTTGTATCTGGGCCATAGAGAAATTTTACAAACTCAATAAGAGTTCCTTTTAGGTTTGCCATACTCACATTTTTATCAACGAGAACTCCTTGGTACTGATAAAACATGGAGTTGTTGGTAGGATTGGCGGTTTCGTTTCTATATACCTTTCCTGGTACAACAATTCTAATCGGCATCTTTTCGTGTGAAAGCGCTCGTGCTTCCACGGAAGAAGTATGGGTACGAAGAAGCAGCTCTGGCTCTTTTATATAAAGGGTGTCTGCAAGTTCACGTGCAGGATGGTCAAGCGGAAGATTTAGTTTTTCAAAGTTATACTCATTAGTCTCTATTTCAGGACCGTCATAGACGCTATAACCTAAATATCGGAAAAACTCATTAATCTTTCTGATGACCTGGGTGGTAGGGTGAAGATCTCCCACTGCTGGTTTTGTACCAGGAAGTGAGGTGTCAAAATTGATCACCGTTTTTTTTGAGACCATAGATCTCTTCTTATTTAATTCGGTTTCAATCTTGTTTTTAAATACATTAATCGCTTTTCCTTGTTCTTTTCTTTGTTCCTGTGAAAGTTTTCCAAGTCCCTTAAGAAGGTTGTTGATTACACCATTTCTACCGAGGTATTTAATACGAAGCTCTTCGAGTTGTTTGAGATCTTTAACTGATTCTAGATCCTTTTCAAAGTCTTTCTGAGGAAGATTTGACATGAAAGACATTATATGGGGTTTACTTTACCTTTTCAACAATTTTCTGAAATACTTCAGGATGTTCTACTGCAAGTTGGGAAAGAATCTTTCGGTCGACCTCAACCTTTTTCTTTTTTAATTGATTGACAAACTGACTATAGGTAAGCCCATGATTTCGGACTTCGGCGTTGATTCTTACGATCCATAATTTTCTAAAATCTCTTTTATTCTTTTTTCTTCCGTGAAACGCATATTCTCCGGCATGAAGGACCGCTTCCTTTGCCTTTTTAAATTGCTTGCCCCTGCTCATCCAATAACCCTTGGCCAGCTTTAAAACCTTTTTATGTCTATTTTTAGTAGTACTTCCTGCTTTTACCCGTGTCATATTATGCTTTTCCTAACATCTTTTTAATTTTAGTAGCGTGTTTTCCAACCGTTTGTTTTACCTGTTTCAAACGACGGATCCGTCTCTTGCTCTTACTTGATCTGAGGTGTCTCAGATAATGAGACCGGTGTAACACCTTGCCTTTTTTTGTAAGCTTGAAACGCTTTTTTGCTGATTTTCTGGTTCTTTGTTTTCCCATAATTGTCATGCTGAACTTGATTCAGCATCTCCTAGATCCTGAAATAAATTCAGGATGACGCAGAGCGTCATTTTTTTCTCGATACAACTGTTCGTATAACTCTTCCCTCTAACCGTGGTTCTTTCGAAACCGTGACGTCGCCCAAGCTTGCAATAAACTTATTTACCAAGCTTATTCCCATGTCGCGCTTCCCCATCTCCCGTCCTTTTAGTGTTAGATTAACTCTTAATTGATTTCCGCTTGCTAAAAACTCTTGCCCTTTATGACTCAACCGCTCATAATCTGCAGTTGCTATAAAAAGAGATAGTTTGATATCTTTCGTGGTGCTTTTCTTAACACCTTTTTTCGCTTCTTTTTGTTTTTTTTCTTCTTGGTAGAGAAATTTTTTAAGATCTATTATTTTTGCAACCGGCGGAACTGCCTGAGTTGCGATAAGTATCAGATCTACTTCTTGTTCTTGCGCTTTTTTGAGAGCTTCATCTTTTGACAAAATACCGATTTGTTTTCCCTCTGCATCAATCACTCGAAGCTTGTCAGCTGTGATATTGTGATTAGTGGTATAAAATTTCTTTGGAGGAAATCTTTTATTGGTACGTCTCAATATTGCTCTTTATTAATTGAACAAACTCTGATAATTTCTGCAGACCCAAGTCTTTTCCTTCACGGGTTCGAATTGATACGCTTAAGGGCTTTACTGCAGTCTCTTTATCTCCAATTATAACCATATAGGGCACCTTTTGCAAGGTAGACTCCCTGATTTTCGCTCCCAATTGTTTATTATCATCATTCAACTCAGACCGAATTCCTTCTTTAAGAAGCTCATCGTGTACCTTTTTTGCCGAAGTATTGTGTTTATCCGAGACAGATAAAACCTCAACTTGAATCGGTGAAAGCCACAGAGGAAACGCTCCTTGATAATGTTCCGTAATGATTCCAATAAAACGTTCAACCGATCCTAAAATTGCCCGGTGAATTATAACAGGCCGTTGGGGTTTTCCTTTTTCATCGATATATTCAAGTTTCATTTTATCTGGAATTTGGAAATCGAGTTGAATTGTGGTTAGTTGCCAGTCTCGACCTTGAGAGTCTCTTATATGAATATCAATTTTTGGTCCATAAAAGGCTCCATCCTTTTCTTTTATGTCATATTTTATCTTTAGCTTTTCAAGCGCCGTTTTAAGATCCTCTTCTGCCTTAATCCAGAGTTTTGGATCTCCCATTGCTTTATCTGGTTTAGTAGAGAGGTAGAATTCGGTTTTAAAGCCAAATTGCCTGTAAAAATTAATAACGAGAAGAGTAAGCTCCTTGATCTCTTCCTGTATTTGATCGGGGCGTATAAAGTGATGAGCGTCATCAATTGTAAACTGTCTAACTCTAAAAAGACCTCCAAGTACACCTGATAATTCATTTCTATGGAGGGTTCCAATCTCGGACAGGCGTAAGGGAAGATCTTGATAGCTCCTTATGCCACTTGAATAAATCAAACTTGCTTCGGGGCAATTCATTGGTTTAAGAGAATATTCCTCATCATCAACGAGAAGGTTAAACATGTTTTCGTGATAATAATCCCAATGGCCTGATCTCTTAAATAGAGAGTTCTTAACCATAACTGGAGTTAATACCTCTTGATATCCATTACGTGCTAAAAGCGTTTGGATAGTTCCCACCAACGTCTTATAGATAATTAGTCCTTTGTGATGCCAAAAGACAGCACCGGGTGCTACGTCATGAAAAGAAAATAGATCGAGCTCGCGCCCGATCTCACGGTGATCACGCTGAGCGTGATTTTTATCCCGCTTAGCGGGTTGGTCTTTAAGTTTACTCATTAGGGTAATTATACAGAAGTTTCTTCAAGCTTTTCGTTTCGAATGCCAGGAGGGCTGACAAATACACTAGAATTAGTCCAATCAGAGGCAAGATGATAAACATGCCATAAAGGAGCCAAACTAGTGGAAACTCTTCTTTGTATAAATTCTCTGATTTGCTCTTCTGTAAGTCCGTCGATATTTAAAAAATCCTCAATGGATCCAACTCCTTGAGTTATTGTAGTGTAGAAGTTTCCATCATAGCCGGCATCGCCTATAGCTCGTCTCATAAAATCTGCAGGACTTTGAGTTAACTCTCTGTAGTCTGGAGGGAGATCTAGAAGTTCTTCACCTGGCCATTCATTGAAACCGATAACATTTTCGTCAAAGCCAAAGGTGGAAGATGCAAAAGCAAGCGCCGGTACTCGGTAAGGAGCAGTTCTTATCGTATCAACTCTGCAAAACTCTTCAACGGTTCGTTTAAGGTCTGAAATCCTTCTTCTAAACTCGGATTCGTCCCACCTTCCATTTTCATCACCGTCGTATGTAACTACATTTTCAGCATCAAAAAGAACCCTAGCTGTAATCATTCTTTCAAACATTCTTTGAGAGGCCAGAGCATCAAAAAGAGCATCGTACTTAGTAACAACCTTACTTGCTGATAAGAATTCATGAAAACCCTTAATATATGCAGCCGCTAGCATAATAGAAGATCTTTCAGGATTAAATCGACGAAGGCGATCCGGTCCAACCGCAGAAATTACTTGATTTCTAGCCGCTTTTTTATTGCTTTTTCTTATTCTCTCACCAAAACCAACTCGTTCAAGTTGCGCGAAAGTATCGTAAGAGACTTCCCTTACGTTATCGGCAGTTATCAAACCTCTTGCGAATCTTTCCTCTACCTCTTCGGTAAGTTCCATAAAGTGTTCTGCATTTGCTTTAATTTCTCCACCTGGCCGATATTTTTGAGAGGCATGAATGACTCCTCGCATTGCTTGTTCGATCGTTCTATATTGAGAGAGCCTTACACAAATGTCACCTTCACCTGATGGATTGACGTGAAATGGTTCAGATCCTTCAGAAAGCTTTGATTGCTGTTGTCTCCATGATGGCATTATAAGGGTGCCCGTCCAAGGGTTCGTTTGTATACCTTGTCCGGGAAGCTTTCTCGTATTTTCATCAATTAAAAATAAAAAAGGGAATATCTTAAATTTAGCTGCGATTGCTGGATTTTCCCAATAGTAATTTCGCGGACCCTTGCGGTCACGGTTATCAATAATCTTTTCCGCTCTTCCTCTCAATAATTCTGCCGTTCTTCGATTTTCCACTGCGTTAGCCATAAAAATGCTTTTTGGAAAAGCACTTATTGTACCATGAAATCACTATAAAAGTCCATGAGATAGACTACCAGTTGGAGCAGTCTCATGATAAAATAGTATGACAAGGACTCGTAGCTCAGTTGGCTAGAGCGTTGCATTGACATTGCAAAGGTCACAGGTTCAAGTCCTGTCGGGTCCACCCTTCACTTCGTTCAGGGCAAGCTTGCTCTGAAGAGTGAAGCGATGAAGAGCGGACGTAGCTCAGTTTGGTTAGAGCGTCTCCCTGTCACGGAGAAGGTCGCGGGTTCGAGCCCCGTCGTTCGCGCAAGAATTGACAATGATCTCCTTTTTTACTACCTTATTAGTAGTGAAAGCAAGTAAATTCTCCATTCCAAAGCTTCTTTTTATCCTTGGACTGTTTTTTTTCGGTTTAGCCATTGTCGTAATGATTCTTGGAATCGTTAATGGCGCCCAGGGAGCAAATATAGGATTTGGCATGGTAATGATGGTAGCAGTGTTATTCTGGCTGGTTGCGCTAATAGGGTTATTGATAACTAAGTCGAAAATAAACCGTCCTCTCGTACTATTTTTAATAGTGGCTTTAGGATGGTTCTTATTTGGACCATTAATTTCTCTTCCCTTTTATGTTTTATTTCCGCCCGCTGGTTCTTGCCCTCTCGATTATAAACGTTGTTCTGCAGATGGAGGTTTTGTCGGTAGAATTCCTCCTACGTGTGAATTTCAACTTTGCCCCGAAGAAAACTTAAAGATAGATGGAAGCTTTAAAGAAAGCGTTTCACCAGAAGAAGTTAAAGCATTTAGCGATTTGTTTCCCAAAGCATCAACCTATCAAGGAGGATTCTTCATGGATAAGATATTTTTGACTCAATGCAAAAATATTGAGCAAAAATTAAATTCTCTGAGATATATATCCAATTTCAAGAAATGTCATAACTGAACTTAGTCGATCCCGCCTTCTGCTTTAGATTGTTTTGAAAGTCTTTCTGATATAATGTCCTTCAATGAGTGAAAGAGGTAGTTATAAACCCGGTGTTTATACAAAAGTTGAAAGCTTCGTCGGTAGACAGAGTCTCGTTGCACATTTGACGGATCAACAAATAGTACCTATAAAAATAACCAGATTGAGTCCTGCTTCTCAGGCTGTTCATGAAGAAATAGCCAATGCACTGAAAGAAGGCCAGGTATTGACGAAACGAGATCTTCTGGAGATGTATGAGCGATGCGGTGTTCCACTAAGTTCTATTTCAAGACTCAGGTTTGAGGTTACTTCAGGACGGTTTTTGAAAAGAATGGGAGTTTCCATAAGATTCATTAAAGACGGAAGAGATGATTTGTTATTCGACGCCACGCGCCCCGAATCCGAGTTTCGATTTCCAGAAGCGTAATTACTTACTCAACGAAGTTTTTTCTTGTTTTCTTCTTGTTTCCCAGACGTATAAAAGTATTCCTATTGCAAGAAGTAGTTCTGAGAATTCCTGCCATTCTCGATGTGTTCCCCCTAAGAAATTCATATATAAGTAAAAAACAAAAATTGGGAGAAAATATAGGAAAAGATACCACGGAGAAATAAATCGCTGAATTATTTTCGAAAGTTTTTTTGAAATAAATCTTGTCGTTACCCTTCCGACAAGGAAAAATAAGGAAAACGCCATATAAAATAAATATTGAAATTGCTGCAGAGAGTTCAGATTGTGTACTGAAATCTCTCTTTGATAATTGTTCTTAAGAAGAAATGAGGGAGAAGGAATATGGAACAACCGTTGACCCCATGAGATTTCTTCACCGGCGACAAAAAAAGCAAATAGTCCGAGCATCTCATATACAAATACGCTAAAATACTTTTTTTTCTTATAAGACTGAATCATAAGATAAAATGAAGAAACTGAAGATAAGAGGTAAAAGAAGAATTGAAGCCATTCAAAGAGATCGTCTTCCCCACTAAAGATGAGAAACGCATCTTGAGGCCACATTCGGACTAAGATTCCTGCATATAACAGGAAGACAGCAAACCAAACAAGGAGCACTTGTCGGTGTTTTCTAATAGTTTTTTTATCTAAAAACGCTACATATGTAAAAGCGCTTAAAATAAGAATATAGAATAGTTGATCATAGTGAATGTGTAGTGTGGCAAAGACGAAGTTAGGATACTTTATGTACTCGAGCAGTGTAAGTATTCCAACACTTATAATCGAGAAAGGAAAAAGAACAAGAGCGTTTAGACTAATGAGACGAGAAGGCATCCTCCACTTCCTACTCGCAAAGATTCCATATAAAAGAATAAGAGATAACGCAGTAAGGATCCGCGAATCAATAAAGAAATGTTTTCCAAAAAAACCAGGATATACAATAGAATCAACCCCAACGGCTAGGTAGGAAAAAATAAGAAAAACAATCGGAGTATAGCGAATAACTCGCCTTTGTAACAAGCTAATATCCATCCCTCTATTATACTATAGGATTATGAAGAAAGAGCGTTATTTGCCTCTATTTTTGAAGTCGTCCCAATGGACATGGATGAGCATAGGAAGAAGTAACGTTCCTAGAACTATCCAGTACGTGCGGAACCACCCGGGTTGTAGTATATGACTCCCAATTGTAAAAGAGTGCTTGAGAATAAAAAGCATTGCGATGGATTGAGTTATATTTACCAGCCACCAATATTTCTTGACAACGGGATTATTTTTTAGCCTATCAAATATTTCATAACTTAAAAAGAATATAAGTGCAATTGATGCAAGAACAAGAGCCGATGCATTGGGAGCGCTTACATATGCAAGTGTGCTTGCTGGAGGCAAGCCAAAGCCGTTTTGATATTGCGCAATCACTAGTAAACCAGGATGCAGTAATATGAGAGCAAGGACTAAGATGCCTGTAACTTTACTATAGAGCTCGTTTTTAGGAAGTTTGGGATTAATTCTTCGAAATTCACCTATAGCATAATGGGTCCACATCAAGCTGAAAGCCCATATTCCCAAAATTGGAAACCATCCATATAAATCAGATGGAGGAAAATTCTTTCCAGAGTTTTGATACCAAACAAGTTTTCCTGCTTCAAGCATCAAAAGCGCGAGGATCCATGGAAACCATTTCCACCAGATAGGAGCCTTAAGCATATGAGTTCAGTATATCAGAGGTGAGTTGACTTTTATAAAGAATTTATTACAATCATGGTTATGGTTACGCTAGAATCATTCTTGCTTCTTGCTAACGCGATCTTCGCCTTTATAGAGTTTGTAATCGGACTACGGGTGATTCTCAAATTATTTGGTGCAAATGCCGCAGCGCCCTTTGCCAACTGGGTTTACGAAACCAGCGCGCCACTTCTCATACCGTTTCAAGGTCTATTTCCGACTCCCCGCCTGACGGGTGGTTTTGTCATAGAGTTTTCTGCATTATTTGCTCTCTTGGTGTATGCGTTTATTTCCTATGCACTTACCGAACTGGTTAGTTTTGTCAATCATCAGGCATTGATCGATCGCTCCAAAAACAGAAAAAGAGCTTCGTAATAGTCAACCATGAAGATCCCTAAATTTATCTTTACCATATTATTTCTTTTTGGCTTGGGCTATTATCTTTTCGCAATTCCCCTTCCAACAGTTTGTGACAGTACAATTACTTACAGAGTCGGGACGATAGACAACAGGTTTCACCTCTCGGAAGACGAGTTTTTAACAGATATAATACAGGCCACAACTGTTTGGGATTCGGTAGCCGGAAAAAAATTATTTGCCCACGATTCCAACGCTGAACTTAAAGTTAATCTGGTATTTGATGAAAGACAGTCATTATCGGAGGTTGTTCAAAGCACCGAGAAAATGACATTGGAAAATAAACAAAAACTTGAAGCAGAGCTGGAAGAATACAAGCAGCGCTCAGCCGCTTTTGATGAACATTTGAACGTATTAAACAGTCAAATTGAAGGATGGAATAAGCGGGGTGGAGCTCCTGAGGAGGAATATAAGAGACTACAGGAAGAAACCGAAGCATTAAAAAAAGAGGCTAACGAGCTCAATGCTATGGCTGCAGGGCTCAATATAAACGTGGAAGACTATAATGGGCAGATTGGTCAGTTAAATCAAGCGTCAAGCAACCTTTCAAACGTGCTTTTGACCAAGCCTGAAGCCGGTATTTATGATCCGAAAGAGAATAAGATTGATATTTACTTTAATGTTAGCAAGGCCGAGCTTATTCACACATTAGAACATGAATTTGGTCACGTTCTTGGCTTGGAGCATATAAATAATCCAAATGCTATCATGTATTCACGATCCTCAGAGATTACTCAACCTTCAGAAGATGACAGGATTCAACTTAAAAATCATTGCACGAAACACACCTTTTTCGAGCGTGCTCAGAAAATATTAAAAGCAAGATATAATCAATAAAAAAGTATGGGTAAACCAGAAAAAGATTTTAGAGATGAAGCCGAAGAACAGATGAGGCAAGCAAAAGTTTGGCGTGAGCAGGTTTTAGACGATATAGAGGCTGCAATAGACGTACAGAATGTGGATCTAAAAAGAAGAGGAAAAACTCATCGTCCTCATACTACGGTTCGGTTGAGGAAAGATGGACCTTTGTAGGTTAAAATAACTCAAACTGAAGCTAATATTACACTATAAGGACGTATTCATATGGGGCTTGACAGACCTATAATACTATGCTATAATACTTTTTAGATCCTAAGGTTTTTCCCAATTTGTGAAAAAGCTTTGGGATCTTTTTTGAAGACGGAAACTTTATGGTAAGAAAGGTTCTTATTGTTTTGTTTCTGTTATTCTCAGCAACCTCGGCATCAGCCTCCGATTACACAGCCGGAGACTCTGCCTCAATGAGGGTTATAGCAAACGGTCCCGTTGCTCAGAAGGTATCCTATAAGGATATGATCTTTAAAACAAATAGTAAAAAGAGAGCTATTAAATCTATTCTCGAGCAGAGAAATTCCCCCATGGCCGGGTCAACCGATGTATTCCTGAGAACATGTGAACAGTACTCTCTTGACTGTTATCTTTTGCCTGCCATCACAGGACTTGAGTCCAGCTTTGGTCATTACATCCTCCCCGGTTCTTACAATCCATTTGGATGGAACGGTGGATATGCGCTTTTTAATGACTGGGAAAACGCTATTGAATCTGTAGGTGCGGGTATACAGGAACGGTACATTAGTTACGGCGCAATAACTATTGAGCAGATTGGTGCAAAATATGCTGAAAGTCCTACGTGGGCTATCCGTGTAAGACGTTTTATGGGTGAGTTTCAGCAGGAGGAAGAAAAAAACAGGTTGTATTTTGCCGATTCTGAATTACAATTATAAGGTGCTTCTCAAGAGTACTGATTTCGCCTGTTTGTTCTTATTCAATACGATATGGTCACACATAAAATTAAACGCCTTCCTAAATCTACAATTGAGATAGAGGTTGATATTCCAAAAAGCGTTATAGAGTCTTCTTACAAAGAAGCATTTAAAAAGCTGCAGGAAAACCTTGAAGTCGAGGGCTTCCGAAAAGGAAAGGTTCCTCAGGAAATTGCAGAAAAGAATCTCAAAAAAGAATCAGTCTACCAAGAGCTTATTCACATGCTTCTTCCTAAAATCTACGAAGATATAGTTAAAAAAGAAGATCTGAAGCCAGTTATGGCACCCAAAGTAGAGCTTGTCAACGCAAAAGAAAGCGAAGACTGGAAGATCAAAATCATGGTCGCAGAGCGTCCTATAGTTACGCTTGGCGACTATAAAAAAACCATTAACGAAGTGAAGCAGGAAAGAAAAAAAGACAAGATCTGGATTCCGGGAAAAGACAAAAGTGAAGAATCAGAACCAGAAAAGGCAAAGCAAAATCAAGAATTTTTAAATGCAGTTCTCGATCAACTTCTTAAGAAAACCAAGGTTGATATCTCAGATCTTATTCTTGACGAGGAGTTAAATACACGACTTGCACGATTAGTCGATGATGTGGAAAAGCTTGGTATGACAGTCGATACATACCTTCAATCAAAAAATACAACAATTGAAGCGCTTAGACAGCAATACCGGAATGAGATAGAGGGTATTCACAAGATGGAGTTTCTTCTCAACGAGATCGCAGATAAGGAAGAAATACGTGTGGAAAACAGCGAACTAGAAAAGCTTTTCACCGCTATAAAAGACGAAAAAGAGAGAGCTATGGCTCAACAAAACGCCTATTTTTACGCAGCCTTGCTTCGAAAACAAAAGACACTTGATTTTCTTTTAGGCCTGTAGTAACATAAAGACATGTCTCAGAAAAACACTTCACAAAAGAGCAAACAAACAATTCAAAAGAATCCCTACGAGACGCTTAAAAACACGTCATCCGGAGGTATTTTTGACCGGATGATGGGCTCCTACAAGGATGACGAGATGGATGCCAGAGAGCAATATCTTGAAGAGAGAGAAAAAAAATCTCCCCGAGGAAGTCAAAAAGAAGGATTTTCGCTTTTCAGATATAACGAGTATCACGAAGGAAAGATCGTCAAGGAGGAGATTGCGCAACTGACTTCTCAACTCAAAAAAGAGGTAGAGGACTTGAAAAAAGCAGGAGCAGGCTTAATGCATGAAGCAGATGATATAGATAAAACCCTACTTAATCCCCTGCCGGAAAAAGCCGGAATTTACCACGTACGTTTCTTAGAGGTTCTCATTAAGCTTGTGAGAACGATCCGGCTCAAAATAGGAGAGTCTAAAACATGGCTTGAGGCGATGGTCTCAAGAAAGAAAAAAAGAGGATCAGCTTTTGTTGTCCGCTCCAAGAGCAAGGGAACTCAATACTCACTTTCGCAGGAGCTTCAATCTGCTCGATCGGTCCAGTAATCACTCCAACACATTCAAGAAGTTGTTTACGTTATTCGCCCAACTAGTTGAAGAAGGTGCATAACTTGCCATAATCTGACTTGCTGTAGTCATACCTTTATCCAGATAGTTTTTACGAAGTCCCTTTGACACTGTTTCAATCGCTTCTTCATACGACTCAAAACGAGTGACCGTATTTCCGTAGATTCCCCATCCCCAACAGTTGTGAGAATTAGTTGGAATAGCACGGCATAGTCCTGATTCTATCATTGCGATTGCAGGAAGCAGTCGGTAATCAAACTGATATTTATCAGCTGTTTTTACAATAAAATCGGCATGATCATACAAAGGCGAGTTATATTTTCTGAAAAAAAGTTTAAGATTTGCAGCTCTCCCGTCGGATAGTTGAACGTCTGCCTGATACCCTTTTTTTTGCATTTGTGCCGAGTCGGAAAATTCTTGATATTGAGAAATTTCTTCCAAAATAAGATTTGCCGCTTCAACTCTTCGGACTTTGTGGACGTAAGAGGTAACGGTATAGACATTTAGTATGAAGAGAATGAGAAAAGCGACAAGCCATAAAAACTTTTTCTTTTGCATACTTTCTTAACTATAAAAAAACTTTAAAATCTTGTCAAACTTTATAATAGTACGTCGGAAAAGGCTCTCGTTGTAAAACTTTTTTAATTTTATTGTCCCATCCTGCTATTTTAAATCCATGAGAAATAATTGTCGCGCTTTTTTTACATTCTTTACTAAATTTTTTTTTCAATTTTGCAAGCATCTCCGGCATGAGGAATACATAAATAAAGTCAAAGTTTGAAAAGTCAGCATTATAAAGATTCTGTGTCTTAAAAACAATCAGCTTTTTAAGGCGCAACGCTTTCAACCGTGCGATGAAAATAAGAAGAGGGTTTATATCCAGACCCAGTCCCTTTACCTGAAAATTTTCTACTGCGGTTCTTACCACTCTGCCGTCTCCGCATCCGAGTTCAAGCAAAGCAGAACCCTTTCTTAGTCCCGCACCCTTCAAGATTTCCAGTACGCTCTTTTTTTTCGTAGGAACATAGGGGGCGCCCATAAATGAGGAAAACAGCAATGAAAGGATGTAGATAAAAATTCCAAACGCAAACAAAAGCTCTAAAAGAAGGAAGGAAAAATAGAGTACGACTTCGAGCATAAGTTACCACTATAGTATAATATAGGAGGTTTTATCAAGCGCCTGTAGCTTAATGGATAGAGCGTGTGGCTTCGGACCACAAGGTTGGGGGTTCGACTCCCTCCAGGCGCGCCATTACCGGGCCTGTAGCTCAACTGGTAGAGCACCTCCCTCTTAAGGAGATTGTTGTGAGTTCGAGTCTCACCAGGCTCACCATATTGGAATTTCCCTCATTGACAGGCTAATTGAGAGGGAGTATAATCCGATTCATCTTATATGGCACCTGAGTCACAGTTTCGCTCTCAAAATCCAGGAAGAGATTGTCAAGCTATCGGCACGGCTCGCTTCTTAGGTCTCGATGAAAATCCGGACAGTATTCACGCTGACACTTGGGCGGTAATCGGAAATAGAGGAGACAGTCAATGTTATCTTGGAGTAAAAGATAAAGTAGACGCAATTCAACGGGTGTTAAGTCATAGAGTAAAACTAGGACAACTTCCAGTCAGACTTTTAGATGTGAATTTTATGGGTGGAGTTTCTGACGGTCAATTAAACGGGACTGAAAGAATGCGTTTTTCACTTGTCGGAAGGGAAACAACTAATGATGCGGTTTGTTTACACTTAAGTGGGAGCGACGTAAAAGGAACAATTGCGGTTGTTGCATGTGACAAGCCACCTGTAGGGACATTAGCAGCCATACTTGAACATAACGAACCCTCAATAGTAATGTCAGACGGATCAATTAGACCAGGAATAGATCCAGATACAAAGGAGCGTATCGACATCGTATCTGGCTTTCTAGTGGCCGGTGATACTGATGAAGATAAAAAAGCAAAAATTGCATTACATGCTTGTCCTGGCTATGGGAGTTGCGGTGGTATGTTTACCTATAACACCATGCAATCTTTCATCGCGACTTTAGGAATGGAGCCATTACACATGGTATCCCCTGCTTCAGAAGATCCCAGAAGAAGAAATGAGTTTCCAGGTGAACTGGTCGATTACCTTCAGGTTATGACGGAAAAAGACATTAAGCCCCGAGATATTGTTACCCCTGCTTCACTTCGCAACGCAATGATTGTTGCAATGGCAATAGGCGGCTCGACAAATGTATTGCTTCACGGACCCGAATTAGCGCGGGCTGCAGGGCTAGATTGGAGAGAAGATGTATTGTCACGAGAGGAATTTAATGCATTGTCTCGCAAAGTTCCAGTTTTAACAAATGCGCGGCCCTATGGGGAATTTTCCATGGTTGATATTGACGAGAATGGCGGTCTACAGGTTGTTGTAAAAGAATTACTCGAAGCAGGATTTCTTGAGGGAGAAACTTTAACATGCACCGGTGAAACGCTTGCCAAACAAATAGAAAGACTCAATCCGCCCAAACCGGATGGCAAGGTTATTTACTCGGTTGAGAATCCTTTTAAGAAAAGTGGAGGCTTGAGAGATCTTAAGGGAAATCTTGCACCCGAAGGAGGAGCAGTAATTAAAGTTGCCGGAATAGAAGGTGGAGTTAAAGACGGTATTTTTGAAGGAAAAGCGAGAACGTTCGACAGCGAACAAAGCCTGTTGACAGCTTTGAGCGAGACACCTGAAATATTTCAGGATAAAGACATTGTCGTCATACGTTACGAAGGTCCAAAAGGTGCACCGGGAATGCCGGAGATGCTGGATCCGACCTCTCGAATCAGTACTCTTTGCCGCGATAAAAATATTACCATCGCTTTGATGACTGACGCTCGGTTTTCTGGTGGCTCAGTTGGCTTGGTCGTAGGACATGTAACTCCCGAAGCATATGATGGCGGACCAATCGCTCTCGTTGAAGACGGAGACACTATCGTCATAGATCTAAATAGAGATTCTATCGATTGTGTAGAACTTGACGACAACCAAACAAGATTAGAAAGAGAAGTCAAATGGATAGAGGAGTATAAAAATAACAATGGAATTCATCCACTAGTGAAACCTACAGACCACAGATTACTTAACCGAATGAGATATTCAGCTTCTACTGCACTCGAAGGCGCGGGTATGCGTAATCCTCAATAAAAAAATCTTCAAGCTCGTTGCCTTCAGCTTTCTTAAACGTCTAATTGTTACAATATAACAATGGGCGGAAAGAAAATAGGAAATGAAGAGCTACGAAAGGATCTTACTAAAAAAGCACAAACAGTTTTTGATAATAATACTTTTCAAGGATTTTCTAAATGGAAAAACGCGGAGTATAGTTTCATTGCACCGTCAGACCGTGAATATATATATCAATTTTTGTGGGATACTGGCTTTCATGCAATAGTACTTTCGCATTTTGACATTCCAAAAGCAAAAGAAGAGATTAGAACTTTTTTACTTGGACAATGGAATGACGGATTTCTTCCTCACGTTATATTCTGGGGTGAGAAAAAGGTTCTCCCCCACTGGGCTTATATAGAAAGCAAACCTTCAGTGAGACCTCACACTACAGCGATAAGTCAACCACCGGTACTGGCTTTAGCAATAGAGTCAATATATAAAAAAAGCAAAGATAAAAAATTTTTGGAAGAAACTCTCCCAAAAATCGCAAATCATCACCGCTGGCTTCTTGCAAACCGTGATGAAGATGGAGACAAACTAATCTCGATTATTTCACCAAACGAATCAGGAATGGACGAGCTTCCTGTTTTTCAATATGTCACGGGTTTTTTAGGAGAGGATGTCGTACGGCTTCATTGGACTTATCGTAAAACAGATCTACGGAACTACTATCACAATTACGACAACAAAACCATTCTTGAAAAAGACTATTTCAATGTTGAAGAACTACTTTTTAACTGTGTTTTTGCTGAAGCCTCGCGTTCACTTTCTCGTTTATTCAGCGAGATCGGAAACAAAGAAGAGTCTTCGTATTTCAAAATGGTATCTGATAAGACAGAGGAAGCAATTATTAAAAAATGCTGGCATAAAGAAGATGAGATTTTCTACTCACTATTCACCCATGAAGAAAAGTTTGCACGGGTGAAGACCGTAGCGAGTCTCATACCCCTTTTCCTTGAAAATTTAAAAGGAGAAAAACTTGAAAAGTTAATTAATAAACATCTGCTAAATAAATCGGAATTTTGGACTCGATACCCAGTTCCGACTGTCGCTAGAAGCGAACCTTACTATAATCCCGCTGATACTCCGATACATAAAGTAAAACTTTTATGGCGCGGTCCCACCTGGATTGCAACCAATTGGTTTGTAGTCAAAGGTCTTCAAAAACACGGATATCATGATATTGCAGAAAAAATCATCATTACGATGAATGAGATGATCACTCAACATGGATTTCGTGAATATTATAATCCGGAAACAGGTGAGGGATATCGCCGTGTAAACTTCGGATGGTCGACTTTACTTCTTGATCTTCTCTAAGCTTCAAAAAGAGAACCCCCGAAGTTTATTTTTCTGTTTTCGTAAAGCGGATAAATTTTTTTCAACTTCTCCCGTACAGGATTAGTGTTTTTAAAAAGCGGGATCTGTGAATTTTTTACCTGGACAAGATCAGAGACAGTGCATCCTGCAGTTCTATAAAGATCTTCTTTTTTATAAATCGCTTCAAATCCTTTTCGTAATTCATCCCGCGCTTCAATAGGATACGTGATTTTTTCAAAAGGAACGACCTGATAGGTGAAGTATTTAAATCGTTGATTCTTGAGAAAAATATGGATCTTTCCCACCGAATAGCCAAATTTCCGCGCTCTCAAAAATACATATTCGGCGTGGGCAAGTATGCGAGACCATAAGAACTCTTTCTTATTGGTCGGCTTGGAAAAAGTGCGGGATGAAAGCATGCTCTTATACGTATTTTTAGGATCGGTGTCCAGATCAAAAACTTTTTCTCCCCGCAGTTCCCTCCAGATTTCCTTGTATGGCTTGGCAAGATATGCAATAAATTGTTCGGAACTTTTTGCAAAATCATGAGCAGTGTAAATATTATGTTTTTTTAAATACGCACTTGTTTGCGAACCAATTCCCCACACCTTCTCAATCGGTACCTGAATAAGAAGACTCTCGATGTGTTTTCCACTGAAGACGTTGAATCCGGAGGGGCGGTTGAGCGATGATGCAAGTTTGGCAAGGGATTTATTGAGAGAAACTCCAACGGTAATACTGATTCCCAGTTTTTCCTCAATTTTATCTTTTGCTTGGAGCGCTATCTCTCCGTAGCCGGTGCGAAAAGCATATCGCATGCCCTTAAGATCGACAAAGGCTTCATCGATAGAGTACTCCTCTACCCACGGAGAAAATTCCCGGAGAATTTTAAACATTTCGGTAGCGTAGACACTATAGAGACGGTAATCGGATTCTAGAATAATACAGGAAGGAAACTGTTGTTTTATTTTGAAAATAGGAAGACCTCGGGTAATTCCCAGCGCCCGCGCTTCGTATGAGACTGCAGTTGCAATGCCGCGCTCAGAACCTGTGACAAGCGGCTTTCCTTTTAAAGAAGGATGTTCGGCTTGGGTTACCGATGCAAAAAACGCATCTCCATCAATATGAGCAATGACATGAGGCCATGACTGAATCTGAAACATATATCATAAAAATCAATTACGCAATTTGCGAATGACTGCTTTTACTACTCCGTGAATTTTCAGTTCGTTTTGAGGGAAGAATGGCGGGTAGTTAATATTTGCGGAAGCAAGGTATGTTTTATTTTGGTCTCTTCGCAAAATCTTCAGAGTCCATTCACGGTCGATTTCGGCAAGTACTACATCTCCGGGAAGAGCTTCTTTTCGCTTTTCAATTACCACGATGTCGCCATCAAAAATACCGATTTCCACCAGAGAATCCCCGGAAACAGTGAGTAGAAAAGACGAGATAGGATCTTCTATAAGATAATCATCTAAGGTAAGATACTTCTTATCTTCTTCGGCAAGAATGGGAAAACCTGCCTTAACAAGACCCAAAAGCGGAAGACTGAAAAATTTGGAAGTTGGAACCAGTTTATCCTCTTCCTTGATAAAGAATCCTTCTGTGATCCATTGTCGGACAATCTTATAAATTGCATTTTTTGAAGCAAAACCAAAAAGAGAAAGCATTTCCGAGTAGGAAGGCAGTCTCCGGTGTTTTTTAAAAAACCGCTTTAATGTATTTAGAAGCTTTTCGTATTTCATAGTACTACTTTAGTGAACGATCGTTCACTTGTCAAGAGGAAGTTGATTTAGGCTTGTAATACGCTGCGAATTTTCATAAACTTTTTATAAATGTCAGTTCTTTATGTGAAACACCAGAGAGCCCAGGGATCTGGACCTTCTTTTTTTCAGCATTTAACTGCAAAAAAACATTCGAAGTTTTTTGTGTTTTTCGGTCTCTTTCTTGCTCTTTCGGTCTTCCTTCTTAATATCGCAGTAAAAACCGCTTTCAAACAAACGCCGAAGTTTGCTCAGATTGAGCGGGACCTTTCATTTGAAACGGTCAACGGAGTTGCAGCACCCGAAGTATTAGGTGTAAATGAAGCAAATCCACCACCGGCGCCGCAGGAAAATACACCAACCCCAACTCCGACTAAAAAACTCTCTAAATCGTACTATACGGTTACCGTCTTTGGGGATTCAATGGTGGACACGATGGGAGAGCGTATGGAGTATCTGGAAGGCGCTCTGAAGAAAAAATACCCGGATACGACATTTTTTCTCTACAATTACGGAATAGGTTCACAAAATGTAGAAGACGGATTAGCCCGCTACAATAATGATTTTAAATATCAAGACCGAAATTTTCCTGCAATTTCAAAAATTCAGGCAGATGTGATAATAATAGGATCTTTTGCCTATAATCCTTTTTCTCCTCATAGTCGCGATAGACATTGGCTGGGTCTTACAAGACTGGTCCAGGAAGCAGTTAAAAGGAAAGATGCAGAGGTGTACATGCTTGCCGAAACCGCACCTCTCAGGAGACAGTTTGGGAAGGGTCCGGGGGGTGTAAACTGGGATACGGATACATCTTACAAACACTCAGGATATATCGTCGAACAGCTCGAAAATGTAATCGGACTGGCTAAATCGTTAAACGTGCCATTAATCGACGTATATCATAAATCTCTTGCGAATGAATCTCTAGGGGAAGGAAAACGGGAATTTGTTAATTCTCACGACGGTATTCACCCGTCAGTAGAAGGACATAAGTTCATGGCAGAATATATCGCCAACTCCCTAAATCTCGAATAATCTCCCTTTTAGAAAGGCAGTTTTTGAACAATTTACTATCAGCTATCTGCTCCAAATATTCATATATTGATTAGGCTGTTGTATCAGTAAATGCATTGACAAAATACTAAAAATAAGATATACTACGGGTCTTATGGAACTAAAGAGGAGCCTGTTGATATTAGCCTTTTTCATCTCCGTGCTTGTATCTAAAAATATCTTTAGCCTGAAGTTTCTCGCAGTAGTGAGAGCCTTTGAAGCTACTCAGAGCGCAGATCTTTCGATCGCAACGGATAGCGCAGAGCAAGCTACACCTACCCCAACACCTACTCCTACACCTGACTTTTGTAAGGACGGTCCCGATGATCAAAATGACGAAAACGATGATGACTGCGTAGATATTCCTGACGATGACGATGACGACGATGACGGAGACGGAGGCAATGATGACGGAGACGATGGAGACAATGATGACGACGATGACGGAGATGGAGGCGATGATGACGGAGACGATGGAGACAATGACGACGATGATGGTGACGGCGGAGGTTCAGGTGGACCTTCCACGCTTGCTGGAGCAGGAACAGCTATGGACATGGTCGCGCTAGCATCGCTTGTCAGTGGGATAGGATTTATAGCTGTAGGCTCTCAATATGGCAAAAAGAAAACTCGCAAAAGTTAAGAAGATTAAGAGAGTAAAAAATACTTCTCCTACTCCTCAGATTCTCAAAAATCTTGTAAAGAGCCAAAGCAAACTTCTATTATTAATAGGTGCATTTCTTATATTTACATCTGCTTTTTACTTATTCAATAAGACGATAGATCAGATACTCGTGGAGAAGATCTCAGGAATAAACAGTTGCGTTAACAACAGACTCTCACCCACAAATCTTTTAATACCCAGTCAGGAAGTCTCAGCAGAGATAGAAGACAGCAATCTTATCGGAAACGTATGGCAGATAAGCAAAGAAAAGGTGTCTCATCTTCAAAGTTCGGCAGTGCCGGGACAGAGCGGAAATATAATCATGTACGGACATAACACGAAAAACAATTTTCTCAACCTGCAGTTTCTTAAAGAAGGAGACGCGATCATCTTAAAAACAAAAGATAATAAACAGTATTCTTACGTAATTACCAGTACAAAAACTGTATTTTCGACAGATGTGCAGAGTTTAAAAGCGACAGATGAAGAAGTGCTTACACTGTATACTTGCGTCGGGTTTGGAGATACTATGAGACTGGTAATTCGTGCTGTCCCAGCGAAGAGTGCGCTTGTAAAGAGTGCGGGAAAGTCGTGTAGAGGATAAGCTAAGTTACTTGTGAAATGCCTCGATTTTGTAAATGGCAACTTCTCCAAAATTATCTTGATTACAGGCTGTTACAGCCTCCTTTGTACAGTTTGACTGAGTATATGCTCCGGCCTTAAAATATGCCCCTAAATAGGCCTCGGAGAGGGTGTATGAAGGGGTTAGGCTACCATTATAGTAGACGTGTGTTTTATCGCCTTCTACCTCAAATTTTACAGTAAATCTTTTCCCAAGTTGATACGAAGGATCGAGGACTTTTTTATTTTCTCCATTCACATTAACGTAGAGTTTTGGATAGTCTAATCTGATCACGATGACATCATCATCAGCATCATGAATTTGGGCTGAAACAAGCTGTTTTTTGGTCTTTGGAACGGCTAATATGGCCTCTTCAACGGTCATAGTATGTATACCTGAGGATGTATTCCAGTTAGCTTCAGTCTGTCCATTGCCAGTCATTTCACGAAGCTCTGATCTGGGATACTCAGAGTTCTCGGTAGTAGCCCCGTTTACAGGTGCACGAAAAATTACCGCAATGCCGTCTGAAGAACTGTAATACAAGGGAACTTCTTGAAAGTTTGCCAGTTGGGGTTGTTTAATCTCTACGGCGTCTTTTGCAGGTCCTATAGGAAGCGTAAGTTTCCAGTTTGAAAGGTTGAGGATCTTTGCAGGGGCTTTGTTCGGCGAAACTGAGTTTCCTACTGATGGAATAGTACTTACTGTGGGAATTAATGGGACTGTCTGCGGAGAAATTATATTAAATCTTGTAAGTAGTGTCAGTAAAAAAAATAGAGCAAGAGTTACAAGAAAAAAAAGGAGTATGGGTTTTTTTTTGAAGTTAGTTAAGTTTTTGACCATCTGTATCTCTGCGGTTTCTTTCAAAAGTGTTTGCCCCAAGAACGTTAGTTAGTCCGCTTTGAATTTTAGTATAAACTGCGTAAACGGAACTATCCTCTATTGTATTATTTGAGACTATGTTCTTAGAGGCAGACTCCAAGAAATAGATGGCTATATTATTATCAATAATTCGGTTATCTACAATCTTATTTGAGTCAGATTTTATATAGAGTCCAACTTGATTGTTTTTGACCATGTTAGCTCGCGCAACATTATTTTCTGCCCGATCATAGAGGTAGAATCCATAACTTTTACTTCCGGAAACTGTATTTTTTTCAAAGAAGTTATTTGATGATTTGTCGTTGGCCCTTACTCCATGTTTGTTATCCGTGACCGTATTACTGTTGACTTTATTATTACTAGATCTCCATATAGCGATTCCGCTGACGTTACCGCCGACCTTATTATTGGTAACTACATTGTAGTCTGATTTTTCGTGCAGCATAATACCGTGAAGCCCGTTATTTATGGAGATATTGTTTTCTATCACATTGTACATACACCTCTTCGAAAGAATGATTCCGTGAGTTCCATTGTTATGTGAATAGTTTTCTGTTATAAGAAATCCATTTGAGTCATCGTGTGGATCTAAACCGTATCTGGTATTTGCATAAAACTCGTTATTTTTCCAAAGCATCCCGGTTGCTCCATAAGTATAGGCTCCGAAGTAATTATGGTGGAATTTGCTTCCGATTACTTCTCCGCTAAGCATCACTGACTTTAACTTTTGGCCACTAAGTTTCCATGAGACGCCGTATGGCGAGACTGCAAGACTTGGGTTAGTTGGATATCCAAGATACGCAAGTTCCGAGTTGTAGATATCCATTCGTGAATTGTCTTTAACCATAATAAAACTTCTTCCATCTAATAAATTCTTGTCGTAGTCGTTTTTAGCACTATTCCATGAGGTTATCTTAACATCCTGCATACGTAGATCACCGTTTTGCGTACGTATACTTACAAAGTTTTTTTCATTACTTTCAAGCTGAAGCCATGACAATTCTCTTTTGTCAAGAACTAGGGTTGGTCCGTTGTGCAAGTAAAGATTTGCTGAAAGCCTCCATACGCCAGGTTTTATCTGCTTGAGATATTGGTCACCTACTTTTTTAGAAAGCTCAGAAAATGTAATGAGCTTTCCACGACCAAAAATTATAATTGTGTTCGTTTTCTCGTCTCGCTCTACTCGAAGATTTAGTGCGCCGGGAGAAGTGCTGTAGTCAGAGTTTTTTACAGGGTCGAGTGTCATTTCTTTTGAGGGAATTGAAAGTGTGAGCCCGATAGGAGCCGTTGAGGTATCTGGCAGTTTTGCAGTGTTTGCCGCATATAACTGACGTTGATCTATTCCAAACTTCGAGGCGATACTCGACAGAGATTCTGTCTTTTCGACTTTATAATTTTTTACAAATAAATTTTTCATTCCGCCGGTTGACGTACCAAGCACGGGGTTTTGTGCGATTATAGAGTTGTCATATTTAGGAAGAACCTGTGAAAGAAATATTTCTTTTTTTGCATAGGGAATGAAGTATGTGTACTGCTTGTAAAAGTAGACAGCGGCTCCGAGACCGATCATAATAAACACGGTTACAAAAGAAGCAAATGCTCGTCCTACAAATCGACTCTTATGGAGTCTTGATTTATCCCATCGAGTAATCCATCCTTGCGTGTTGAGCGTAAGTAGTGCATAGATTTTTAAAGCACCAGTTATAAATGAATATAGGACATATGCTGGGAGAATAAGTAGATTTTTTGGCTTTTGCATAAAATGTGAATAGAGCTTGAGAGCGCGGCTCAAGAACCACCAGATAAAAATAACACTGGCGACTAAATATTGTTGAAGGATAAGAGCAACAATAAAAAACATCAGACTTAAGATGATGACAAAAGATTGTAATATCTTATCTACCTGAAAAAAGAACAGGCCCCTGTGTTTTCTTGGCCATCCATCTGCCATCGCTTTAGAATCTGCACGAAGAGCATTTCTCGTCCAACGTAGGCGCTGCTTCATATACTGTCCCATACTTGTCATTCCTGGAGTGTAGACGTGAGAATTGGACTGATATATGGTTTTCCAACCATGTTTTAGGATAAGATATGTTAGACATTTATCATCTCCGCTAATTACCGGAACTCCTCTGAAAGTTTCGTTTAATAGTCCGTCAAGTTCTGGTAGTACTGCGGTTTTACGATAAAATGCTGTTCTTCCTGAGAGGCAGGTGAGCGCATCACCGGCAACGGCTAAAAACGGATAGTCGTGCATATAACGAAGGTCTAATTGAATGTCAAATATTTTTTGGGCTAATGTTTTAGGTTTCCAAACGCTTTGATAGGTGGCTACTCCTCCGACTTTCGGATCGTGAAAAGGAGAAAGCCCATAGCGTATTACCTTATCATCCCAGATAGTATCACTATCAACGAGAGCAATCACCTCTCCCTTTGCTTTTCCCATGCCGTCAACGAGAGCAGGTCTTTTCCCAGGTTTTTTTGTAATGATGAGGACAGCGTTCTCGAATTCATTTTGAAATTCCTTAAAGATCTTTATACAAGTTCTATCCGTGTAATCAATAACAGCGATGATTTCTATCGGTTTGTTTTTTTTCCATGTCTGAAGAGCGTGTTTAAAAACTTCAGGATTTTCATTATAGACAGGAACGACTAGTGAGACTGTGGCATCGTATTGTTCCTTTTTTGGTTTGTAATTTGATCCTACGAGTTCTTTCATAACCCACACTGACCATCTCCAAATACCAATAGCTCCAAGTGGAAGAAGAAGAGAATATCTATCCAAATACTGGGCGATATAAAAAAGAGCGACTGACGAGTAAAGTTGTAGCGTTTCTATCATTTATTTTTCCTATCAATGTCTATAAGAATATACTTTTGTGCAACCAGCATAATTACGTATGTGATGACGGTTAGCGGAATGAAGTATTCACAGTAGAAACTATTAGCACCACATTTACCGTTTAATCCATAAAATACGCTTAATGTTATGACAGGAACGATTACAGAAAAAATAGGTTTGAGTGTAGGCCAGCGTAAAGAAGCAATAAAGAATAAAAAGAGAATTGTAATTTGACCCGCCAGAAGCGGAAGTCCATAACAGGTGGTTTTGCACGGATCAATAGGTTCCTCATGACGTACGTTGGGAAAGGCGCTTGGTGTCGAAATTCTCTTGGCGTTTGCGGTTGCACTAATATCTACTCCTAAAACTTCTTTATAAAGAGTTAAGTTGTGTGGCTGTTCCGAACTCCCGCCTTCCAGTTCTCCAGGGTTACCGGATATCGCAGAGACCGTGTCAGAGAAATTGCCGGGTTTGCAGCCATTTCCTGCCCGTATCTGAAAGAAGTATTCTACTCCGTTTTGGAGTTCGCCAATTGTAAAAGACGTAGCTCCTCGGCCTCCAATATTCGGATTGCCATATTCCAAGTTTTCCTTTGAGGTTCCGTATCTGACAAGGTAGTAAGTCACTGGATCAGGTACTTCCTGCCAGTTTAGCGTTATATTCTTATCTCCTGCTTGGGCGCTCAAAAGAACGGGCTTAGCAGGTTTCGTGTCAGAACATCGGGCAAAAGTAGTGGGCCCGAGTAGTAAGAAAGTGAAAAGTACGATTATAAGCCCAATTAGTCTATTTTTCATAAGTTATTTCTCCCTGTCAATAAAGGCTAATTATACCAATAAATGTTAAAAAATGAAACACGCTTTTTATCTTCTTAAGAAGAACTATAGGTATAAAATTAAAGATTGCTTCCGATCTCAGCGGTTTGATTATGAAAGCCGTTTTTTTTAAGGAGTTCGTTGTTTACGCTGATTGCTTCACCAAGAAGCGGGGTTGCGAGTCCTTTTGACTCTGCCCATTTATGAAAAGCTTGAGTGTCTTTTGGAAGACAGCTGCCTGTGAATGGACCATGGTCTTTAGTTCCATATTTTGGATTCCACATACCCTCCGCGCTTTTAGCAGTCACCTCAAATATTTTAGATGCGTCTGCTCCGATATTTTGAGCTACCTGTCGCATTTCATTGTAAAATGAAATTTTAACTGCGTTAAAAAGATTATGAACGTATTTTTGCATCTCTGCTTCCTTTAAGGAACAACGAACGATTGGTGATTTAAATTTACTGTAAATCGTGGCGAGAATGTCTCCAGATTTTATATCCAGCTCTCCAATCAAAATAATCCAAGGCTTTATGGCGTCTTCAAAGGCCGAAATCTCTCGGAGGTATTCCGGATTCATACAGACTCCAAAGTCCACACCCGCTTTAAGACCCGAAGTTGCCTCAATCTCTTTTATTACGAGATCTTCAGTTGTTCCAGGCGGGACTGTACTCTTTACCACGACAAGGTGGTAGGTTTGATCTTTTCTCGTAGCTAGTCTCTTTCCAAGGTCCTGTGATGCTGAAGTTAGAGGTGCGAGATTAATTATTCCGTCGGTTGTTGGAGTGGGTACCGTAAGAAAACTAACATCGAAATTATAGGTGCCATCAAAAAAAGAATCTCTTGTGTGTGCTTTGAAACCCTCACTTTGTAATTTACTGGTTTTTTCCGGATTTCCACCAAGAAACTCTACTTCGTATCCGAGTGTTGCAAAGGCTTTTCCCTGCGCTTGGCCAACAACGCCAGGTCCGACAATACAGATCGTTGGCTTCTTGGCTGCGCCGTTTCCATTTGCGTGGCTTTTCATGTAGCCTGTAGTATATAGTACAATTAAATAAATGTCAACATTTATCTTCAGACGTTTAGACAATTCAATTAATAGAATAAGCCTCGATATAATTCGAGCGTAAGGTCTGTTTCTTTTTCTTAAAATTACCTAATAGGCTTTTACAACGGTCTTTATGATATAATATACACTTCAATTTCTATCCATATATAATGAGTACTAGAATAAAGTTTATTGACGAAGTCTCGCTGGAGAAAAAAACAATACTCCTCCGCGTCGATTTAAATGTCGCACTTGATGGTGAGAAAAATCTTCGGATAACTGATGATGTACGGATAAGACAGGTTATTCCAACAATTAAATTTTTACAAAAAAAGGGCAACAAGCTCATTTTAGTCTCACATCTCAGTAATCCTCAAAAGCGCGACTCTCGTTATTCCCTTCGCATAATCCTCAAAAGACTTAAAAAACTTCTACCGGAGTATAGATTCAGACTGATTGAAGATTTCCTATCTGCCAAAGGAAAAAAATTGATAGCTTCCCAAAAGGAAAATGAAATTTTACTTTTAGAAAACATTCGATTTCACGAAGGCGAAAGGGAAAACGACCAAGACTTTGCAAAAAAACTTTCGAAAATAGCAGATATATATGTAAATGATGCATTTGCTGTTTCACACAGATCGGAAGCATCCATTGTAAAGGTCCCTAAATTAATACCAAGCTTTGGTGGGCTTTTGCTTAAAAATGAAACAAAGACAATCTCAGAAATTTTTAAAAAAAATAAAAAGCCCTTTATTGCAATTGTAGGAGGTGCAAAAATTGAAACGAAAGTGGATCTGATAAGTAAGCTCATAGGGATTGCGGATTATATCTTGGTCGGTGGCGGAGTAGCAAATACCTTTTTATGTGCCTACGGATATGAAATAGGAAAAAGCTTTTGTGAGCATGGAAAAGTAAGAAAAGCTCAAGAGCTTATGGAATTGGCAAGAAAAAAAAAGACTGTGTTTATTATACCCTCAGACGTAGCAGTGGGAAACTCAAAAAATCAGAAAAAAGGTATTGTAGAAAAAGTAGGGGCTATTTCGCGGGGTATGCAAATTCTGGATATTGGACCAAAAACACAAAATGAATATTGTTCGATAATCGCAAAAGCTCGTACAGTCGTATGGAATGGACCCGTAGGATATTTTGAAAATCGCGCCTTCTCACACGGCACAAATTCAATTTACCATGCGATTGCTAAAAATATGAAGGCAACGTCAATTATTGGCGGAGGGGAAACTTTATCATCAATTTCAAACGAAGCGCATCATGATCAAATTGCCCATCTTTCAACTGGAGGTGGCGCGATGCTTGAATATATTCAAAATGGAATGCTCCCCGGAATTTTAGCATTGGCTCAGTAAAAAACTAGGCGATCTCTTCTCTTTTGGAGCGTGCAAAGTTTACCCACTCCTCTATTACTTCAACGATAATTTTAAATGGAGCTTCGATAAAGAAGTCAAATAAAACGCCGAAGAAGTTAAGTCGTGCAAGGTTAGTGCTGAAAAACTTTCCGACTGAAAGAAATGGTAAAAAGAAAAAATCGGCGAACGGCTGGAAAAAGCTTTCCTTTTCTCTGAGTTTGTACTCTTTGGCAATTTGTGAAATACGATATGAAAAAAATGCGACCAGGCTTACAAAAAAGACAAAAACAATCTGACTTATCATATTAAATCTAAGAACATTGAGCGTCAGATGAAGCAGGTTAAAGGTCGCAAAAAATGTAAAAAGATAAAAGATTGTGAAAAAGAACACAAGTACCGGTCTTTTAGTCTGAACCTTCCGGACGACAAACGAGATACTTGTTTCAAACGACTTATCCGCATCTACAATATCGATCAGGCGTTCATTAATCCGCTTTGTATTCTGTTCATTAGGTAGTCTGGTGAGCGCGATGATAAGAAACATAAGAAATGGAGGGAAGAGTGAGTTAATGGCAAGGGAGGTGTAATTTACTTCATTGTATATATACAAAGACACCGGATATTCCAGAATAAGTGCAAAGATCATCTTGGTCACGAAAATATAAATAATCGCTCTTATGGCAAGACTCGTGAGTTTTCCCTGTGTTTGAGAATACTTTTCCTTACAGACGGTCCAGACTTCCTGCCAGAGCGGTTTTTTATACTCGAGAGTTTTTCTTGCACGGTCAGGGCTGTGTCTTTTCATGATTTCAAATAATATGAGAAAAGGTGGAGATTGATTTTTAATGAACCTGTTAAGAGAGCGAGGAGACGGGGTTTTCATTGTCTTGTCAATCTGATCAAAAAGCACGGGGAGTTCGGAAGTTATTTCGCTTAATTCATGTTTGGCCATCTGAGAAAAAGGTTTATGCGAAAGTGCAAATAAATGAAATCTGAGATATGCCGTGTCACTCTTACTATATGTTTTTTCCAGTGCTACATAAAAAGCAATATTTTTTTGTTCTTCGGTAAGAGGGTCCATTTTAACTTTATTTTTGAGAACCTGATAAAGAAAAAAAGTAAAAAGAGAATTCCGCTTTGCTTCTGCAGGAGAGAGTACTTCTTCGATCTCGCATACCATAAGATCAAAGACGAATTCTGAATACGAGGCAGAAATTGTTTTTTTAACAAATAAATATTTGTCAATAATATTCTGTACATTTGATACATCCTCAATGCCAAGGCTTTCGTTTGAAAAATAACGTGCCCACAAAAGCTCACGGATAAGATTCTCCGCTTCTCCTTTTGCCTCCGGGTTTAAGGCAAGCCTGCGCCGTATCATCCGGTCTATAGCGCTTTTTCTTATAAGGTGTGATTCGCGGTATTCAACTGCATTCCGAATTTTTTCATAGGCTAAGGCAAAAAAAGAAGCGGTTTGAGAAACCGTTATTCGTGAAGTTTCATCCGGCTGAGGCTTTGACTTTATCAATTTTAAATTTTCAAGAAGGGCGATCGTATATTTTGAAAGCTGAATGCGGGAGTCGTCATTTTCTTCCGTTTTTTCCATGGTACGTAAGAATTATAGCAGGTGTGAGCCTTACAATTACGTTATCGAAAATAATTTTCAAAGGAGTGGTATAGTTAAGTATTAATGTCGGAAAGAGAGAGGTCGCGCCCAAATCAATTTTTTCGAGAACTCGCACCTCCGGTTTTGAAAGGTGCTGCTGCTGGGGCAGCTATCGGACTCGCGTCCGTAGGGGTCATCACACTCGTTCACCACAGAGAAAGAACACATAGGAGTTTAGATTTGCCTCTTTGGGTAAAAAAAGCTGCACAACTACTAGAACGTACCATAGGAATGCCCATTGACGTGTGGGCAATGGTTCACCGAATACATCACGAGATGTCAGATATGAGCCTTTATCCTTTTTATCGCGTTCATCGTCTAACAGAATGGGCTAAAAATAACCCCAGTGCGCTAAATGCCGATCTGGTCGTTCTTCCTGAATATTTTCCCCATCAAGATCCTTCAATTGAAAAAATTTCTCGTGAAGATGAATTAAAAATCGGCAAACTTGCAGATGAAACGCTCAGAAAACGTATGGGGACATCGTACGAAGAACCTACAGGCTATACTGTAGAAGAGATTAATGAAATACTCAATCCGCAAGAGCCGCAGTATTACCTACGAAGAATTCGAAAAGCAAAAGGAGAAAAATATACTCATGAAGAAAAAGCATGCATTGTTCTTACGGATCCACATCCTCCAAGTCTTCAAAAGCCCAGAAAAGGTCATCTAAATGGCGTGAAATTTGAGTTGATAAGCAATGTCAATGATTACAAGACTACTGCCAGTTTATTTAAAGCCCACCCTGAACTTATGGATGAAGATCTTCGACCAAAGCCTGGTGAGAAAGAAAGATCTGTGCCGAAAGACGTAATCGCAGGGTTTATTGCTTTTGGTATTGCTGCGCTTGTTGTACGAGGAAAGTACGAACCAAAGGATTTTCTCATAGCTGCTGCAGCAGGAAGCGCGGCAAATGGCGCAAAGATGGGCGTAGGTATCATAGGAGGAAATCTTACTAATGGTGGCGGGCATGCGGGCTATATGGAAAGAATATTAGATCTTGTCAAGATAGCTATGAAGAAAGATTATAAAATACGACCCGTTAACGGAAGTTACATGACTCAAACAGACGATAGCGGCTGGTTTGGGGTAGTTTTAAGGCTTTTAAATTACGATGAGCTTACAGGTCAACCTGAACATCATAAAAATCCGCAAAAAATAGCGTACACAGACAAGGAAGGCTTGGAAGGAGTAAAGGATGCTCCCTACGGCAGCTTCATAGCTCATCTTGCACGTAGTAAATGGGTTCCTTTTATAAAACCTGGAAAAGGTTTTCCTGATAGTGATAGAAGACCAGATATGCTTCATCCGGCAGGTAAAATAATAGTGGAATTGCGCGATAGAGATGAAAAGTTAAGAGCGGCTTAGTGGCCGGCATCTTTTGGCTTTGCGCCGGTTGAGAGAATTCTTTCGGTCAGAATTTTAAGCTTTTCCTCAGTTTTTTTGACATCGTCCGACTCTACATTTAAACGAAGCAGTGGCTCTGTGTTTGAGGTTCGTATATTTAATCTCCAGTCGGGAAAATCAACAGCTACCCCATCAAGCCACGAAACCTTCCCGTCTTTATATTCTTCGGCGACTTCCTGTAGAATTTTTTTACTATCTAGACCTTCGGGGAGAACAAAGTTAAATTCACCTGATTCATACGACGTTCTCAACCCTTTCAGTATCTGTGAAATCGGTTTACCGGTCGTACTCATTTCCATCAAAACAAACAAAATAACTCTTACTGCGCTTTCGGCTCCTCCAGTCGCTCTGAAGTAAAAATGGCCCGAGGATTCCCCTGCAAAATACGCTTCCTCACGGTTAACATCTTCTGTGATATAGGCATGGCCCACCTTACTAACGTAAGTAGAGCCGCCATATTTAGAAACAATATCAGTCACATTTCTCGTATACCGGATATCAACTACTATTTTTTGTCCAGAATTCTTTTCTAAGACCTCTTTTGCAATAAGCGAGGATATCGAGGTCGCAGGAATTACCTCAGCTTGTTCATCTATAAAAAATATTCTGTCGCCGTCACCATCCGGTTCAATTCCCAGATCAGCCTTTACTTTCTTTACCTTGTCCTGAAGCGGTATAAGATTATTAAAGTCTAAAGGGTCTGCCGGATGGGCTGGAAAGGTGCCATCAAGCTCAAAGTTCATCTCAATGAGTTCTCCGGGAATCTGTTCAAATAATTTTTTGATGTACAAAGCTCCCATTCCGTTGGCAGGGTCACAAGCTATTCTATAGGCTTTAAGTTTTGAAATGTCAAATAATTTAATTGCGTCTTTAATTTCATCTTCGAGCACGTTTTCTTTTACTACTACTTTGCCGTCATTGGTATACGGAGCAAACTGACCTGAAGAAATAATTTGAACAATCTTGTCCATTCCCGTAGATTTCCCGATTTTTATGATTTTATCGCCCTCACGTCTGACGAATTTAACGCCGGCATACTCTTTTGGGTTATGAGAGGCGGTGATATCTATACCCACGTTATAACCGTACTTAAGCACTGCGAAGTAGAAGGTTGGTGTAGGTGTTAGCCCCATATCGATTACCGTGGCACCTGAGGCGACAAGTGCCTTTTTGGCGACCTCAAAAAGGACAGGAGATGAGACCCGCATGTCCCTTCCAAGGGCAATGGTAAAGTCTCTCTTGTTCAGCTCTTGGGAAAAGAAGGTATAGATGGCTCTTATGATCGATTCGAAGTTTTCTTCATCGATTTGAGTCGGGTAAATTCCTCTTATGTCGTATGCTTTAAAAATCTTCGGGTCTATTGGCATGTTTAATTGTATAAAAGTCTAATAAAAAAGAAAACGGAAAACCTAATATTAATTTAGACTGTCAGGACAATCTGAATATTGCACTAATATTAGCAGTCTCCTGTCTTATCTGCTAATACGACTAAAGATACGGTTCAGAGCCTCATAACAAGCTAAAAACACCATTAAAAACGGCTTTAGACTGTCATAATGCTACTATCCGAGATAATAGCAAGCTAGCATCTCTATTCCCTTTTTCAGGGTGTAGGAGCCCTTGCCGCTCTTCAGTCCAATTTCCAAATTAATCAGCTTGTCGTAGAAGTCCAACAGCGAATTTGTTTCCCAATGGCTGCTTTGACCCTTTAGTTTTCCCACCTGCCATGATTGCAGCGAAGATGGTGGATTTCCCGTTGCTACCAGGACCAAATTACGCATATGTCTCTGGAGCATTATAAACAAAAACATCTCATTTTGAGGGGTAGCCAGCTCATCCAACATCAGGAGAAAAGAGCGGAGGTTCTTAGGGTAGCAGGAGTCCAATAATTTAAAGACATTCTCCCCCGGTTTAAACTCCTTGACGGATCCTGCTTTTTGTAGTTTTAGTTCCCTTTTGGAGACCCCGTCTTCCCAAATTATCAAAGGAGTATCCCCTAAGGTCTCCAGAGTCTTTAAGAGCTTGTCAGATCCTCCTCTTTTTAGGGTTTTATTGAGATTCTCAATAAAATACACCTTTTTAAGTCCAAAAAGGGATAGTGATTCAAAGTGCTCTTGTTGGACGTCAGGGAGCTGGTCGGGTGAGATTTTAAGCACTTCGTAGTCTTTTTTCTTATAGGTCTCAATTACTTCCTGAAAGTAGGCTCTTGACGCGACAGTATCTTCTCCGCAGACAATCGTTAACATGAGGTATAGTATAAAGCATTTAGCATTTAGTATTTAGGGTTTTTTCTCTATACTTATTCTCAATACTGTATACTGAATTTTAAATACTTACTAATATGACAGATCTTCTTACTGTGGGAAGGATCGGGATAGATTTATTTTATAAGGGAGATTCAATCAACACTTCTGAAAGGGATCTTCGCCTGACGTTGGGTCAAAAATACTTCGTAAGCGAACTTCACGAGGGAATTGGTGGAGGTGGAGCAAATGTAGCGGCTGCCGCAGTGAGAAATGGAATTTCTGCAGGAGTTTTAGGTTTGGTTGGAAACAACCCATTCAAGCCTATTATTTTGGACAAGATGAAAGATCTGGGAATAAGCACTGAGTACTGCCAGATTACAAAGGACTACCTGAACATCTCTTCAATCTTCGTCATGGCAAACGGAGAAAGAACCATAGTGGATTACGAAGCAGTCAATAAGGGTGATTTTATTGGGGAAAGTAAGTATCCCCTGCTTGAGCAGACTAAGGCCGTTTATTTGGCGAGTTTGCCTGACATCTCTCTTTCCGAGAGAGTTAATTTTCTCAAGTACGCCAAAAGTAAAGGAAAGTTTGTTGTTGTGAATTTAGGTGTCCGCGATCACCAAAAGCATTCTGACGAATACTTGACCTTGCTTGAAAATGCAGATATGCTCATTATGAATAAAACGGAGTTTGGAAAACTATCTGAAAAACCTGAAACCGAAATAGATCTTGAAAAACCAATTAGTTCGCATTTGCCGACGCTTACTTCAAAAATAATCGTAATTACAGATGGAGGACGTGGTAGTTACGGCTATATCCAAGAGAGTGTGCTATTTCAACCGGCTATTCCTGTCGATCGCGTCATAGATACAACAGGAGCAGGTGATGCCTATACGGGCGCATTACTTGCAGAATATTTAAAATCAAAAGATTTAAAGAAGGCAATGGAAAAAGGTTCACAACACGCTTCCGTTATAATTTCTAAAGTCGGTGCAAATTAGCTAATCGAAATGGCAGACGAGAAAAGACCAACTATAAAAGGTATTTTTGTGAAAAGTCATATCAAAGCAGTCTTTCAAAAAGCAGGGAAAGAGGGGGTTGAACTTCTTCAAAAAAAATACGGAAAGTCTTTGCAGTTTCGCAATTCAGAAAGCGTACCGATCCGCGAAGAAGTAAAAATAATCGAATTGTCACTGGACATTTTGGAACCCGATTTTACGGGCAACAAGAAATTTGAAGCAGGAAGATTGCATTTTAGAAATTTTGCCACCACGCCTCTTGCTAACATTATTTTTTCTGCATTTAAGAAAAATTTTAAGTTAATGATGATGCAGTCGCCCAATATCGCCGGTCATGTTTTTCAAGGAGTGCGGTTTGTTTCTGAAGATCTGGGAGAGAAAGCGGTGAAAGTTATTATGGAAAATAATGATTACCCGATCGAGCATTTTGGAGGTTTATTTTACGAGTGGATGCTGTTTGCGGGATATGAAGGGACCGTTGAGCAACAATCAATCGGTTCTGACAAATACGCCTACATTATGAAATGGAAGTAATATATGTCAGACCAAATTACCCTGGATGGATACAAGGAGCTCGTCAAGAAGCATTTGGATATCCTGACTCCAATTTTTGCCAAAGCATCGATCGGTGATTTTACTTCAACCCTGGAGATACCGGACGACAGTGAGGAATTTGTGCAACTATACGCCGGAATTCAAATTATGCTCGAAGTCATCCGAGATCAATTGGCTCAATTAAACCGGGAGAATCAAATTAAAACTGAATTTCTCATGCTCGCCGCTCATCAATTGAGGACTCCTCTTACCACAATGCGGTGGAATATAGAAGCAATACTTGCAAGCAAGCAAGGTCTTGTTTCCGACGAATTAAGGCGTAATATGGAGAGACTTCACAGTGGAAATTTAAAAATGATCAATCTAATAAATGATCTTCTCAATATAACAAGAATCGAAGAACAAAAACATGAGGAGCAATTTAGAGTGGTTGATCCGGTAGAGACGATTAACCAGATCATAAAAGAACAGGATCCTCTTATCAAAAGAAAAAAAATATCAGTAAAAGTGCTACCGGAAAACACGACAATGCCAAAAGTAATGACGAGTCCGAAATATTTCTATGAAACGGTCTTAAACCTTCTCGTGAATGCAGTTAAGTATAATAAACCCAACGGTCAGGTCATTATAAAAATTGAAGAACGGGCATTACGCCTTTTGATTACAGTGCAGGATACCGGAATTGGGATTCCCGACAATGAAAAAGATAGAATTTTTACGCAGTTTTTTAGAGGTCAGAAAGCAACCCAGCAAGAAGCAGAGGGTACGGGTTTGGGGTTATTTCTTGTCAAATCATTTATCGATCGATTCGGCGGAAAAATATGGTTTGAAAGTAAAGAAGGGGTGGGCTCCACTTTTTTCGTGGATCTTCCGATAATAGCCAAACCTCAAGAAATCTCTGAAACTCTGGACAAATAATATTGAGTTATCTATACTTTAGGTATGAAGAAGATTCTTATTGTGGAGGACGACGCAGATTTCCAAGATATCTACAAGCAGCGGCTTACAGATGAAGGATATCAAGTCCAACACGCCTACGTTGGAAAACAAGCGCTTGAGATGCTCAAAGGCAGCAAGCCTGATCTTATTCTCCTCGACATCATGCTTCCTGGTGGAATGAACGGTTTCGACATCCTCGAACAAGTAAAAGCAAACAACGATCTTAAAGCTATTCCCGTTATCGTGCTTACCAATTTGGATGGTGAAGCAAAAACCGCAAAGGAAATCGGAGCCGTAGATTATATAGTAAAAGCAAATACTTCTCTTGATGAGGTGGTTGCCAAAATCAAGAAAACGATACCTTAAAGATTCTGCGGCAGCCGTGCTTCCTCCAAGAGATTTCTTCCTGTCATCTGTGAAGGTTTGGTTAGTCCCATCAGGTTGAGAATGGTCGGGGCAATATCTGCAAGGACTCCGTTTTGCAGCTTTTGAAGTCTCCCCTTAAATTTCGCATTGATTGCGATAAAGGGTACGGGATTATGAGTATGCTCGGTGGATATTCCCGAAGTCTGGGGATTTATCTTTTGCTCTACATTTCCATGATCTGCGGTTATCAATACTGTTCCGTCAAGAGAAAGCACCGTCTGCACAATCTTTTCCAGACAGGAGTCCAAAGTTTGTATTGCCTTAACGCACGCCTCTATGTTGCCGGTATGGCCGACCATATCAGCATTTGCAAAGTTAATAAGGGTAAACGGATACTTTTGTTCGTGTAATTTACTGACAAGAATATCAGTAAGCTCAACTGCTGACATCTCAGGCTTCTGATCATATGTGTGTACTCTTGGCGATGGAATAATCAGCCGTTCTTCATGAGGAAAGGGTTGTTCTCTGCCTCCGTTAAAGTAAAATGTCACAAACCGTTCCTTTTCTGATTCTGCCATGCGGAGTTGAGGGATTTCGTGTTCACCGAGCAATCTTCCTAAAGGAAGATCAACAACCGTCGGAGGAAAGGCGATTTCAACCGGGAGATCTTTCTCATACTCCGTCATCGTGATAAAAAGTAGGTTTTGAATTTTTGGGCCTCGTGAAAATGGAGGGGTAAGCGTAAGTTGTTCCTTCGGCAAGTGGGTTTTGTAGTACTTTACCGCATACGGATCAAAAGAAGTCGTAATATTGGCGTCTTTTTCAAAATTGTCCAAGACGAATGCTTTTGTGAGCTCTCTAGGCCTGTCAATTCTGTAGTTGTAAAAAATCACCGCATCGTTTGCTTCAATAAGTGAAGCGGGAGATCCTTCACTGCTGATTATAGTAGGTTCCACAAACTCATCTGTTTTTCCAAGTTTATAACTTGTAGCGATCGCATCATGTGCGGTCGGCGCCCGTTCTCCTTCTCCTTTGGTATAACACATATAAGCTTTTTGAATTCTTTCCCACCTGCGGTCTCTATCCATCGCAAAGTATCTTCCCATAACGCTTGCAATCTTACCTACTCCCAGCTGTATTATTTTTTCCTCAAGCCGGGGAATGATCTCGCTTGCAGATTTGGGTGGGGAGTCTCTTCCGTCGGTTATCACATGGACATAAACTTTACTGAGTTGGTTTTCTTTTGCAAAATGCAAGAGTGCAGAAAGATGATCACCACTTGAGTGCACAGTTCCCTCACCAACCAATCCGATAAGATGCAGTTTTCCGCCTGTTTTTTTTACATGATTCGCAGCTTTGAGAAATGCTGGATTTTTGTAAAACATGCCGTCGGCGATACTCATGTTAATACGGGGAAGATCCTGATAGACTACTCTCCCCGCTCCGAGATTAATATGGCCGACTTCTGTATTGCCCGCCTCATGGGTGGGGAGTCCCACTGCTTCACCTGATGCAGAAAGTGTGGTATTGGGATAGGTATAGAAGTATGAGTTGATGTGAGGAGGATTGGCAAGCGAGATCGGGTTCCCGGGTCCGGGTGGCGCAATTCCAAATCCATCCAGGACGATAAGGACGACGGGTTTCATTCTATTAGTATATAGCATATAGCATGTAGCATGTAGCATTTAGGTTTATATACGACTGAATAGCCTATTCTCTTAGGCTAGACTTCTTGAGTGACAATTACCACCTTCAAACAACTGAACGTGTGGCAGAAAGCATTCATTAGTTCTTTTTGTTTACAAATCAACAGAATCTTATCCTTCTAGGGAAAAGTTTGGCCTAACTTCTCAAATGAGGCGTTCAGCTATATCTATAACAAGTAATATTGCGGAAGGATTCGGAAGAAGGAATGCTAGGGAAAAACAGCAGTTTTATTTTATCGCAAAAGGTTCAATCACTGAACTACAAAATCAATTGATTCTCGCGAAAGACCTAGGATTAATAAACTACAGGATTTTTTCCAAAGTAGAAAATGAAATAATAGGAATTTTAAAAATGTTGAATAAGCTCATCTCTTCAATCTCCTAAATTCCCCAAATGCCAAATACTAAATGCTAAATACTAGACAAGGTTTTTGTTTAAGTAACAATATGCCAGACCGCAGGCTATAGCGTCTGCCTGGTCATCTTGTTTTAGTTCAAGATCAAGATTGAGAGTAAGTTTAAGCATTTTCTGCACTGCTTTTTTGTCCGACTGCCCATACCCCGTTACTATTTGTTTTATTTGAAGAGGCGCTAAAAATTCAGCAGGAATATTGTGATGCGCCGCAAGAAGAAGTGTCGCGCCTTGCGCCTGACTTACCCGTATCGCTGTCTTTTGATTTTTGAAAAACAAAAGTTGTTCCATCACCATGAGATCGGGTTTATGTTTTTTTACCAACTCCTCGAGTTTGCTATAGATTTCTTCAAGTCGTTTTTCCGTAGTTAATGTTTTTGAAGTCTGAATAAGACCAGAGGTAAGATAGATGAATTTAGTATTGCCGTTGCCCTCCTTATTAAAAAGTGCGTAACCGGTTCGCTCTATCCCCGAATCCAAAGCCAAAACAATCATACTTCAAGTATATAGTATCTATGAGTTTACATCTGCTCGCTGCAAGTAGACGCTGGTTTCTTTGTATTTTTGATTTCACAAACCTTATTTTCGTTTAACGCAACCGTTACATCTCCTGAGCCTCCACACACACTGGTATCATAATCATCCAGACTTGTTCCGGCTGCTGCCTCCTGGGAAATTGTATGGTTTCCTTGCGAAACCGTGACGGCTCCGGTAGACCCTTCATCTCCTTTGTTTGCACCATCACCTTTTATTTCTCCATCAATTAATAAATTGAATTTCCCTGGGTCTGACAAAGCCGCAGCACAGGTGGATGTTTTGACACTCAGATTTATAGTAAGCGTTGTAGTGGGATTAGTAGAAGAGCTCGAATTGCCAGAGGAAGAAGATCCTGGTGTAGGAGTTGGAGTTGGGGTGGCGGTTGGAGCAATAGGAGCTGTAGTTGGGGTCGGAGTCGGAGTTACTTTTGCCTTTGGTGTTGGTGTTGGAGTGGGTGTGTGCGTTGGTGTTGGGGTGACTTCGGTGCTTGCGCCTTTTACTTCAGGTATATCGTATTGGTCTGCTTCTACCGGAATAAGTAGAAAAATAAAAAGAATGATTGATAAAAAAGTAAAAAATGTAGTTGCTCTATTTTTTTCGGAATGAAAAAGAAATTTAATATGTAATAATTCGAGGAGTTTAACGAGAAGACTTTTTAAGTAAATAAAAGGTTTTTTAAGAAGATCAAAAAAACTTTGCATAACGAAGATTATATCAAAAGATAACAAAGAAGAAGTGTTAGCGAAGTGAATAGTCATTCTGGCCCGCTTCGCCAAAGTTCCAGTGAGGCGAGCTCTGCCCAGAATCGATTCTGGATGCGCTCATATTATTCGCTTACCAGAATGACGGAATGGAAATCAATTGAAATGAAGACTCTTTAAGTTATACTGTGTCAATGGCAAATACAGAAAGACCTCGTCCTTTCTACAGACCTTTTGGTCCGTTTACTCATCCACCCCTTCATCGTCCGATGTCTGATGGAATGAGAGACGAAATCAGAAGAAAGAATACTGAATACCCCAAACCCTCACCCGTAAGAAGGAGACCGCTAGGACATTAATTCTTAAAGTTTAAAGGACTCCGGGAAGTTCGGCGCGGTAGGAAGTGGCAACCTCAAAAGTTAATTCTCTAATCCGTGAAGGGTCAAGGCGAGTTTTACCAAGAAATTCTACCAAGGTTGGATTTTTTCTTATGGTTTCCTGTGTCAATCTTGCAAGTTCGACTTTCATTTTTTTTCTAAGCTCATACCACAAATCTTCTGCTTTGTCTGTCTCTTCATCCGGCTTCAGACCATGCTTGTCATAAAGCGCTCCTAATAGGGCGCGGACTTCCTTTGTATTTTCATCTAATTCTCTCGTTTGAGGCGAAGATAAGCCTACAGATAAGGTAGCGGAGCCGTCTGGAGCTTTAGCACTTAATTGTTTTCGATCCCAACCGTATACTTCACAGTTAAGATCAGATTCTAAGGTGAGCTCACCTAGTAAAGGAGTGGTCTGTCTTTTTTTGAGTTTTGAAACGTTGGTGTCTACCAAAACCGTGGTACCCGCAGGAATCATGAAAAATCCGTTTCCGAGAACTTGTCTCTGAATAGAATCTGCGTCTAAAACTGTAGGATTAACTCTCTCTGTAATTTTTTCCCTGACTCTTTCGGTTTGCTTCAGGATTCTTCTTCTTGCAATTCTTCCTTCCAGTAGCATTGTGTACGTATCATACCATATCTATATAGCCAGTCAAGTAGGGCCAATCATAGATTTATCCAGAAGAAGGTTTGGATTTAACGAAGAGCTTCGTTAAGAGCTACTTTTGCATCAGTTCCCTCGTCTCGAGTTTTTTTGATTATAAGCGCATAGGTGCCATGAGTACCGTCTTCACTGGGAAGAGTTCCGGGGATCACTACTGCTCTTGCCGGAATGCGGCCTGGCTTTAGTAATTCTCCACTTCTTGCATCGTAGATTTTTGTCGATTGACCCATATAGCATCCCATACTGAGCACAGCGCCTTCTTCAACAACGCATCCTTCTGCGACTTCGCTTCGAGCTCCTATAAAAGCATTATCGCCTATCATAACCAGTGCAGCTTGAGCGGGTTCCAATACTCCCCCAATTCCAACTCCTCCGGATAAATGGACGTTTGCGCCAATTTGAGCACATGAACCAACCGTGGTAGCCGTATCCACCATAGTATTCTTTCCTACAAATGCACCGATATTTATATGGCTATTGGGCATGACAACAACACCAGGTTCAAGGTGAGAGCCCCACCGCACATATGACCCCGGGACTATGCGTACTCCATCGACAAAATCCAATTTTGGAGGGACTTTATCTCTCCAATAAAAAGGTCCTGTTTGACCTTCGGTCATTGGAGCGATCGGAAATAACATGAGTATTGCTTGTTTTGCTTCCTCATTTACACTTATAGAGCCGTCTGGTTTAAATTCTGCAACGCGTATCCGGCCTGTATTTAATTTCGTGTCGATGAAGTCATGAATAACGTCAAAGGCCGCAAGTAATTGGGGACCTGGTAAAGTAGTGAGCTCGTCTTTCATTGCCCATAATTGAGATATTGTAGGTGGTCTTCCCCCACTGCGTTCTCTTGCAATGCTCATGTTGGGAATAATAACAGAAAAAAAGCCTGTGTCAATGCCCTATTTACCATTTACGCTACAGAGATCCAGTAGCGGAGTTTTGCAGGTTTACCCTGTCCGATCTCAACCTTATTTTCAAATTTTCCGCCATTGGCTTCAATTATCTTTTTAGAAGCGGGGTTATCAAAGTTACAGGTAATAAGAGCCTTTTTAATACCGAGCTCCTTAGCTCTTATTAATCCAAGCTCTAAGATTTTCTTGCCGTATCCCTGTTTTCTTTTGGATGGCCGAATGTCGTAGCCGATATGTCCACCATCCTTTTTTAACTCATCTGTCAACTCGTGCCTTATTCTTAATAGGCCAATTACTTCGTTCTCATCTATTAGCCAATATCCAGTTTCTGCTACCCACCCTTCAGGTAACCCTTTTCCATATTTTCTACCTTTTAAATAATCTAAGTACGTCTCGAAGTTTCTTTTTATGAAGTCTAGCGGCAAATCTCCGAATCTTCCCCCGTCTTGATATTCGTTTAATGCTTCAAGATAGCTTTGTTGATACTTTATATCAGGTTCAACAAGTTTCGGGTTTTTCATAGAACAATTATACCATTTTTAGTTCAGTCCATTGCTATAGGTCTTAATGTGATATAATATCATATGGCAGAGCGAAGCGGAGCTCTAAATAGAGCTTTAATACCCAGAACAAGCGATTTTGGAGTGAGAGATTACGAAGCTATTTTCGGGCTGCGCCCTATCGAATGGTCACGTATGAAAGGTTTAGTTCTAGAACTAGGTTCCGGAACCGAAGAGTCGTTTGCGCGTAAGCTTCAGTCAATGAATCCGAATGTAGAGGTAGTAAATGTTAATCCTCATCTTTCGGACGCTACTATAGTTCCGGATCCTACAAAGGTAACGAATTTATACTTAGATACGAACCAAACAAGAAAGGCTGTTGCAGCCCTTGCTCAAGGATTTCTGCCATTTAAAGATGATTCATTCGAAGTGTTATTTGCTGTACATTCGGCTCCTGAGTTTCTAAGGAAAGAAGAAATTTCTATACTTCTACAGGAGGGTTACCGGGTTTTAGGACCAGGGGGTCGAGGCTTTTTTTGGCCACTTATTTTCCAAGGGGTTGGGTCTGCTCAGCACGTTTCCTCAAGTGACCTTTTCTTAGCAGGAGTACCTTACAAATCAGTGGATGTAGATGAAAAGTTTAGGAAGAAGTTAAAAACACCTGATTACTCTACTTTCCTCCTTGTAGAAAAGCCCCCCCCGCATAGATAAAAAAATAATTAGATAATACTTTAAAACGATATATGTTTTGGAAAGAACGAAGAGAGCGATTGAGACAGTCCGATCAATTTCTTACCCCTCACGAACTGGATCATGACAGGTACGAAGAGATGCGCTCCCGTGTAGGATTTTACAGAGCAGGACGGAATGTCACTTTACCACTGAGTTTACTATTTGGCTTCAATGCCTATACCGACTTTACCATTGGCAATGAGACGATGGGTAAAATTCAAACGGGAGTAGCTGTTGCGCTTTTCGGAACATTTATCATACTTCAGACGCTAAACAGAAGAGGTCGACGTAATATGTATCGATTGTGGAGTCGAATAGAACGGCACCCCGATCATACCCCCCCGGAATACAATTAATTCTTTAGGACAACGGATTGCTGGGAAAGCATAAAAAGAAACTTATTTGATATAATAACACTTTATGAGAAGGACACCTGAAAGACGACAGTTGATGGATGCGGTAACACAAGCTAAAGCTTATGCTGAATCCGACTTTTCTCTTAGTCATAACCGCTTTGTAGATTTATTTACAGCTACTTTTCCTGATTTTAGTGGAGGCTTGGTGCTTGACATAGCATGTGGAGACGCTGATCCAACAAGACGTTTCGCAAAACGTTATCCTGACGCAAGAATTATCGGAATAGACGGCTCAGCTCCCATGCTTGAGCTGGCAAGAGAAGCTGTGGAAGCTGAAAGTCTTTCTGAAAGAGTAAGATTTGAACAACAGATGATAGGAGATATGAATTTTGATGACGAAAAGTTTGACGCCATAATCTGCAATAGCGCTCTTCATCATCTAAAAAAACCACTGGATTTGTGGAAAGCTGTAAGATTTTTAAAATATGGCAGCCCTTTTTTCGCTATGGATCTTACGCGCCCGCCAAGTAGAAGAGTTGCAAAAAAGATGGTAAAAGAACACAAAGGCGATCCCAGACTCATGCGGAAAGACTTTTATGCATCCTTGAAAGCAGCTTATAGACCGGAAGAAGTGAGATCCCAACTGGATGGTTTGGGATTTGCAAATTTTCATGTTGAGGTTGTGAGTAACCGTCATATGGCTATCTACGGCACCCGCTAATTAGCCTACGCCGCATCTGGACATTACTGAAGCTTCTCTTTTATCCTGTCTTCTTACCATCCGACGTGCAATGGTCTGACCGGCTAGATTGGAAGTTCTTCCAAGCATGTAAATTACAATTCCGCTTACCCAATGTCCGGTTGAAAAGAACAAAATAGATACGCCTTCACCTACATGGGCAGCGTTTTGCGATTCATTTAACAAATATCTATTAGATTCGTCTTCGACCTTGTTGATTTCTCCTCTGTTTTCTTGGAACACTGTAGGTGCGAATAATCTCATCGCACCACCACCAACAGTCTCCCCAAATCTAACGGCAGGACTTTTGTTTTCTACAGACATTAGCATATTGTAGTACTCTTTTTTTAAAAATCAATGAGATTTCTTTAGGCGCGTTGAGCTGGCGTGGATGTAGAGACAGGTTCGTGGAGACGAGTCCTCAAAGCTCTGATAGTTATAGCGCGTTCCTCATGAATGCGAGCCCACCTTTCATATTCAGTTTTAAATTTAGGATTACCTTCAAGTGCTTCTTTTTCAGAAGTAGCACGAGACTTATCTTCGAGATCTGCGTGCATGCCAAGCGCAGAAGACAACATAAATCGTATCTGCGCAGGCTCTAAGTCTAAAAGAACGTTAAGTCGATGAGTTATAGCGCCAGCAATAGCTCGAGGTACGTCTTTTATAGCCCCGCATCGAGTGTTCATCATGTCTTCTGCAAAACCATATACTACTCCTTGTAGCGTGGAAGGGCCGTCATCTTTAGTAAGCGTTACCACTCTTTTTCTCAGCATGTCTATTTGGCGGAGGACTTTAGGTGTAAGTTTCCTTGGAGCAAGCTCAGAAGCGATAGTCTCTACTCTGTTTGCATGATCCCCATCAACTCGATCTTTCACAGAGATTATCTTAGCAATCCGACCTTGAAACGTCAATTGATCCTCAAAAAGAGAAGTATGATTTACAGTTATTATTTGAATAGACGGGCGCGGTGAGTGAGGATGTTAGCCCAGGTATAGTATTGATCGATCAAATCCTCTTTTGATCGGTAAATCTTTTTATTTGCGAGATTACGAGTTATTTCGTAGGTCTTTTGAAGAGTGCTGGGAATATTTCTGCCGTTTATTTGATTTAGATATCCATCGCAATCACTTAGAAACAATTTGACCCTCTTCTCGTTATTCTGCTCCAGATATCTCGCAATTCTTCCGAAATTTACGGCGATGTGCAATATTGCTTCTGATGTAGAAATTGATCGACTCCGTTTCATAAAGTCGATTATAGTCTATTGATCTTTGTTTTGGAAAATTTAAAATTTACTTATGAATGACATTGGAGTAAAATATGGCATATGGCCAAACGTAAAATGTCAATGAAGTATTCTTTACCCGTTATAGTTTTTAAGGAGGGAAAAAGCTTTATTGCTTATACTCCCGCATTGGATCTTTCTACCGTTTCGGATACATTTTCTGGTGTTAAAAAAAGCTTCAACGAGGCAATCGAGTTATTTTTTGAAGAGATCTCAGAAAAAGGTACATTTAAACAGGTTCTGACAGAACTCGGGTGGCAGGAAAGAAATAAAGGATTTGTTCCGCCTCATGTTATCTCGCAAAAAACTGAAACTTTCTCCGTGCCAGTCTCTCTAAACTGAAATGCCCTACTTGACCAGAGTTTCATGGAGGGTTTTTGAGCGATTTCTAATTAAAGTTGGTTGCAAGTATGTTAGACAGAAAGGTGATCATAGAATTTATTGGAAGGTTGGACTAAAAAGACCGATTGTACTTCCCATGTACAAAAGTCTCCCGGTTTTTATCATTAAGAATAATTTGAGAACTTTAAAAATCAACGTCGAGGAGTATTTGAAGATAGTAAGAAAAACTAAGTAATTTCTATTAATTTCCAAAAATGGAGTATAATACTATAGCTATGGCGAATGAGTCCGAAAGAGGAACCAGAATAAATCTTAGAAGTCTTACGTCTGGAGAGGTCAAAGGTCCTAAATTGACACGAACGAGTAGACGTCGTTCTTCCATGTCACCCGGTAGAGGTGAATATTATATTTCACCGGAGGACCTTAAAAAATGCGCGGGTGAATTGCCGAATATAACGTATGACGACAGAGAGCTTGCAAGTGAAGGAACAACTAGCGAGCCTGCTAGAACAACTATGCGCCCAATTTTTATAGGACCTGCTGGACCACAGCCGAGACCTTTGATTCCTGCAAACCCGCCACAAAGACTTGAACCTTATTGGACAGACGTGGATCATGGCATGATGCTTAAGGATCCGCTAGCTCCAAGGTTGGTAGACGTAGATCATGGTATGATACGCGTTGACCCACGTGCTCCAATGACTCCTCCGTATCACGGCTAAAATTTTAATACTTCATTTCTCTTCATCAATTTAACAAAACCGGGTATAATACTATAGGTATGTCAAATGAAACTTGGAAAAGGATAAGACAAATTCAAGAAGACGAGGAAAAGCGAAAAGCTCAGGAAAGAGAATGGGCAAGAATTCATGCTGATGTGCGAAGGTTTGAAGATTCCGTAAGAAGATCTAAGGAACAAAGAGAAAGAGAAGTTATGGAGGAAAAAGCAAAGATTGCTCGCCGTTCTATAGAACTTTTAACAAAAGTGCTAAAAGAAGTCAAACAGGGGTCACCTGAAATTCAAACGGCAAGGGTAAGTAGGCTAACTATTACTCCGGTAGGTAGTGGTACCAATTTTGCACTTGAATGGGGTAATAAGCTTGAACTCACGCCTGAAGAAGAAAGATTCATGAGAAAGTATTATTATAAAAGAGCTTTTAGCACCGTTGAAGTCCCACCAGAAATAGTTTCGTTTGATGGAAGGACGATCGAATTTACTACAAGTCCTACTTATACACCTCGTAACACATTGCATGATGACGTCGGTTCAATTAGAAATGGTGCGTATAGTTTAAGTTTTCGGGAATTCCATGAGGACCCCGATTTGGTTCTTCCCCTAATTGCCAGACAGCTTGAAAAAGGTCCAAGAAGATCCGTGCTGAAAAAAGGAGAAAATTATTGGTGTAAGCGCACGCCAAGAACTAATGTAGAAAGAGTTTTTGAATACGGTGAGGGCCCAGGTAGAGGGTAGATGTTAATAGAGGCTACTTCTCTAGGGTTTCGTCTGTAGTGTCGCCAGGGACATTGAATTCGAAGAGCTTCATCGTTCCTTCGTATTCATACTTTCCACCCTCCGGAACAACAAAAAGATCTCCTTGTTTGACTTCATGAATTTCACCGTTTAAAGTGAAAGTTTCCTGTTCCTTCCATCACTAAGTAAGATCGGGTTCCGCTTTTGATTTCTTTGAGAGGATGAGCTCCGTGAACATCAACCCCAAGCGCGTTATAGCCTACCCCATCATCTTCCTTAACATAAATATCACCGGAAAATCCTTCTCTATCAAAATGTTCTGTCTGTTCTCTAGGAATCTTTCTTGCCTGCGGAGGCCGCGGTCTTTCAGGAGCATCAACCATACCCAGATTATATCAAATAAAATACAGCCGAATAATCTTCCATTTTACAACCAAACGCCCTAGATCTATATATAAGAAACGAATATGGTCTCCCAACAATGAAAACCTATAATTTAACCGCTAAAAAAACAGGAAAGCATTTTTTAAAAATTAAATTGAGGAAAATTGATTTTTTTCCTTTTACAAAGAGCTAAAAAGACTATTTTGTTCAAAAAAATTTTGGCAAAACAGCACCTTTTTTATATCAAAATAAAATTTTGAGGCTAAATTTACATGTGATACAGTTTATATAGAGTTTGATACGGCAAAATGCTGCGATTAGTGCTTGACAAGGTGAGGCGACACCATATATATTGGTTTTCGGTACGTCCAAACATTACAAGTTGAAGTACTAGAAAGGAGTTTTATGAAATTTCAAACAAGGTGGACGAAAAATGGATACCCTTATTGGGTATTCGTGTCCACGAATGGACGTGATATATGCTGGAGTGAAGCGTATTATAGCGTTCAAGGCGTGCGTGATTCAATAGACTTGGTTAAAAAGAACGCCAAGGATGCAGAAGTTGAGTAATGCATGAGGAGAACTGAGCGTACGGCACTCAATGCAATGTACGCTCAGTTCCGCCTTGCCATTATACAAGAAATTTTAAAAGTAAATATGATTTCAAATTAAAGGATAATCCCCCTCAAAACAAATTGAGCCTAAATAAAAATTTAGGCTTATAATCCATAGACCAATTTAATTAGACAAAATATAATTAGTGCTGACCTTAATTGAATTAAAAAGAGAGTTAGAAGTATGATACCATGACATTATGAGCAATCTTCAAGTCATAACATCTTTAGATCGGCACCAAATCCAAAAAAAAACAAGCAAAAAAGTAAATGGACATAAGTATGTTAAAAAGATAAAACGAAATAAACTAAGGTTGAATTATATTTATAACGAAAATTGCCTAGATACTATGTCAAAAATGTCAGATGATTTTATTGACATGACAGTAACTTCACCACCATATGATGACATGCGAAGTTATAGTGGTAACTCCTTTAGCGAATTTGAATCTATAGCTAAAGAATTGTATCGAGTTACTAAAAAAGGTGGTGTCGTTGTGTGGGTGGTTGGAGATCAGACGATTAAGGGTAATGAAACTGGGACATCTTTCAAACAGGCTCTACACTTTAAAGACGTTGGTTTTGATCTTTTTGACACTATGATATATCTTAAACCACCAAGAGGTGCAGTCGGGAATAACAAAACATATTGGCAAACATTTGAATATATGTTTGTCCTCAGCAAGGGTAAACCAAAAACTATAAATCCTATCGTTGACAGAGAGAATAAGGAAGCTCGAAATGGCGATTCGGGTACGAAACGACTACATAACGGCTCATTGTTGAGACTTAAACGGGGTGGATATTCTAAGTATGGTAGAAGAACAAATGTTTGGGAGTACTTAATAGGAAAAGGGCATTCTGCAAGCGACAAAATTGCCCACGAACACCCTGCAATATTTCCTGAAAAATTAGCACAAGACCATATAGTATCTTGGAGTAATAAAGGAGACCTTGTTTATGATCCGTTTATGGGAAGTGGGACTACAGCAAAAATGGCCACTATAAATGATAGAAAATATATAGGTAGTGAAATATCCAGTGAGTACTGTAAGGTAGCACGAAGAAGATTGGAATCAGTTACTTCTGTAATGACCCTTCCAGCCATCTAATTGCCCTTTTTAGCGTAGGAACATCGTCATTCATCATCCCTATACTATTGTTACACATTCTACAAAGCCATCCTCGTATCTCGCCAGTGGTGTGGGAATGGTCTAATACAACGTCGTTTTTAAATTGTCTGATTATTGTGTGATCGCAAACAGGACAATGAAAGGGTTCACCTAGAGGTGGTGGTAGATTTATTTTTTCAAACTCCCTTCTTACCTTATTAGCTATTGAAAGTTTCCACTTACGACAGACTCTGCATTCTCCCCTTCGAGATACTTTACCAGCTATGCTCTTCTGGTTCTTTTCAAACTCAAAAATACTTTTACGTTGTTGACACCTTCGACATATTTTCGTTTCCTTATAACAGGAGTCACAAAAATGGCCATGGACAGACACATTTTTGTTACACTCGGTACAAATAAGAGCTTTATTCATAGCTCAAATTAAGACTAGGAGGAAAATAAACGATTGTCAAGTTGTGAAAATGATGAAATTCGTTTCGAAGTGGTTTTGCGACATTAAGGTCTTTTTAAGGGAGTAAATGACATAAATATTCAGCATTTGGCATTTAGTATTTAGGAATAATGTGGTGAATAGGCGATAGATTTTAAATTGAACAAGTCTAAAATTTGCATATGATCTATTCTGAGGTACAATATCAATATATGGCAATTGATTGGACGCAGATATATAAAAAGTACAAAGGTCAGTGGATAGCGCTAAAAGAAGATGAAAAGACGGTAATCGCAGATGGAAAAACCGCCAAGGTTGTTTTTGAAAAAGCTAAAAAGAAAGGATTTTTAAAGCCTCTCTTGTTTAGAGTCCCACAAGAAAATCTTCCCTACTTCGGCTAACTCTACATGAATATTAAGTACAAGTACAAAAAAGCGGGGAACTTTTACCGACCAATAATTGATATCACATTAAAGCAGGATAAGATTGA
>MGBA01000001.1:171043-171185 GCA_001789965.1 Candidatus Roizmanbacteria bacterium RIFCSPLOWO2_02_FULL_40_13
ATTACTTTTATAATACACCGGTTTTCTTTTCAGATGAGATATCTACTAATAGTTATGGCGTACTTGGTCAAGTAGGCTTTTTTGACAGATTCAAAGTAAACTTTAATTACAAAAATAAGACAATTTTCGTAAAACACTAAGG
>MGBA01000002.1 GCA_001789965.1 Candidatus Roizmanbacteria bacterium RIFCSPLOWO2_02_FULL_40_13
CGGAGTTTGTCTCGGAGCTCGCGTCTTTGCTCGGGGATTTCGTATGAAAGAATTCTCCACTTTCCATCCCATTCCCGTCGCAGATATCGAAAAAATGGAAACCCTAATACCAACTCATCAAACCCTTTTTCAGTAAGACTATAGATATGAGCAGGTTCATCTTGTGAAGTTTTTAATGTTATTCCTTCTTTTACGAGAGACGATAGGGTAGATTTAGTTTTTTGATTTAGTGAAAGATCAAAGATACTCTGGACTTTTTCATCAATGGTTACCGGAGCCAAATCGACATCAGATAGCAAAAAAAGAAGCAGTATTATTTTCGTTCGTCTTTCTTTCACACCCATATTGAAGTTAAAATTTAACAGACGGGATTTTCTTTGTCAACAGAAGTTTTCCTACTTCAATAAAAAAGTGTTGAATTATTGTCTACTTATCGAAAGAAAATAGCAAAGTGTCTTGCATTAGGATTGGAAATCTTATTTAATAAAATTAGCATGACTAAATTAGTCAGTTTTATTTTTTTATTGATCGCTGCTTTATTTTTAATAAAGTCTTCTTCGGCGTTTCCTGCAAATTTTATTTCCGGATCGGATACTCTTGAGAATCCAAAACACATTGAACCATCAGTCCATACGCTGGTTTTTACTCTATCAAAGACAGTGCCTCATGATGGAGATATGCTCATTACTATTCCTGCGGTTGATGCGACAGGGCAAGGCAATAATGGCGTTGCTGATACTGCAAGCACTACTCAGGCAAATGGTTTCGATCTTAACAATTTGATGGCGTCAAACGTAACGATTTCAAGTAATGGATGTGAAAATAATTGGGGTGTGGGTGCGATCACCGAAGGAACAGCGACCACTGATCATAAGATAAGAATCTACCGGGTAACTGATTCCTGCGCTGCAGGAGCAACGATTACGGTCGTCATCGGCGATCAATCTAGAAAACTACTCAATCCCGCACCACTTTCTACTCCAAGTGCTGACGGAAAAGCAGATATCTATACATTGCACGTCAGGTCGCGCAACGGAAGCGGTGAAAAACTTGATCAGCTAGACGTCAGAGTGGCAATCGGAGGTCCGGTGACCATTTCTGCCACAGTTGCTGAAACCTTTTCCTTTACCCTTGCTGGCGTTCCAAATTCATCGAGGATATGCGGAATCCAAACTGATATCGCTACTACCGCTTCATCGATTCCTTGGGGAAATATTGACAAGCCGTTTTCATTTAAAAACGCTGCCCAACTGATGACGGTTTCGACAAATACAAAAGACGGATATGTAGTGACCGTAGCAGAAGACGATCAACTCAAAAGAAAGAACTTTAACTGTCAGGGGGCAGATCTCGTTCCAACATCAAGCTGTATCTCTGATACGCGTTGTGATGACGGAGTATGCACTGAGAGCTCAGGATCTAACTGGAATAATCCAAAAACGACCGGTTTCGGGTACTCTCTGGAAAACACGGTCGGAAAAGATGCTACTTTTTCTTTTAATGAAAAAGGCGGTTCTTTTACTAGTCGGCAGTTTGCAGATATAGAAGCAGGCGAAAAATCAGCAGTAGTTCTTTCCGGAAATTCCCCTACTACCGGTTCTGCTGCTGCGGTGTGTTACCGGATCTCTATTTCTGACATTCAACCGGCAGGATATTACACCAATCACTTGTTATATACGGCCAGTCCCAGATTTTAACTATGAAAAAACTTACTGTGTTTGCTTGGGCGAGCTTAATTGGTTTCTTCCTGATCGCTGCGTATCCTGTTCAGGCTCAGGAAAAGGCAATCCCTTTGGTGATTTCACCAGCAAAACATGAGGTTGAACTTTTACCTGGAGAACAAAAAACTATCGAGGTCAGTCTTTTTAACAGGGGTGCCTCACCTATTTCTGGCGTTTTTAAGGTCTCTGACTTTACAGTACTTGATGATGTAGGAACTCCCACTCTAGTTGAAAAAAATCCAAATCCTAATCGTTCAGGAAAGGATTGGGTGACGGTTTTTACTCCGAACACAATCATTGAACCTCAAAAAGAGCTCAGGACATCCATAGTTCTCAGCCCTCCAAGAGATGCTATTGCCGGTGGCCACTATGTAGCGATCTATTTTGAACCCTTCGTAAATCTATCTGAAGGTAGTTCAAACGTTTCCGTTCGTATAGTTTCTTTAGTAAATATTAAGATCTCCGGAGAAATTAAAGAAAATTCACTTATTTCGTTTTTTAGGGCTCCTCGCTTCTTTGAGCTTGCACCAATTCCTGTTGAATTCTCGCTTATTAATTCTGGCAATTATCACATCGCCCCGACCGGTACATTAACTTTAAAAAATATGTTTGGGAGAACGGTTGATCAACTTTCGATAGAAAAGCAGAATATTTTTCCCGGAACCAATTCGCGATACGAAACCCGGTTAGGAAAGAGTTTTTTACTTGGCCCCCATACGATAAGTTTATCTATGAGATATGGGGAATCGATGAAAACAATTCAAAAAGAACAGCAGGTCTTTGTATTTCCTTGGAGAATTTTCTTGATTCTTCTTGTTGGATTGACTATTCTGTATTATATGAGCCATATTATGCGCAAAAAGACAGTCAGAGCCCATTCTCAAGACAATCTCTCGTCGTTAAAAGAAAAGCTTAAGAAAAGACATGAGTAGAGATAAAACATTTACTATCTTTTTATTGCTGACAATCATTCTTACCTTTCCTTTTACGAAAGTACTGGCTCAAGCAAAATCAGCTTCTCCTGAAGTCTCGGTCTCAATCGGAGAATATGAGTTTTTTCTTTTTGGGTATACGTCTCCTCGTTCACTGGTGACGATTGAGGGGGTGGGAATATTTGATCAAACATATTCAGATACAAAAGGATACTTTCAGTTTTCAAATCGCTTTTCTCCGTTTTCCAGCCGTGAACCCTGTCTTTCGTCTCAAGATCAGTTGGGAAGGGTTTCTAATACCATATGCATTCCTCCATTTCCGCTCAATAGAAGCGTGCATATAGGTCCTGTTATACTTCCTCCAACCGTTTACTTAAACAAAGATGTCTATTTCGTAGGCGATCAAATTGTTTTATCAGGCCAAGCTATTCCTAATACAGACGTTGATCTTTCGTTTTTCATAGATCAAAACCGTACACCTATTTTTTCTTTTGTTAAACCGGCTTATGCCGTGTCGCTTCCTAGGCTTAAAGCAAAATCTGACGGACAAGGAAATTACGCAATACTTCTTCCGTCTTCTCAAGCGGATTATTTTAGAATATTCGCTCAAGACAAATTTCAGGAAAACGACTCGCCAAGGAGCAACACCCTAGCCGTTAAGGTTCTTCCATGGTGGATGATTATTATAGAAACCCTCCGTTTTATATGGGATTTACTCCGTTCGCGTCTTTTTGAATTAATAATTCTAACTCAAATCGCCGGCCTGCTCTATTTTCTCTTCAGGCGATATCTTCAGCCCTACGTTATCGCTCATAATCGAGCCTTGGTGCTTAGAGAAAAACATCCTCTACTTGTGACTGACCATGAATTGATACTACGAGAAGTTAAACGTTAGTAGAAAGAAAGCTGCGGCTCTTGAAGTAATGCTTTGTCCTCGATGAGAACCTTAAGGTAAAATTGTCCTACGTTAGCCGATGTTATGTCAAATACTGCTTTTCCTACGCCATCTGTTAACCCTTGGATTACTTCTATATTTAATTGATTCGCTGTATTGATCGTAACTTTTTTTCCCTGCACTCCTAATCCTTGATCATTGAGTACAAATACAGTAAGTCGTATCTTCTCCTGATTGTCAGCCTTGGCTCGCAAGGGAGATATGAAAACATACGAATTTTCAATAGAAAAGGTATTGCGAAAAACACTCGCCCTTCCTATAAAAGTCTTAGCTTCATAGAGCCAAAAAAAAGAAGTTAGTATTAAGAGTAAAAAAAGCAAAATGCTAAGAAAAACGAGAGTTTTTTTCATACTTTATTGAGTTTAAGTACATAGTAATTAAATCCTAGAGACATGTCAAGATACTAAAATAAAGCTAAAAAAACTATAGGTAGGGTGCTTTAGAGATTTAAAACTCCATATGGAATGTTTGGCCTTTAACTACAAAGTAAAAGCAAATTGGAAAAAATTAGCAAAGCAATTTGTTATTTGCTTAAACCATATCAATCTAATTCAAACACGTTAGTAAATCTTTAAAAAAACAATTAAAAAGAGAAATATAGTCTTTCTTTTGAAAAAAATTTGAACAAAAAATTCGAAGCTAGAAAAATTGATAAAATAGGCTTTAAAAATCATAAAGTAATATTGATTCTATGGAATTTATACTATAAGTTAAATGATATATATTTATATATTAAGGTAGTATTAAAATGAGTGCGGTAATTCAATTAAACTAAATTAAATTGTATTTTAGGAGCACGTACGTATTTTATTCTTCTATTTTTTATATAGCTCTTAATAGATCAAATCACTAACTAAATACCTCTTGACAAATGATTATCAATTCCTTTACTATCAAAGTATATGATAAGAGGGTATAATTTTTATAATCTGGAAGCCTCATTCCGTCATTTTCTTACTGCGGGAAATAAGAAAATGAGTTCTGCTTCAATTAAGAACTATCTTTCGGATTTAAGACACTTTTTAGGTTGGCTTGTTCTGGCAGTAAAATCCAAAAGCACTGATGCTTTGGAGCTTGATTCGGACAACATTTTTCAATACCTTACTAAAGAAGTTATAGCCCAATATAAAGCCTACTTATCTAAAAATGATATACCAATAAAGACTATAAATAGAAGACTATCAACATTGAGAAAATTCTGTTCTTTTTGCATTTCTCAGCGTTGGATAGATTCAAACCCTGCTAAACAAATACATAATATTTCTTCACAAATAATAAAGCCGGGGGAAGAAATTGAGAACGACCTAGCGCTAGAACAATATAAAGAAAGCCTATTAAATAGTGGCTTGGACCAAAAGGAAGCCTTAAAAGAACTTGAAAACATTAAAGAATTTTTAGCGTTATAAGTTCAAAGTCTATAGATATGTCCAAAACAATACATCAAGCATATCATCAACTGAGAGTCTGGTTTGATCCGGCGTTAGAAGGAAGCCCTTATGACAAAAGGGTAAAAATCGAAAAATCAAAGACCATATATCGGTTGAGTATGTCTAAAGTATCGAAACAATTGATTGTCAGATAAGTCTAAACTATAAAAATGTCGAGTATGCGTTTGAAACCGGAAAAGCTCCGTAATTATTTATTAGCGCTCCGAAAAAAGTCTCTTTCTGAACAGGAAATACGTAACAAATTAAAGTCTGTGGATAAGTTCCTTAAATGGGCTCTTGCAAAGAACTTAATCAAACAAAACGACTATGAGCAGTTAATATCTCTTCTTGCTGATTTAGAAACTACGCTTAAAGACAGTCCAGAAAAATTAGGTCTTGTAAGTAGCGATCTTAATTATGAAAAATCATCAGGGGTTGTTGGAAAGCTTGATTCTAAAGTAAAAGAACTGACGTACGGAATTGGAAATTGGCTGAATGGTATATTATTATTACTTCCCTTCACTCCAAAATCTGAGATTAAAAGTGGAGATAAATCTTTTCCTTCAAAAAAAGAGCAGTCTAATTTTGGGCTTCAATACTACCTAGGCGTCGCGATTGTTTTAATATTGTTATCCGCTATTGGTGGAAGTGCGTACGATCAATTTTTTAGAAAAGCTGAAACTCCACTGGCGTTTCCCACCGATGTCAAACGGGCGGGAAGAATCATCTCATTTCAAGGAAGACTGACCGATAGCCTCGGGAATCCAATTACCACTGCAACAAATGCCCGATTTAAATTTTACAATGCTTCCACCAGTGGCAGTACTCTTCATGATTCAAGCACATGTTCCGTTACACCCGACCAAGATGGGATATTTGATGTTTTGATCGGTGGATCTGGATACTCTCCGACGCCCCCGCAACAAGTCTGCGGAACCGAACTTCCTGCATCGCTTTTTACTGAAAATTCAAATGTATACTTGGGAGTTACGGTAGGCGGAGATTCGGAAATGTCTCCGAGACAACAGATCGCGAATGTTGGGTACGCAATGAACGCTGAGACTCTCCAAGGTCTGCCTCCGGGGGCAGGAACCTCGAATATTCCAATTATTAACAAAGATGGAGATCTATTAGTTTCCGTAGCAACTCCGGGGATACGATCAACCTATTCGAGTGCAACCTTTACTCTTTCGTCGGCAGGTGGCGTAAATTTACAGTCAGGTGGATCAGGAGATGTTACCTTAAATGCTAGTCAAAGCGGGTCAATTCTTTTTGCAACCGGTGGTTCAAATAGAGGAACGATTGATAATAGTGGAAATGTAGGAATAGGAACTACATCTCCCAGCGATCTTCTCCATTTGGTCGGGGGTCAAATGCGAATTGATAACAATAGCGATACTACCGATAAAGGATGTGTTCGGTACAATGGCTCAAGTAACGAACTCCAGTTTTCCAATGATTGCTCTAGTTTCCAATCTTTTGCTGGCGCATCTTCTGCCGGTGGATGGACCGATGATGGTACGGTCGTGAGACTTACTACCAGCACAGACAACGTAACTCTAGGTTCAACTTCAGATTTGGCTAAGCTTGGAATTGACGGAGAATCTGATGAAATTCAATTCATAGTACAAGGAAATTCAACTCAAACGAACAATCTTGTGGTATTTGAAAATTCAAGTGGCACAGATCAGTTTAGAGTTGATAATAGCGGAAATGTAGCTGTAGAGGGTGGAATTTCAGACATTTCAGGCAATCTTGTCTTGAATGACGCAGTCGATATTGGATCTGCAACAACTGGTGTAAATGTGACAACTGCGGGAGCTATAAGTGATTCGGACGGCAACCTTTCTTTAAACGATAACACCGATATAACAGGAGATCTTTCAGTTTCGGGTGGTGATATTACGGGAGCTGGAGGCGCTTCTATAGATATTGGAGAAACAACAGCAGGAGATGTGGAGATTACCGGGGATCTACTTCCTGCAACTGATGATACGTATGATCTAGGGTCAACCACTAAATCGTGGCAGGATCTGTACTTAACCGGCCAATTGTGTTTTGATGATTCTGATTGTATAACTTCTAATACGGGCGCAGGTCCCTGGGACGTTACGGCAGGCGTCGTCCACCTTGATACCAGTACTAATAATGTCACGATTGGTGGATCCTCAAACCTTGCCAAACTTGCTGTTGACGGTGACACCGACGAAATTCAATTTTTAGTCCAGGGGAATAGTACCCAAACAACATCGCTTGCGGTTTTGGAAAACTCGTCTGGTACGGATCAATTAACTGTTTCAAATACTGGAGATCTTGCAGTTGAAGGAACAATATCTGACATTGGAGGAAATCTAGTACTTGATGACACGGTGGATATTGGATCTGCAACAACAGGACTCCGGGTTGCAACTACAGGATCGGTCTCTGATATTGACGGGAATATTGTCCTTAATGACTCAACTGATATTGGATCTGCGACAACAGGAATTAATGTGACAACTGTAGGACTTATCACAGACATTGACGGGAATGTGGTAATAGATGACACTGTAGACCTTGGATCTGCAACTACAGGAATTAATATCACGACGGGTGGAGTCATTTCTGACTCTGATGGGAATGTAGTCATAGGTGATACAGTCGATCTTGGCTCGGCAACAACCGGGATAAATGTAACAACAACAGGAGTTATAAGTGACACGGACGGGAATGTGGTTATTGCTGATGTTGTTGACTTGGGCAGTGCAACGACAGGACTTAATGTAACAACGGCAGGGTTAATCAGTGACTCAGATGGAAGTGTCATCGTGGGAGATGACTTTCAGGTCAATGGAAATACTACTTTAGGAGACAGTAATTCAGCAGATACTTTAACGGGAAATTTGCTCACTTCAACTATCACTAGTGGTGCAACCACGCAGACTGCAGCATCTCTATCCGGAACAGGATTCACAACGGGAGAAATTCTTGATTTAACAGGTACATGGCAGGCTTCCGACGGTTCAGATAATGAAGGAGTTGACGCAAATTTCACGTACACGCCGACTTCCACCACAGGGACATTCCGAGGAATTGATCTTAGTGTCGCAGAAGGTGCAAATGCTTTAGCAAATACCCTGTATGGTGTAAAAGTAACAAGCGACAATTCTGCAAATACTTCAACAGGAACACATTCAATATACGGAGGACATTTTACTGCAACTGGAAAAACAGCAGGAACAACAACAGCGGTTGGACTATATGCAACAGCGACAGGAGCAGATAATAATTATGCTGCAGTATTTGAAAGTGGTAATGTCGGAATTGGCGATACTACACCTGATGCTCCCCTTGATGTGGTGGGAGACGTATATATTTCTGACGGTCTTTCATTGTTTGAGACCGCAGTATCAGACGGAACGGTTGAGGCGACCCAATTTTGTACGGGTGATGGAGAGACCAATTGCGTAACTGACTTTAACGGAGGTAATGTTGGGCCTTGGAATGAGACGACCGGCGTTATTCATCTCGATACTAGTACTAACAACGTAACAATCGGGTC
>MGBA01000003.1:0-6842 GCA_001789965.1 Candidatus Roizmanbacteria bacterium RIFCSPLOWO2_02_FULL_40_13
GGACTTATTGAATTTGATGATCAGACAACAGATGAGGTAAATATTCTCAATGCGAATGTGGGGATTGGGACGGCGACGCCAGGGGATACGTTAGATATCAATGGCACTATGAATATAGCGGACGGTGCGATAACAGATCCTTCTATAAATGGTTCTGATGCTGATTCAGGTCTTTGTTTTGGCGGCTGTGGACAAGGCGTAAAGGCGGTTGAGTATGTATATGACGGTGCCGTAAGATGGGCATTTACTAGCGCTGAGTTGGTGGGATTTGCCGCCTCAACAATTAGAACTGACAGTACTCTTACTCTTCAATCTGCGGCCGGTACAAACTTGAATTTTGATGCAGGAGCAAACTTTACCTTCCGCGATCAAGATTCTGCGGATGCGGTAAGGGTAACAATAGAATCTGCAACCGGCAACGTCGGCATCGGCGACGAGACTCCCGATGCCCTGCTTGACCTTGACTCTTCAGCAACAACAGGTAATACCTTCGGGATAACCAACTCCTCATTTACAACAGGAGAAGTAATTGACATAACCACAACTTCTGCACCTGCTGACGGATCAACCAATGAGGCGATTGACTTGAACATAACTCATACGCCAACAGGGAGTGCAGATAACTTCCAGGCGATTAATCTAACAACTACCGATGGGACAAATCTTGCCTCAACTATCTACAATCAACAGAATACTCTGACCTTAACGGGGAATGCTGCAAAGACCGGTATTGGTATGTACTCAACGGTCACCTCTTCTTCGACAACTGCAGATACTCTGGTTGGACTTGATCTTGACTCCTCAGTTACCGGAATTCTTGCAACAGGAACACGATCAGTCTATGGAGTACGGACTCAACCAACAGCTGGCGCAGAGAGTACCGGTGGAACAACTAATGTGTACGGGGTATATACCGGAGTTTCTGCTGATGTTGCAGCAGGTGGAGCAGTTAATGGATATGGCGTATATATTGCAAATGGTACGTATGATACTGATGGGACCAGTAGTAATATCGGGCTCTACGTGGAGAGCCCAACAGGAGCAGACACAAACTATGCTGCAATCTTTGCAGGTGGGAATGTGGGGATTGGAACCACGGCACCTGAGGCAATTCTCGAAGTGCAAGGTGTCGAAGCAACAGACGCAGTGCTTGCGCTTGACGCAGATGATGGAGACGATGCGACAGATACATGGTTTATTAAAGCTCTCGCGGCAGGTAGTAATGCCCTAAGTATATTAAACGATTCGACTGAAGTACTTAACTTATCCACCGGAGGGAATCTCCAGATAGACGGAGACTTGACCCTTTCGGGAGCTGACATACTGGACAACAATGGAAATGAATTCTTAAGATTTACTTCTGCCGCATCGGCTGTTGATGAGATAACAATAAGTAATGCCGCAACTGGTGGAACGGTGACACTTGCTGCTACCGGTGGAGATACTAATATCGCGCTATCTATTGATGCAAAAGGATCAGACGCTCTGAACTTAAATAATACAGGAACCGGTGATATCCTAATGGGAGGAGGATCGAGTTCGACAGGATGTACTTTAACCAATGCTAGCGGTAACTTTGCTTGTGCCGGAAGCTTTACCGGCACATCCTTTATAGATGTAACAGGAGCCGGTGCCTACTTTATAAATCCTGCTGAGGCTACTACCTCTATTAGTATCGCGGGAGATATGACTATAGCGGGAGGCGACATTACGACAGGCGGCAATATCGCTTTACATCTACGGTCAGGTACGGAGACCGTTCATGCCAAAGGTGGAGCTAGCGGAGGTAACTCTAGCCTCTGTGTCACGTATAATGCAAGCGCTGACGGAGCCTGTGATGGAAAGGTGGACGCCGGTACGGTCGACCCTCCCTACACAATTAATGGAAAAAAATATGCGACATACATGGCATCTATGACGGGAGTAAAGGAAGAAACTACCGGAACAATCCAAACTACAGAATATGTCCCTGGAGTTGGATACAGAACAGTTATTAATTTTGCACAAGTGCCGGAAGGATCAGACCTTTGGCTGTTTTCAAAAACGACAGATCTAAAAAAACATATATCCGATTTGGTTCCCCTATTAACCCCTTCTACAGATACTCGGGTATGGTATATGATCGATGAACCAGGTCTTCGGCTGATCATTTACACCTCACGGCCCACAACTGTCGCCTATCGTCTAACTGCTCCCCGTTTTGATGCTGAGAACTGGGCTAATGCTCGATCTGGCGGCGGAAGCGGGTTTATTCTGAATGATCAGGGAGAAATTCCACAGAGCGAACTCCCAACACCACAGGAAGAAACGTATACCGTAGCAAACACTCAAAATGGGTATGAAGTACAGAATGCCTTGGGTCAAACCATCAATGAGATCGGAGCATTCTCAAGAGTTATCGCAGGAGGTATTCAAGGAGGATTTATTACTGTTCAAGAAGTTACAACAGAGGTACTCTCCACTTCTAGCGCGTCAATTCAATCCATAACCTCTAATACATTGAGCGCTGTTACTGCAAGTATTGCAAACCTTACTGTATCTCAAAGAATTATATCGCCTGTTGTTGAAACCGGTGAATTGCAAGCTCAAAATGTCAAATCAGATTCAGTACAGACTGATGAAATTAAGCCGAAAGACAGCGGTAATGTGGAAGTAAATCTCTCTCAACAAGCAGGGAGTCCGCCAGCTGGCGGATTGGCAAAACTTATCATAAAAGGAAGAGATGGAAATCAAGTCGCAAGTATTAATGCCGAAGGCGATATTGCCGCGCGGAATGCGACGTTAAGCGGTACGCTTCAAGCTGAAAATGTACAAGCGAAAGACCTTTACGCTGAGGGACTATCTGCCCGAAGCGCCTCCCTTTCCGGTACATTAGTCGCAAAAGAAGTTGACGCTGAGAACATCCGCGACTTCAGAAACCGTCTTGAAAATGTCGTAAGCGAAACCTCGAATATCGGTCAGCAAACTTCATCAGTAACTCAACAAACAAGTAATCTTTCGAGTCAGGTAAATGAGATCCAATCGCTTTTGGCACAGATTCAAAATCAGCCGCTTCCCGACCCCAATTATTATCAAAATCTAAACCAGTCAACTGTTGTGGGTACGATTGATCCACAAAACAATTTGCTTTTACAACAGTACGCAAGTGTCGCAGTCTCCGACTTTACCGTAACGGGTAACGCTAATTTATATAACGCGTACGTCGTCAATACTTTTGGTGTCGGCGGTATGAGTATACAGGAAAATCAGATTTCAACGATCGCCCAAGAGCTTAAAATCAATGCATTATCCACTATAAATCTTCTTGATGGAGCGGTAATAATAGCAAAAGACGGAACTATTACCACAAAAGGCACACTTATTGCACAAGGCGGAGTCAAAACCAACACGATCGCTCCACTTCAAGAAGGAGACAATCTTTCCGTAAATCTTGGGGGCGATCAAATTCAAAATTCAAAATTCAAAATTCAAAATTCTGGCAATGAAGTTGCCAGTATAGACGCCTCTGGATCAGCCCGGTTTAAAGATCTTTCCTTAGAAAGTAATCTATCCGCAAACGACTCAGGAGCAATCATTGCAGCGCCGGATAATCTTGCAAGAAACGGACTCTTCGGAGCAGCTATAGAAACCAATGCCGAAAGTGCAGGTCTAGGAATAATTCCGTCCAACGAATCGGAGATTATAATCTACAACAAAAATATTAAGGACAACTCTTTGATCTATCTCACCCCAACCGAGTCGATTCCCAATGGACAGTTAACTGTTGGTCAAAAAAGCTCGTGTCCGTCTGGCGTGCAAGGATGTAAAGCATTCTTTAAAGTCACGGTCGGCAACTCATCTCACCCCGATCTGAAATTCAACTGGCTCGTTATAAATTAGTTTTTCAGCGAGAAATTGCTTTTTTCAGGCAACTTCCCTCTCCCCCTTGACATTACTTCTTTGTTTATATTATTCTGAAAGATAGAAATACGCATGAAAAAATCTCGCTTTCCGACTCTTTCTATTTTTTCTCTAGCTTTATTATCGGTGGTAATTATTGTTCTTTTATTGCAAGCCTTTCGATTCGCAAAAGAAATACGGGCCGCGGCAGGAACGCTGACTATCAGTTCAAATAACCTTACCGTGTCAGGTGCGGTTACCGGAAAAGCTCTTGCGATAGTCAATGAAACGGGAGATCAGAATATTTTAACGGCTTCCGCTTCTGGCACTACAAAACTTCAACTGGATAGAAGCGGAGACGTAACGACCGTTGATAATGCATGGATTGGTCTTGGTTCAGCAGCAGGAAGAGTGGAATTTGACGATCAAACTACCGATGAAGTGAATATTTTGGATGCTAATGTGGGAATCGGAGACAGTACTCCTGACGCCCTGCTTGACGTAGAAGGAACTGTGGGTCTGGGAGTAGGTGGTGTCGTCTTTACCGCAATCAAGTCGACGACGACGACTTGGGATCCGGCAAGCACAGGCAATGGTGCAAATGCAATCAGTGACGTTACTATGCCAAGCGGTACTGATGCAGTCATTACCGTTGTTCCTCCTTCAAATATGCCCACCTGCGGAGGTTTTGGGTGTTATTATACCGGCGGCGGAATTGCTGTCAACAGTAGTAACGCGTATGGTTCTCAAGGGCGCGTACAGTTAACAGGGTCCTGGAGCAATGCCAATGTGGTAAGACTTGTGTTTGGAAACGCTAGTGGTGGAACAGTAAATCCAAGCTCCGGTACATGGACTTTCTGGTACATCGATGATTAACTATTTTTATTCATGATATTGTATGGAAAAACAATCTTCTGGTTTTCACAAAAAAATTTTTGTTGTAATATTTACTTGTCTCGGCTTGTCGCTTTTTCTTTTTCTTTCTACTAACTACTTTGTCAGTAAGCTAAGCTTTTCTCCAAATATTCTCTCTCTTACCCAGCCCGTCAACTCTTTTTTTGGGTTTGTTGAGAAAAACGACGGAATAAGTATCACCATACGAGAAGGGGGCGTTACAGAAGACAATCCAGTAAATGCAAAGAAATTAAGATATAGAGTTCTCGTGGATGAACAGACCAAGATTGACCCCAACCTGACAGTTCCCTACCTTTTCACAAAAGTATCGCGTCCTATTTCCACCATTGATGAAATAAAAGTTGGTGATTATGTCACAGCAGAGACCCAAACGGATCTCCGAGTCCAACGGAAAAATGAATTTCGGGCTTCTAAAATAGTTGTCTTTCCTCTTAAAAATACCATCCGAGGAGAGATTGTCGATCTAACACCTGATATTATTTCAATAACAGGAATCCCGATTTTGGCTCAAGGAAGCCCGCTCGGTAATAATCCCAAACTGGGTGAAAAAGAAGGCGTTTTTTCTATACGACTTACTCCACAGACAGAAATATCAACGAGCACTTTTAATCACCCTGATCCAGCACCAGTTAAAATCAGATACTCTCTAATCGATCTTAAAAAAGGGTTGACCGTTCTTGTCTATACCGAGGGCAACATGCAGAGGAGAAATGAAGTGCATGCATTACTCATAGATCCCGGTCGCTTATAAACTCTTCTTACTTTAGCTTGTATATAATAAGCTGATGAAAAGGGAACGGATGAAACGCTCGACGCTCTACTTTATTCTCTTGATTGTTCTTCTTGGTTTCATAGTGTACGTCAACTCTTTTTTTAATGGGTTTGTGTGGGATGACGAACTGCAAATCGTAAAAAATCCACTCATTCGATCTCTTGACAATGTTTTAACCTTTTTTAAGGGAGGAACAGCCTACGTAGAAGGACAGGGTACTTTGGGCGGACTATATTACCGGCCTCTCTCAACGCTATTTTTTGCTCTTCTCTACGTTATATTCGGACTAAACTCTGCTGCGTTTCATATCTTTCAGGTGCTGATACATATTGCAAGCTCAGTCCTACTATTTTTTGTTTTTAAGAAATTCTTAGGAGATAAGATTTCCATTCTGCTAAGTACCGTCTTTCTTGTCCATCCCATGAATGTTGAGTCTGTGGCGTATCTTTCTTCTCTGCAAACAACATTGTCATTTTTTTTTGGAATTTTTGCATTATATCTTTCCTTAAGAAGCTCCAACGTCTCCTATAAGAGACTCGCTATTATTTGCTTCTTATTGCTCTTATCTCTTCTTTCTAAAGAATCGGGAATATTGTTTCTCTTTTTTGTTATTTGCTTTTTTTTTATATATAACAGAAGAGCTTTGCTGCGAGTACTATACGGGACGATTTCTGTACTTATTTTTTACAGTCTTTTACGATTTGGCTATGCAAAAAAATTTACTGTTTCATATCCTATTTTTCCTATAAGCAGACTCGATCTTCCACACCGTTTACTCCATGCACCGCAAGCCTTTCTTTACTATCTCTCTACTTTTTTTTTCCCAAGGGATTTAGCGGTTTCTCAGTATTGGATCTTCAAATCGATTGATTTTTTGAATTTCTTTTTGCCTCTTATGATTAGCCTTTCTTTTTTAATTTTTGTTGTTGTGGCGGGCTTTATTATGTTTAAAAAAAAATCTAAACTCTTTTCTGTCTATGTTTTTTTTACATTATGGTTTCTTATCAGTATGCTCCTCAACCTGCATATTATCCCTCTTGATATGACAGTAGCGGATCGTTGGTTCTATGTCTCCATGGCGGGCTTACTGGGCTTTTCTGGTGCAATCATGAGTTTTTTTACGAAAACCAAAAAGAAGCTCAATACCATTGTTCTTGTCGTTTTTATTCTTTTTTTAGCGGGATTGTCGATCCGAACAGTTGTCAGAAACGCCGATTGGAACAGTAATAGAACGCTGTTTTTTCACGACATCACTGTCTCGAAAGATAGCTTCGAT
>MGBA01000003.1:6856-20376 GCA_001789965.1 Candidatus Roizmanbacteria bacterium RIFCSPLOWO2_02_FULL_40_13
ACTCAGCTCGTTTAGCTCCCTATAGAGCAGAGGTGTGGAATAATCTTGGCGCCATATATCAAATAAAAGGAGATGTACAACAGGCAAAACGAGACTATGAACAAGCGATCTCCATCGGTCAGGAAAATACTGCTTACGGAAACCTTGCTCAGATTTTATACTATCATGAGAATTCAGAAACAGCATACTATTTCATACTCCGTGCCTTAAAAAAACACCCATTAAATGCAAAGCTGTGGTTCTATCTTTCATTGATTGAGTACGATAAAGGTAACTACCAAAAGGCTTTGGAAGCCGCTTCGCTCTCATATTCTCTTGAACCGAATATTTTAAATCGTGAGATTTATACTCACTTACAAAAAAATGAACCTATTAATACAAGAAAATACGATGTGATTTATGTCGATTAATCTCATCCATGCCCACGGTTATACGCAGACATTTACAGTCATGAGTTAATAAACTAAACTATTCATATTTATGAAGACTGTTTTTAAAGAAGGTTTTACACTCATGGAGATTCTAATCGTTACCGCGTTAATTGGGATCATCTCCGTTGCTGTCATTTTACTTCTGGACCCGTGGGCGCAAATTAATAAAGCGCATGACGCGAAAAGAAAACACGACCTTGCAGTTTTACAAAAATCTTTTGAGGATTATTATTCGGACAAAGGATGTTATCCGCAGGCAGAACATCTCTGTTTCGATGTGTCAACTGCTGTAAACGTTTGCGCTATTTCAAAAACCGTAACCTCGAAACTTTGTCATATTTGCGGGCTCGAAACAGCCCCGCCAAAATTCTCAGAATTCTCTCCTTATCTCAATAAGTTACCGTGTGATCCCCAACATCCAAGTAAAGATTATCTATTGGAAGTCGAGAGGCCGGGATGCGCTAGAAATGACGCTTCAGTTTGCGCAGAAAGTACAAGTCCTCCATGCACTTCAGATTATTGTCCTCAATGGTATCGGGTATATGCTGATTTCAGCTATGAAAACGATAAGGATAGCGAGCTATTCGGGTGCAAAGGAGGAGGATGTGGACCGGCAAAATTATCTCCACCCTATGGCTTTGACTATGGTGTATCAAGCCACCAAGTAGGTCTTCAAAAAAGTAACGGCTATGTTTGCGTCTCTGACAATTCCTGTAACGCGTGCCAATCACCGAGAGACTATAATGCATGCGTGCAAGATCCAGGCTGTCCAAATAAGTCTCTCATATACGGTACGGTAGAATCCTGCTGCGCCGCAAATCCATCATTTCCGGGCTGCTAAATCTAGCTTGACAATTCTTTAAAAAATTCCTACACTGTAAACTCTATGTCGTCTATCAAGAAGGTTCTTTTGGGACTGCTTCTTTTCCTCTTTCCTGTTTTTTTTCTCACTATGACTCAGGAATTTTTTACGACAAACAAGCTTTACCTGCTTTCATTTGGGGCGCTTGCTTTACTTGCGGTATCCACTGTTGGAATCATTGCTACCAAGAAAGTCAATTGGCAGAGCAGTCCCTTAGAAAAGCCACTTTTATTTTTTCTGGTAGCATGCGCGATCTCAATAATATTCTTTTCTCCCAATAAAGTAGGAGCTCTTTTAAATACTAATTTTGGTTTGCTTGGAATTTTTTCTCTCATTGTTTTCTCAATGTATCTGGAGCGGGCTCGCGGACGCACAGAGCTTTTTAAGTTCTTGCGATGGGGCGCTCTTCTTCTCTCTCTCGTTACTATTTTCTTTTTTTTCCAGCCATTTAAAAATGCGACGCTCTCTCCTTTTTTGCAGTTTTTGCGCAACCCTGCCTTTACCCCTCTTGGCGGCAGGGTTGATCTGGCAGTCTTTTTAGGATTTTTTGTGGTTGCCGGTTTTGCTGATTTTTTTGGCCACAGACGAAAACGAGAAGTCGTTGATATTGTTTCGCTCGTCGTAATCACCATTGCAGCGGGCCTTACTATTTTCCGAATATTCACGCCTGAAACAGCTCAACAGGCTGTACTTCTTCCCCCTTACGGTGTTTCTTGGCATGCGGCTGTTGAGGTTTTGAAAAATCCGTTAAATGCCCTGTTTGGGGTCGGAATGGACAACTACTCGTCAATATTTACAAAAGCAAAAGATGTTGCATATAATCGCACTCCTTTTTGGACCGTTAATTCATTCAATATAAGTCGTTCGGGATTATTGCAAATTTTCACAGAAACCGGAATTTTAGGTTTTCTCGCATTTGGATCAGTCTTGCTAGCCGGTATTAATCACATTAAAAAAGGGGCTAAAGAACATCTGTTTTTTTCTGCGCTTTTCATATATATGCTTGCAGTACTTTTGTTTTTGCCATTGTCCTTTTCGGTATTATTTTTATTCTTCGTAGCCCTTTCGCTTGCGCCACAACAAGAAGCAGAAACCAAACACTTTAATCTCGGCTCTGTTCTCCCCCTCTATGTTTTGGTTGCAATTATTTTTGTCGGAGTTTTGGGTGGCATGTTTTATCTTGTGGGAAGAGCTTACGCTGCGGAACTCGCCTTCAGAAGATCGTTTGTAGGTTTTGTAAACAATAGTGCGCGAGACTTATATGACAATCAACGTCAAGCTGTTATTCTTAATCCCTTTGTGGAGCGCTTCCGTACTAATTTTGCGCAAACCAATCTTCTTATTGCAACCAGTATCGCCCAACGGGCGGCGCGCGCTCAGGGACAAGATGCTCAACCAAAGCAACTGACGAAAGAGGAAAGACAGACAGTCACTCAGGCAATCCAAGCCGCTATCCAGGAATCAAAAGCAACGGTTGCGCTGAATCCTCAAAAAGCAGTCAACTGGGAAAATCTTGCAACGGTATACCGGAGTATAATCGGAGCGGCAAAAGGGGCTGATGTGTGGACCGTATCGTCTTATCAAAGGGCAATCATTCTCGATCCGCAAAATCCTATTTACCGGCTTAACCTTGGTGGAGCATATTACAACTTTAAAAATTATCCTGAGGCAATTCGCTTATTTGAACAGGCAGTTGCTCTCAAACCCGACTGGGCTAATGCATATTACAATCTTGCCTGGGCCAACTTCCAAAACGGGTCATATGATCGGGCTATACAATCGATGAATAATGTATTAAAACTTGTAGATAAAAATAAGAGTCCGGACGATTATAAAAAAGTTCTTTCAGAACTTGAAGAGTTTAAAAAGAAACTTCCGAAAGAAGGAGATCAAACCAGTTCTACACCAGGAGAACTCCGCCTCCCTGAAAAGCCACAACCTGAGTTAAGTCCAAAAGTAGAGCTTCCTAGAAACGCTTCTCCTGAAGCACGATAACTACGAACGTATAAAATATAACTTAATTACCAGATTCCTCTATGGTATTTTTTGTCATTCTGGCTTGTCCAGAATCGATTCTGGAGTCGCTTTCCTCCCCAGAATGACGTTTAACCGACCTCCTAACAAGTTCCGTAACCGTTAATCTGTCAATTTTGTTAGAATATATGCTCCACCATGAATGATCTGAAAGCGTTCCTGCTTTTTTTTAGAGACTACCTCCATGCCCGACTCGTAAAGTTTGGCAAGGGATTTGAAAAAGTTAAGGATCTTTTAGTTGCGATTCTTGTTGTAAAACGCGGAAAATATTCATCATCTTTTTTAAATACTTCCTTTTTTTTACTGGTTGCTGCAGCGATGGTCGGTGGGCCGATTATTGCTGAAAATAATCCATTTGCCAACCCGTTGGACCGCAATGCAGGAGCACAAGCAACCGTGGTCTCTTATAATCCTTACGAAAGCTCTCTGGGAACGATTATTTCGGCAAAGCCACGGGATAAAGTCGTGAATTATGAAGTGCTTGGGGGCGACACAATAGCCTCTATTGCAAAAAAGTTCGGAGTCTCTACTGATACAATAAAATGGGCGAATGATCTGAAAAGTGATACGATAAAACCCGGACAAATTGTAAAGGTTCCTCCTGGTGTCGGTGTCGTACATAAGGTCGCTTCAGGTGATACTGTTTACACAATCGCAAAAAAATATAAGGTAGACGCACAGGCGATTGTAAACTTCCCATTTAATGATTTCGCAGATCTTGATACCTTTTCATTAACTCCGGGACAGACACTTTTTGTCCCTGACGGAGTTATTGAAGCGCCATCAATCGCGCGATCGTATCCTGCAGGCTACTACACTGGTCCAATTCAGGCTGGAATACGGGGAACGTCAAACTTTATCTGGCCTACCTCAGGAAGTGTTAGTCAATATCCGATCTGGTACCACATGGCAGTGGATATTCAGAATCCCGGCGCTCCTCCGGTAATTGCTGCGGATGCGGGAACAGTGGTCTTTAGTGGGTGTTTGCCATATGGATACGGATGCCACGTGATTGTTGATCACGGAAACGGGTTCCGGACTCTCTATGCTCATCTGTCTCAGATTTCTGCCAACTCTGGTCAAGGGATTTCTCAAGGTCAGCAAGTGGGAGTGATGGGATGTACGGGAAGATGTACGGGAACCCATCTCCATTTTGAAGTAATTCAGGGCGGAGCCCAACAAAACCCATTAAATTTCTTAAAGTAAATTCTAAGAAACAAATTCAAAGAGACAAACAAGTTTCAAATTCTAAATCTCAATAAATCAAGCAGAGTCGACAGATTTCTTAATAATTGCCGACAATATATTCCTTATCTCAGTACATTCCCTCATAAGATTTTCTATGTTCGCTGTGGTGCTCTTTGTTGACGACATCAGTTCCAACCAATACAATGTTTCCTTTGCTTCTTTTCTCGCTATACGTAATCTGTGGACGAAATCTTTTCTTCCGAGCGCATCATTTGCTTCTCGATAATTTGCACCGATGGAACAGGCTGATCGTATAAGCTGGCGAATAAGTTCGATGGTAATAATATCTTGACTTAGAGATTTGCAAAATAATACAACCTTTTTCGCAAAAATAAGAGTCCTGTCTTCAAGATCATATTTCACGTATTGATTAAAGTAAGAGAGAGTTATTTTTGCAATCGCTTATAGACTATGTTTGGAGGCTTGTCTTTTGAGATTGGTTTGTTTCTTGGGATTTGTGTCTTGTGTCTTTATATGTTTTCTTCGAGCCAGCGCTCGGTGTCGAGGGCAGCAGAGATCCCCATTCCTACAGCGGTTCCTGCCTGTCGATAGGTATGATCTACATTATCTCCTGCAGCAAAAACGCCGGGAACAGAAGTTGCTGTTTGATATTTTGAATCAAGTTTATTTAGTTTCTTTCCGGACAAGGCAGCAATTGCGGTTGTAAGCATATAGCCCTTTTCATCAAGCTCTACCTGACCTTTAAAAAGCTCTGTATCAGGCGTATGTCCTATTGCTAAAAACAATCCATCAAGTTTAAAATCAGACTCTTTATTGGCGATTTTTAGCTTCACTCCTTCCACTTTTTGATCGCCAAGAACTTCAGTGACCTCGGTGTTCCACATTACTTTAATTTTTGGGTGGCTTAACACTCGGTCTTGCATGATTTTAGATGCTCTAAAAGCGTCTCGACGATGAAAAATATGAACTTCAGTTGCGAATTTTGTGAGGAAAAGGGCTTCTTCCATAGCTGAATCTCCTCCTCCAACTACTCCTACAATTTTTTCTTTAAAAAAGAATCCGTCACAGGTAGCGCAAGCAGAAACTCCTTTGCCCCTTAGTTTTGTTTCTGAAGGTAGCCCGAGCCATATTGCTTGAGCACCGGTTGCGATTATTACAGCGCGCGAACGGTATTCCACGTTTCCCGCGGTAACTTTAAAAGGTGTCTGAGAAAAATCGACTTTAGTCACGTTTTGATCAAGAACTTTGGTCCCAAAGTGCTTCACCTGCTCACGCATCTTCTCGATGAGTTCTGGGCCTAGAATTGAGGCAAATCCAGGGTAGTTTTCCACGTCTGAGGTAAGCATCAGCTGACCACCGTACGGAGCACCGGCAAACATCATGGGAGAAAGATCCGCGCGGGCGGTATAAACCGCGGCCGCAAGGCCGGCGGGACCTCCTCCGATTATAAGTACATTTTCGATTTTATCTGTCATATTCAAATAGGTTTAGATAATAAATTGAAAAAATGTAGATGTCAACTTGAATGGCTAAATATTGATGATGCGTTCCATGATCCGGTCCACCTTTTGTGCGTCTTTTTTAGCGACATATCGCTGCACAGTCGTGGTCGCAATCTCCTTTGAAACGCTGTCTATAGCCTTTTTGACGGCAGTAATCTGTTGTAAAATCTCATTGCAGTCCCTTCGCTTTTGAATCATTCGTTGAATACCTCGAAGTTGGCCTACAATGCGATTAATACGTTGATCTATCATGTATTGAAGCTAATATACTTGATACTAGTAGAGAGTATATCATGCTTGGTATACTGTGTCAAGTAGAAATGCCAAATAAAAAGCCTGAAATTCTCGTTTAGTTTAGTATTGTCATTCTGGCTTGCCCAGAATCAGATTCTGGATGCGCTTTGCTTACCAGAAAGACGTTGAGATGATGAAATTAAACGATTCTCTTCTCTTAGCTTCAAATGATATAGAAATATGATATTTTGATGTAGTTATCTGGAGCCGTTTGCAGTAAGAGATTTCAAAAACTCTACATTATCCTTCGTCTTTGAAAGCTTCTCTATCATCACGGTTACACGCTCTTCCGAATTCAAAAGTCCAAGCATCCGGCGAAGAGTGTTAACGTTATCAAGCATTTCCTTACTGAATAAAAGCTCATCGTGTCGGGTTCCTGATCTTTCAATATCAATAGCCGGAAATATGCGTTTGTCAGCATGTTTACGATCTAGGTGAAGCTCCATGTTGCCGGTTCCTTTAAACTCTTCATAAATCAGATCATCCATACGTGATTCCGTGCCTATAAGAGCTGTGCCAATGATAGTCAAGCTTCCACCTTCTTCACAGTTTCGGGCTGCTCCCAAAAATTTCTTGGCTGGAAAAAGTGCAGATGGATCAAAACCTCCGGACAAGCTTCTTCCTGTACCTGATACGGACAGGTTAAACGCCCGTGCAAGACGCGTAATCGAGTCTAGAAGGATAATAACATCTTCACCCATTTCAACCATTCTTTTGGCCCGTTCTAACGCGAGATTGGCAACCTTTACCTGTTGTCGGGGTGACTCGTCAAAATTTGAAGCTGCTACTTCACCTTTTACAAATCTTTTAAGATCGGTCACCTCTTCAGGACGCTCTCCAATAAGAATAGCCATAAGCTTTACTTTGGGATGATTGATCGAAATGGCCTCAGCCATCTCTTTCAGGAAGGTTGTCTTGCCTGCTTTAGGTTGTGAGACAATAAGAGCTCTCTGTCCAAATCCGATTGGGGCTACCAGATCGGTTATCCTCATTGATAGTACCTCTTTTTTCGTCTCAAGTTTAATCTGTTTGTCAGGGTGTAGTGAGGTTAATTGGTCGAAATTAACACGCTTTCTCGACTCCTCCTCGTTCATTTCTTTTTCGTTTATCTTCTTTATCAAGAGCAGACTATGGAAGCGCTCTCCTTCTTTTGGAGGCCGGGCAAGACCTTCAACGAGATCTCCTTTTCGAAGCCAAAATCTGCGAATCTGGGATGTAGAAACGTAAATGTCCTCGTTTGGATTGATACCGTAGTCCTTTCTTAAGAAACCATATCCGCCAACTGTAATGTCAAGTATTCCGTCAGCTTCGTAACTGAGTTTTAAATCATCTTTAAGCTTTTCTTCAAGAGAACTTCCACCAGTATTTTCACGGCGGGAAGACTGTTTCTCTTCAGGTTTTTCCTGTTTTTTTTCTTCTACTTTAGGTTTTTCCATAGGAACAACAGCCTCTTCTTCCATGGGCTTAAGCATTGAGCTTACATCAAGCTTTTCGCTCTGTTTTTTAGTATCTTCTGAATCTAAATATGACATATAAGAAGTCTGCTTCGGTTACGTTCTCAAAACATTTTCTCTGTGTTGCTCTTGGGAAGAAACACGGCACGCTTATCCTTTCGTAAGTATAAATTGATCCTCGCTGACGAGCAGGAAAGTGAAACTTTTTCCTTGAAAAAGGAACGGGGAAACGTTGTCTCCAGCATTATACTGAAGCTCAAAACGTCTCATTATCCAACTGAGTTAGACTTACCCTTGTTTCTGATAGCGTAAAGAAAAAGTTTTCAATTTGCCTTGTCTCATCAGGAGGACCGAAACCTAGTATACAAAACATAATTCTCTTTTGTCAACTCTGTTTTGCTATAATGAGCTAACATGCAGTCTAAAAAAGGTCCTTTTATTCTTCTTTCGGTCCTTGGATTGATTCTTGTATTTGTGGTTGGGGTGCGGTATGGACAACGTGTAGAGAGTACTAACAAAGCCTTATCTGCAATTTTAACCTCAACTCCCTACGCTCCTTCTCCGACAATTAATCCGCTTCAGTTTGCTACCTATAATAGCAAAGGTTGTGGAGCTGAATTTCTCTATCCTTCTTCAATTGGAGTCATCAAGCAATCTACAACCGAGTCGCGTTTGACCGGAAAAGATGGCGTAGCAATCGCTCTTTCCTGTGCAAAAATCCCTTCATTCCGTTCTTTCTTTGAGGATAAAAACGTAGCGACCAAGGAGGTTTCATTTCAGAAACAATCACAAAAAGCGCTGGTTAAAACCACAAATGGTCAAACATATCTCCTCCTCATCGTCAGAAATCCCTTCTCGGGAAGCCAGATATTTTTAGCTGTAGAAGAAAAGCTTTACCCGCTTCTCCAAAGCTCTCTAATATTTAAGCAGCCGGCCGCTCAAGAGTAAGATAATAGTACGTAAGATCTTCAAATTTCTTTTCCTCGCTCTTCTCAATGACTTTTGTAAACTCTGAATAATCCGGGAAAAAAGCATCCGCTTCAGGATCATCTCTCACAATAGTTAAATACAATCTGTCGGTTACCGGCAGCGCCAGAGTAAATAATTGCGCTCCTCCAAAGATAAAGATTTCCTTATCGCCTCCAGGAGATTGTTTAGCTTTTTCTAGGGCTTCTTCTACTGAGCCGGCGATGACAAAACCCGGAGACTGAAGATCTTTATTTCTTGAGACTACAATATTCGTTCTCCCTTTCAGTGCTCCACCGGCAACGGTAATCAAGTGATCCATAGTCTTTCTTCCCATCACAAGAGGATGTCCCATGGTCATTGCGCGCAAACGTTTTAGATCTTCAGGGATCTGCCAAAGAAGTAAATTATCTTTTCCTAAAGCTCTGCTTTTTTCAGCAAGTGCCGCAACAGCGCTCACCCTTGGTTTTTTCATAATTTATTTACAGCGTCTTTAACTGCTTTTTCTACGTTGGTTAGTAATTTATATTGATTTAACTCATTTATTTTAACCCATTCCGGCGTTGTCTCTTCTGAAGATTTTATTTCTCCGGCAAATTTGACTGCATAAAAAACTTTCATGGTATATCGTTTAGTCTCTCCACTTTTACGTTTTATGTCAGCCGTATATTCATTACCATCATATTCCTTTAAATCTTTGTCGTCAACGAAAAATCCTGTTTCTTCTGTAAGCTCTCTGATTGCAGCCTGCTTGAATGATTCGACGTCGTCTTTTCTTCCTCCGGGAATTCCGTAACTACCTGTAAGATGTCCCGCTCCATCTTCGTGCTTTACAAGTAGAACTCTCTCATTCTCAATAAGTAATACGTGGGAGGTTTGTATTGAATTCATTAGAAACCGCCGACGACCGTGATCTCTCCCTTTATCGGTGGGTGAGGATCATATCCTTCAAGCGTAAAATCGTTATATTTAAACTTATCAATATTTTTGACTTTTGGATTTAATTTCATAGTGGGAAATGGTTTTGGTTTTCGCTTTAGTTGCTCGCGGACCTGCTTGAAATGATTGCCGTAAATATGCACATCTCCAAATGTATGCACAAATTCACCTGGCTTGAAACCGGCAACCTGCGCTAACATTAACGTCAGTAAAGAATAACTCGCAATATTAAACGGCACTCCTAAAAACGAGTCCGCACTTCTTTGGTAAAGATGAAGAGAAAGTCTTCCTTCACGTACATCAAGTTGAAAGATGGTATGACACGGTGGAAGAGCCATGGCTTTTCCGGGAACAGCCATTTCATAGATGAACTCAGGATTCCACGCAGATATAACTACGTGTTTTCGAGTGGGTGTTTTTTTCAGTTTTTCTATAGCCCAAGCGATCTGATCTACCTCCCGAGCATCTGAGGTAAGCCATTTTCTCCACTGTCTCCCGTAGACAGGGCCTAATTCCCCCCATTTCATGGCAAAATCGTCATCTTTTTCAATCTTCTGTACAAACTCCTCTTGTGTCAATTTATCCTCACTTCCAGCCTCCATTTCCTTTTTGTAGGGTTTGTATGCCCACTCATCCCAAATATGCACCCCATTTTTGACTAAATATTGGATGTTGGAGTTGCCTTGAAGAAACCATAAGAGCTCATAAATAATTCCTTTGAGAAACACTTTTTTGGTGGTAAGAAGTGGAAATCCTTGTGAAAGATCAAAACGGATCTGCCGTCCAAAGACGCTTTTTAATGAAATTCCGGAATTAAACTCCTTTTTTTCAGAGCCATTCTCCATGATGTCGGAAAGTAAATCGAGATACTGGTATTCGGGATGTTTGTTTGTTGCCATACGCGCAGTACAGGATACTATTTTTTTACGAGAGGTTCAATATACGAAACGATCTGCCGGGTTACTTCATCTTCCGGAAGCGTGCCATCGAGCATGGTAAATTCTTCTGAAAATGTTTTCACAACCCAGTTGTAAGATTTTTTGGCTTTTTCTACTTGCTCTTTTCTTTTATATAGTTCTGTCGCGTGTCTTTTTGATTCGTATAATCTCTTAACCGCAATGTCGACGGGGACATTAAGATAAATCGTAGTATCCGGCATGAGAAATTGGTGATATGTCGAGAGGATGCTGAGTGCAACGCTTAAGGTTTTTCCGGTCTTTTCTATTTCGTCAAATCCATGGTCTAGAATTCCATACGCAAGTGCCGACCAGACATATCGGTCCATCAGTACGAGCTTTCCTTTTTTCAGTTCTCCTATTATTTCCCCTTGCTGCGCTTCGCGGTCAGCAGAAAAAAGATACTGAAAAGCAACCTGTGGTACTTCGACTGATCCCGATAATGCTTTTCGGATTAGTTTTCCAATTGGTCCGTCGGTCGGTTGTTTGGTCGGATAAACAGCGTATTTTTTGGAGAGAATTTTGCTTACGTCTGCAACCTGTGTGGTCTTTCCTGCGCCGTCAATTCCTTCAATTACGACGAACTTTCCGGGGTAAGAATTCTTTTTTAACTCAACGTCAATTTCTAATCTTTTTTTCATACCTGCGTTTCTTTTTTCTTTGCCGTCACCCTTCCGCCTTGCCACTGCCCGCGGTACATTGAACCGCCACCCTTTACCTCATGAAATTGAATGTGCACTATGCGCGCTCCCATCTCGATGATAACCGGCACGGGCCCTTCGTTTTTAAGGCCGAAAATCAATCCTCCCTGATATCCAGGATGTACATTTCCACCGCGTATAAATATTCCACTTCTATATGTTGTCGATCGGGGAATAATATTTGCGGCAATGTTTTTTGGGAGATTGAGGGATTCCATTGTCTTTACCAAAAAGAATTCATTTGGTTTGATCGTAATCGAAACCTTTTTCCCTTTTTTATATTGTTTCAGCAATTTTACATCGGCCGTTTTTCGTTCAAATTCACCCAAGAAAGATTTTCCTGAAATTTTGTAGACCTCGCCAAGCCGTAGATCAAATCCGGCGCCTTCAGGATTAGTAAGTTCCCGTTTACTAAGATTCTCGACAAGCTTGATTTTTTTAACGAGCGCCAGTAATTGTTTTGGTCCTAGTACCATAGAATCTTTTATTATAATCACGCCAACTTTTTTTTGTTGATTGAAATTTTCTGTAATAAAATGCCTGTTTCTTGAGCGGGTGCATGCTGAATACAAGATCCGGCATTGATTCAAAAGCTTCGGTGATAAGTGGTCTATTTTCGTCTAAAAAATCTGAGATGAAGCGGTATTTTGAAGCTTTTTCAACGAGAAAATCCATATCGGCATGTAAGACGTTTGAAGTTAACCATCGTAGTTGACGCGTAATTCTTCCTGTTTTTTTCTTTGCTTTCTGCCAAGCCAGAAATCCCGTTTTGAAATATCCGATTACCTCAATCACACGGAATGCTTCACCAAGTTTTGTTGTTTTATTAGAAAGTATTGATAACACCGCTTTCTCCAACCGACGGTTTAGCTTGCCGTAAAAAACATCTTTCATAATCTTGACTAAGACCTCGAGTTCCTTTTTATCATCACGGGCTGTTTTTACATATCTCATCGTATCTCCTACCACCGGCTCTCCCCAGTCGTGCACAATGGCAGTGAAAAGTAAGAGTTCCTGCTCTTTTTTTGAATATTCTTTTTGTTTTAAAAGAAAAAGTTGGGTAAGTCGGTATGAAACCAGAAGATGCTTGAGATTATTTGCGTCGGGCCCGATTAACTGTTCCCATGCTGTATGAGACATCTCCTGAGGTTTGTAAATACTCCAACGTATACGCTGACTTAAGATCATGCCATATCCAGTCTTACTGAAAAGATTATAGATATCTCCAAAACGTTTCACTTTTCCGTTAATGAGAATGCGGGAAGATAATTTCATATGTCCGTGAAAGGGATTTTAGGAGACTTGGTCCATTTCTTCAAGAGTAAAATCTCCGTCCTCTTCAAACGCCACCGAGTAAATGGTTAGCCCTTTTGCCAGACGTTTTCCGATCTCCATAAGGTGATCGTCAGTGGTCGCCGAAAGTATTTCATAGAGATATTCCTCATCGGTTCCCTTGAATAATTCGACCGCTTTATTTTTCACCAACTCCCTTGCAATAACTCTCTGTCTTTCATCTGCCAACCCTTTGTGAAACTCAAAGACTTGTGCCGCTGCTTTTCCCTGTGAAGTCTCAAGTGCGTAACCCGGATATATCCCGTACGGTCCGGTGATAAGAAGGATTGCCCCCTCATTATGATTGCCCAGAAGAACCTCTTGAACCGCGCCTTTTTTAAGCGCCTCAGCGGCTTTTTTTTTGATGAACTCTACTTGTTTTGAAGTGACGTTGAAATCAGCCGGCGATAACGTTTTATATCTCACGTATCCGCAGCCGTCCATGATAATCTCTGTGTCGGCATGTTCGTCGGTATGGAATCGAAGGTTTTTAATACCGCCAACCACCTCACACACTGTCTTAAAGACCTTTTCTTCATCTACTTTTAGCCCGTACAGATTGGCTGTTGCAAAAATTACCGCCATCTGGCCTGCGTCTGCACCGGCAAGAGCAAGTGCGGGAAGATCCTGTTCTATTTGATATCTACCGTCGATGCAACGGCTTATAAATTTCGTCTTAGGATTTACTTTATATTTGTTTTCCGAAATAAGCTGTCTTACCTCAGAAGCAGACAGAATAACTTTAGACATGGGAAAGGAACATTATACAAAAAAAGGCTATAATAATTCCATGCAGAAACGGGTTTTTGTCTACGACCCAACTCAAAAAGATTCCCAAAG
>MGBA01000004.1 GCA_001789965.1 Candidatus Roizmanbacteria bacterium RIFCSPLOWO2_02_FULL_40_13
TTCTCATCCTTTCAACCTTATTTATTATTGCTAAGACGTTTTATCTTCCGGTAAAAGAGGAAATCCGATTTGTATGGGATTCAGTTCTCCAAAAAAGATACGTGGTAGGAGATGTAGGAGTAAAAAAAGAGCCTGAAAAAGATCCGCCAGCTGGCGGACTTGCGAGACTATTCCAAACCAATGAGGTTGAGATCTTAACTCCAGAAGATCCACAGTTCAGCGTGGTGATTCCTAAAATAGGTGCAAACGCTCGTATTTTGCCCAACATTGATGCCGGAGATGAGAACGTGTATCTTCCCGCATTACAGCAGGGGGTCGCCCATGCAGCAGGCACTGCTTTTCCCGGAGAAAAGGGACATATTTTTCTTTTTGCACACTCCACAGATTATTTTTGGAACATCGGGTCCTATAACGCAGTTTTTTATCTACTCTATAAATTGGAAAAAGGGGATAGCGTGAATGTCTTTTTCAATGGCCAGAGATATGTATACAAAGTACTGAATAAGATCGTAGTGAATCCGCATGAAGTCGAGTATTTGACACGGAAAACCAATAAAGAGTTTCTTACTCTCCAAACCTGCTGGCCACCGGGAACCACACTCAAAAGAATTCTTGTTTTCGCAATACGCGTCACCGAATAAACGCTTAGCGTATTCCTACCTGATAGACGTCGGGGAATTTGTTGAACTGTGGATTCAGATTAGCAAGAATTAATATCTTCCCGTCAGAAGTAGTAGTAAAAAATCCTTTCTCAATCGGTCCTGAATATAAAACCTGCTTACTTTGTCCGTCATACAGCATGATCGTTATATGACGTCCTTCGTTAAATACAAGTCTTTTGGAGTCTATATACCATAAAAATGAAGGAGATTCTTCATCGCCGACGTGGTAGTTTTTATCTTCACGCTTATCGTAAACGTACAGATTATTTTTTTTAATTACTCGTTCTTCAGGAGCTTGATTTGCCGCGATAAGTGGTGGATTGATTACCAAAGGAAGCTTCACGTCTTTTTTTGCTTTATATAAAAGCTTCGTTTGATCGGGAGTAAAAGAAACAACCTCAAAAGAAGAGGTTGCTATTTTCCGTATTTCTTTAGGAAGAACCTCGACAAGCTTTTGGGTCTCTTTTGTCCTTTCAGACTGCCACGCATCGATTAATGTGTCTTTGGATGCGGTGACATCAAATGGCTCCTGATTTTCTGCGTCAAGCGAAAGCAAATAAGAGATAAGAGAACCATCGGCAAGCTCAAAATCAAAGATAGCCTGTTTATAATCATAGGAAAAATAAACCGTTGTTTTTTGAAAATCTACGTCCAGCGGCAATTTACTTTTCAAAATAAGGGTTTTAACCGGAGGAAAAAACGTCAGCGTTTTTCTTCCTGCCTCGAAAAGATATATGCCGTCCTTTTCGGCGTCTTCGTTGTCTACAAAAAGAATTAGATTGTCAGACTGGTCTACAGGAATAGCCCTGGTTACTCCGAGATTGGTGATAGGGGAAAGAGACGGCGTGACGGGAAAAAGAATCGGGTCAACCGTCTCGACCAATTCACCCTTTAAGGTAATTTTTTCGTTATAACTGGTGAATCCATCTTTTTTAATCTCAACACTGTAGGTTCCTGGGCTCAACGCGACGTTTAAATCCGTTACTCCACGCAAATCGCCATTAATATAAATCTTTGCAGCTTTCGGTGAAGAAGAGATAGCCAGAATTCCTGTTGAGGAAAGCGATTTCTTGGTAAAATCGAGTCGATATCCTCGCGCAATAGCTATAAGTCCAAGTACAACTGCAAGAAAAAGAAGCGCGAGAAAGACACGCAGCGAAAAGATCAAAAACTTGCCCATTTTACCCATTTTGATAGTATAAATATATATTTTGATATGGTTATTTTCTTCCTTTTGTCAACGAAACCAATCTATTATACAATATACTCCATATGTTTCTGCGTAAAAAGGTTGGTATTGATTTAGGAACGGCTAATACTTTAGTATACGTGGGCGGAGAAGGAGTTGTGGTTAATGAGCCTACGGTTGTGGCATATTCACTTGAGGATAGAAGAATTTTAGCTGTAGGGGACGAGGCGAAAGAGATGCTCGGGAGAACTCCCGGCTCAATTGTGATTAACCGGCCGATGAGAGAGGGAGTAATTGCCGACTACACAACCACTGCTGCAATGATTACATACTTTCTTAAAAAAGCACTAAAAGGGAGAATTTTTTGGCCTGAAGTCATGATCTCTATTCCCGGCGGCGCTTCTCAGGTAGAGAAAAGAGCTGTTGTAGCAGCGTGCAAACAAGCAGGAGCTTCTGATGTCTTTCTAATCGAAGAGCCGCTCGCTGCTGCAATTGGAGCAAAGATTCCTATCTCTCATGCTTCAGGACATATGATTGTAAATACTGGAGGAGGAACAGCTGAGATAGCGGTAATATCATTAGGCCAGCTTGTTTCCTACAAGACAGTCCGTGTAGCAGGAACAAAAATCGATGAAGCAATCATCGTTCATCTCAGAAAAAAACACAATCTTATTGTAGGAGAACGAACAGCGGAAGAAGTAAAATTCCGCATTGGGACAGCGCTTGTTGAAGAAAAAGAAGGTTATGTAGAACGTACAATGGAAGTAAAAGGAAGAGATTTTCAGACCGGACTTCCTAAAATTGTAGAGATCAGCGAAAGATCTATAAACGAGGGAATCCAAAAACCTTTAAAGCAAATTCTTGAAGGTATCAAAGAAGTTCTATCACTGACTCCTCCCGAACTTTCTGCAGACATTGTTGATAAGGGAATTGTATTATCAGGAGGAACTGCGCTTTTGACCAATCTTGATAAGTTTATTACCTACTATACAGGAGTTTCGGCTTTCGTAGTGGATGATCCGTTATTCTGTGTGATCCGTGGAGTAGGTATGGGAATAGAGAATCTAGATAGATTTAGAGAGGCAATTAGATAAATATAACCTATAATATTACTAACGTAATTGTCAAAGAAAATTATTGGTCAAAAATTAGATAAAAAAGTAGATATAAGATAAACCTATAATATATATCTATGAAAAATTGTCAAAACAACCTATTTTTAAAGAAAAGTAAATATTTAGAAGTTAAATTTGAAGTTCATAAAAGTTATACAAAACAAACATTTTTAAGAGAATTGACTAAATAAGACGTAACTTGTAATAATTGTCCAAATTCTATGACAAAAAAACTACTCGGGATAGACCTTAATAATGAGACCGAAAACGATATCTTAGAGAAAATCGAAAAGTACATCAAAAATCCCAAGGGGGTGTTCCATGTTGTATCGGTTAACCCCGAAAACATGGTTATTGCCCATAAGTCGAAGGTGTTCAAACGGATTGTCAATACAGCTCAAATACGTATCGTCGATGGCTTTGGGATTGTTGCAGCAGGCCAAATACTAGGTAAGCATGTAGGTCCGAGGCTAACAGGGGTAGACCTAATGGAAAAACTACTGAATATAGCGTCAGAAAGGCGCATACGAGTAGTGCTAATCGGTGGAAAAGGAAATTTAGCAGAAGATATAGCTAACTGCTATAATCGTGCTCAAAGTGAGGCTAATTTTATTGGTCTACAAGGCATAAAAGACATTCGTAAACCAACTGCGAAAGAGGAAAAAGAGGTGCTTTCTATAGTGGCTGACTACAAGCCCCGTTTGCTATTTGTCGCATTTGGTTCTCCTTTTCAGGAGCTTTGGATTAATAAGAATAGAGCCTTACTGCAAGGAATTGTAACAATGGGAGTCGGTGGAGGGTTTGATTTCTTATCTCGGCGCATAAGAAGAGCCCCGAAGCTCTTAAGAGTGCTCGGACTCGAGTGGTTATTTCGTTTGATTCTCCAACCGTGGAGGCTGAAACGTCAGGCAACCAGATTGTCTTACTTTATTTGGCTTGTTGTTAAAGAGCGGTTCTCAAAAAACTATTAAAGAATTCTTCTTACCTTTCTTGGATCAATAGTTCCTTTAGTACTTTCTACGTTTGAGCTTTTCCTATGCTCTAAACTATTCCGACCTCTCATTATGCCCGGGTGTTCTTTTTGGAGAACTCCACTGTGCCGTCTCAGTCTTCGTCGTCTGGACTCACCATGTGGTCTCCGGAGTCTTTGAACCGGGGACTCCAGAATGTGACGGGGAGACACCTCGGTCTTATTGGAAGCCATATTATTTTAGATTAGCTTGTTCTTTTGCTCTTGTCAAGTATTAAATGTTATGCGACAATAGGCTGAATGAGACCGGATTTTCAGAGAGTTTTTCGATATTTTTCACAATTTTCTTACCCTCCTTCAAAGGATGAACTATACAGCTTTCTTTCAAAAAAGCTCTTAAAAAGAGAATTTGAAGCGAAGCTGAATCTACTGGTAACTAAAAAGAAGCTAAGGGTGGGAAAGGGGATAGTCTATCCATATATTAAAACAGATAAATATACCTTAGGGGAGTATGGTATTTTTATAAACAAAAATAATAGATTTAGCCTGTACAGTAAATCTAAACTTAAACGAACACTTTTATATTTTAAGTTGCTGAATTTCTTTCCTCAAATCCAATTTGTGGGACTGAGCGGAAGCATCTCCATGTTGCATGCCGAGAAGGGAGACGACATAGACCTTTTTATTATCACAGCAAAAAAAAGGCTTTGGAGCGGAAGACTAATAGCCAATACCGTAGCTTTTTTACTGGGATTAAAGAGGAAAAGACTGGTACAGCAAGCTAAAGATAAGATATGTCTTAATTTATTCTTTGAAAAAACCGATTTGACAGTTCCTAAAGTTAAACGAAATGAATATATAGGGCACGAAATCCTACAGGTAAAACCCGTACTTAATAAAAACAACACCTATGAAATGTTTCTGCAGGCAAATAAATGGGTTTTTGGGCTATTTCCCAACGCAAAAACAGTATTTAAAAACTACATCAGACCACTACCAAAACATATCAAATACTCTAGCCACAGCCTCGGAGATCTTTTTGAGGTCTTTTTTAAGAGAATTCAGCTACCGAGAATACAAAAAAACAAGACAACGGAGCTTATAACCAAACATCAACTGTGGTTCTTTCCCGATGATTTTGAAAAGAAGATTATGAGGTATAATAGAACAGCGAAAAGCCGCAGTGGCGGAACTGGCAGACGCGCACGCTTCAGAAGCGTGTTTCCTTAAAACGGAAGTAGAGGTTCAACTCCTCTCTGCGGCACCAGAAGTAAGTCCGCCGGTTCTTACTTCAAGACTTTCCAGTACTATTCGTACACGTCTTGAAGAGCGAATTAGGGCGGACATAAGAAAGAGTAAAATTCGTTAACGCGTGAACTCGTTAACTCATCAACTCTTTCTAATGGAGAGGTGGCTGAGCGGTCCAAAGCGAAGGTTTGCTAAACCTTTGAGTCCAAAAGACTCACGTGGGTTCGAATCCCACCCTCTCCGCCCGAGAAAAAGTTATACAATGTAAATGATGTTATCAGAGTCAGCAGAAGTTCCTAGCACACCTACGGTTGCAAATCTTTTTCCTAGTCTAACACTCGAAACAGCTAGAGAGGGTATTCCCTGTTCTGGCGATGACGCTGCTTTAATAAAATTGGTAGCGAAAAAGTGGAATAAAGTTGTAGATTTTCCTCCTATTAAAGTCGTTTCTAAACCCGCTGGAGAAGGAAGCGTGAGACAAGTTACCATTGATTCCTCGGGAGATTCTAAAATGATCTCTGAGTTTTGGGGTATTGTCAAAAGTGCTATAAATACTGGTTCGGAGCTGCAAACACAAAACGCAAGTCGAAAAGTAACCAGAAAGGCATTAAATACTCAAATTCAAAGAGATTTAGGAGTCGTAGGAAGAAGATTTGATTGGTAAGAAAGCGCAATATCCAGAAAGTTCCAGACCCGACTGCTCTGCCAAGCATTTTAACCTGCGACAGCTGCTCCATGAACGAGATGAAGCTTGGTTTTTTTGCAAGCTCTTTCTTCATCTTCGACGATCGGAAGTTCAATACGACCTCTCTTCACAATCGCACGAGCTTCCATAACCGCGGCACCAATAAGTCCTGCGGTAAGTCCGGCAGTAATCCAATTGGATTTTTTCGAAACCTTTTCCATACGTCTTGAAAATATACTTCCAAGGTCAAGTAGAACCGAAACTACCACTGCAGTAGGAGGCAGATACGAGCTTTTATCTACAATTTTCCCCCAAACATCCTCAACATGCTGCGCTCTTTGAAGTTGAAGTTGTGGAGAAGAACGTATCTCCGGAGGGATATGCGAGTCGCGTTCAAGTCGTGGTATGGCCATTGTAGCGATTATATAGCGGGCTAAAAAACTTGTCAAGAACTTCTTTTCATGCTGTCTTAACAGTCTAAACTGATATAATACTAATATGTCCGAAAGATTAGATCCAATGGCGAAAGCCTATCGAGAAATGCCATTAGATCCAGTAGAGAGACTTATGGGATTTTCAGAAAGGATACGGCACATGCCTGTTCTTATTCCGACGTTAATTAGTACCGCCCTCATTGTGCCCGAAATTAACACTACGACAAGGCTAATAGGCGGGGGCATACTTGCAGTAGCAAGTGTCGTTGATCATATCTCAACCAAAAAGGCATTTTTAGCAGAGGACGAACTAAAAATTAGAAATATTGAATCTTACTCAGATGAGGCAAACCCTCTTGTTAGAAAGGCCTGGGAAAAAAGAAAAAGCACGCTTTCGCCAAGTGTAATTGCCGTTGAAGGGGTCGCTTTAGTCGCCATTGCTTTCGTAGGATTACTTTGGGCGATCCCTATGACCGTAACTAGAACACTTGTAGCTAGGTGTAATTTAAAAGCAGCAAAGCGAATGAGAAGAGGACTGGGAATAGCAGAAAATGATGGTTTAGCTTGATTTATCGGGCTTTATCTGTTACTCTACTCTGCTGCGACCGGAAACATCTCTAGGACATGTAACAACTGCATATTCAATCTTGGAAACAAGAGGTGGTCCCCGTGAGGCGATGAGGATTCTTGCCGAAGGAATGGTACCGGCACTTCATTATTTATTCAATCCTGAAAATAGGTTTGGCACGAGCATTCTTCTTATTGACGCTCAATTGAGAGAGGCGGTCAGAACCTTCGAAAGAATTAGTTTAAATCCTCCCTTTAACCTGTCTGATCCAATTCGAGATGCCATCGACGCACTCACAAATGAAAAACTTATAGAACGTCCTAAGAGACACCCTGCTTCAAAAAAGAAGCCGGATACAGAACCGAAACCTCCAACTATTGGTCATCTAATCCAAGTTTATAAAGAGAAGACTAATCTTCATCCTGAAGGACAGATATTCGCCAAGGTTGATGGTAAGCGACACTCAATAACTCTGGTCAAAGCACAAGTTCTACGAGCTTATCAGAGAGGTATTTTTTCACGAAGAACACTGATGGAAGATGTCTTTGGGAAACCCTATGACGAGCAGCGTCCGAGAGAAAGAACTCCTGCGAACGTTGCTCTTTATCAATTAAAGCACACGTACGGATCGTTCTTAGAAATTCCTGACGCAGTTGCCCACTTAGGAGACACAATGCATCGTTTACCGCGAGGTGTACATATCGCAATATCTCGGTGGACCTTTCGTGAACTTCCTAAGGAGGAGTTAAAAGTACGAGTCTATAAGGAGCCAACTAAGAAATATCCTGAAGGTCGGATTAAGATTGATGTGAACGGTGAAATAAGACCAGCAAATCTTCTGAAAGCAAAGATAATTCGCGCCTTGGACAAAGGGCCGTTTACACGAGCCTCTTATCTACGAGAAATCTTCGGAGTAGATCCGCGAGATGTAACGATGGACCAAAGACGTGAATTAAGCCAGGCGCAAAGAGATCTAAGGACAGGCTATTATCCCTTTGAATTTCCAACAATGCTTTTTAACGAAGTACGAACTCCCTACGAAAAACATCCGAGCATGAAAATCACTTTTGAGAAAGGAGTTTTTGACGAATAATTATGGCAAGAGAAAGAGAACAAAATACAG
>MGBA01000005.1:0-9973 GCA_001789965.1 Candidatus Roizmanbacteria bacterium RIFCSPLOWO2_02_FULL_40_13
ATACTTTTGTAGCGACTTCTCCTAATTATAGCAAAGAGTTTTTTGTGGTATATGGTAGGTATTTTATATTTACACCCCCAGATCTTGTGTTTTTGTAAGATTTCAATTTGAGGCTTGACAAAGGGATAAAACTTCCTCATAATGATTATAGGCTATACATGAAAAAAGGCTTAAAAGTTGTTGCGGTAATTATTTTGGCGATCTTTTTCGCAACCGGTTCTTCCTTTGCTCAGTATGTTCCTACTTTAGACCCAGCCAAAGACCAAATTCAATCTATTTCTCCCAAACTTTTACTTAAAAAAAGGGCCTTTATGCCGTGGGAAAATCTGTCTCTTTCTTATGAAGGCGAAGCTAAGCCACTTGAAGTGAGGCTGACTAACGTAAAAGGAGAAGATTTAGAATTCCAAGCTGTTTTAAGAGACCGTGATGGAAAAGTTCTCGATATTGAGATCCCAAAAAACGTAAAACCCGGAAAATTTCATCTTCTGGTGAAGGACGGTGAGACAAAGCTTGTTGACGAAGATGTGTTTTGGGGAATAAGTTTTGCAAACCAAAATCAGTCTGTCCTAGAACCAGGACAGGTCGGGAAATCCAACGTCGTGCTTTTTTCATCGGACGGCACAGTACTTTGTGAAAAAGAAAAAGAATCTTCTATTTTAAACACCATTACTTCCGAAGAAAAAAAGCAGACAATTCCCAAACCACAAGAATGTTCGAAAGAAAAACCCGGGTTTTATGAAACCATTTTTCAGACAGATAATATTGGCACATATCTTTTTAAATTAAAAGATGATGAATCAGGACAAGAGTTGATCAGCAATTTCGATGTGGTTAATTCTACTCCTTTTGAAGTTAAGAGAGATGCTCCTACGTTCGTGAAGAAAGACAATGAATATCAGGTTAAATTAACGCTCGTAGCTAATGAAGATTTCGAAGGTTCTTTCAATGAATTCGTGCCCGCAATGCTTGAACCAAGCAATCTAGATACAGTAGACGTGAAAAATCCTGATGCTGTCGGCGACGACGAATCTACTATGAATTTGGCTCTACCTTTTAAGGGCGATTTCCCAATAACATTGCATTTCGAAGAAGAGCCGGATGCAGAAACTCATCTTCTTGAAGCGTATCATGCATACGGTGTAAAAGCTCATGACGGTGTTGATTTTGCAGTTAGCCCGGGGACAGAAATCATCAGCGTTGACGACGGAGAAGTTGTTGAAATTCCTGATCATGCTGTCGCATATGGTCTAACAGTTGTCGTACAACATAGTTGGGGTAAGAGTTATTATGGTCATTTAAGCGAGACTGATGTAAAACCCGGAGATAAAGTTAAAAAAGGAGATCTGTTAGCGCTTTCCGGAAACACCGGGCTTTCGACCGGACCCCATCTTCACTTTGGTATTGAACCAAACGATCCTGATGCTTCAAACGGATATTTGGGGAAAATAGACCCTTTACGCAATCTTTCAATAAAAAATAAGTTTAAGACCTCAAAAAAGAAACTTACATGGAATCTGTCGGTTAAAACCGGTGAAACTGTCACGGTCGGCTATAAAATAAAGCCTGCTAATGAAGATAATTACCTAATTTCTGAGACTAAATTCAGCGCGAAGACGAAAGAAGATCGGACTGTTTTTGAAGAAAAAAACCCCTGGACCTATGTAGTTGTGAAAAATTAATCTCGCGCGCTGAACGACTTTCTTCTTGCACTACGCAGATTTCTCAGATACGAAAGACCAGACAGCACGATTCCTCCTACGAATGTTCCCAAACCACCGACGACGCCCAGCACGGCAGACTCTACCACGTTACCAAGCATAACTCCTAAAGCTCTACTGATACAGCAGTAATGGATTTTGCGTCCCTAGTGAAGTTGTCTCTGGCGGTTTTTCTTTCTGATGGTGGAATCGGCGCCCTAAGAACTCTCAATCTTCTTTCCATGCAGACTATTATAGCAGGAAAAACCGGTTTTCAACCTTATTTCATTGCTTTTTCTTCGGAGCGTTCGTACTTTGCGATTTCCTCTTTTGAAAACCATAGAGGAATCTCATATTTTGCTTCTTCGAGATTTCCGGAAGCATGAATAAGGTTTTTTATAGCGCGTTTTCCGGTATTGGCAAGATGAGAAGAATCAAAAGAATAATCTCCCCGTATCGTCCCCGGATCAGCCTTAAAAGGAAGGGTATGTCCGGTGATTTTTCGTACCAGTTCAACAGCATGCGGACCTTCTAAAACAGCCGCAAAAACAGGACCAGACGAAATATAGTCAAGAAGCCATCCTCTAACCATGTGTCCCAACTTTAAGGGATCATCTGTGCCCATTTCCGCTTTTGTATCCTTCTTGAGTTCTTTGTAGTTGTCGAGGGTTTTGTGGCCAAGGAGCTTCAACCATTCTTCTCTATCCGCAGGATAATGCTTTTCCGCAAGTCCCTTGTCAACCTGGACCATTTTTGCAGCAACCAGCTTCAATCCAGCCCTCTCAAAGCGACCAAGAAGCTCTCCGGTTAAGCCACGGAGAATTGCATCTGGTTTTAAAACTACAAGTGTTTGTTCCATATAATTTCTTAATTGTAATATATCTCTGCTGTTTTTTGTATACTTTTTTATTAGAAGCGATAGATCTCTCTAACAAGCTCTATAAGCCTCTGTCCTGAGAGAAGTACCGAGATAAAACCAATAACAATAAACGGTCCGAAGGCAATCTTACTTTTCCATTTTCTTTTTTTTGACATAAGGAGCCCTACTCCTATCACAGCTCCTACTGCAAATCCTAAGTAGAGCGCTATGAATCCTCCGGTAATCCCGAGTAAAAAACCTATGATAAAGGAAAGCTTTACGTCTCCGAAACCCATTCCCTTACCCTTTGTCAGAATATGGAGGAGATACATGGGAAGCATAACAATAGCACCACTAAACAAATGCTCGGCAAGTTGTTTTACTCCACCTCCCCTGTCTGCAATTAAAAAAAATGCGAAGATAAACAATGTAATTTGAAGTTCATCCGGAATTATCTGATACTTTAAGTCTGCGAAAAAGATTCCGATAAGCGTAGCAAACAATCCAAGATAAAAGACTTTTTGAATCTCAGATTGAGGTAAATAGACCCACAGAACAACAAAAACTACTGCTGTAACTATTTCAACAAAAGGGTAATAAAAGGAGAGTTTTTTACGACAGTATTTGCATTTTCCTCCCAATTGAAAAAAAGAAAAAACCGGTATAAGATCTATCGGTTTGAGCTTTTTTTTGCAAAAGTCGCATTGAGATCTGCCGGTAATTTTTTTATTTTTTGGCAACCGGTCTATGCAAACATTGAGGAATGACCCAACAGCAAGACCAAGAACGAAGAGAAAAACAAGCACCATGAAGTAATTGTATCAAGTTGCAAAAAACAAGATACAAACAAGCAATAAACTACAAAATTCTAATTATTTAAACATTGAGATTTGAAATTTGTTTGTTTCTTGTGTCTTGTTTCTTGGACTTTAGAAAGCGAGGTCTGTTGCCGTGATGTCGCCTTTTTGGAAAGGTCCGATAAGAGCAAGGTTTAGTTTCTCAGGTTTGAATAAGTCTTTTGCTACTTCAACGATCTCGTTCATTTCGACTTCGTCAATCTTTTTTACAAGCTCTTCAGGCGACAACGTTTCTCCCTCAAGAAGAAGTCTGTTTCCAAAAAACATTGATACGTTCTGGGAATCCTCCAAAGATAAAAGCAATCTTCCTTTTAACAGCTCTTTTGCCTTAAAAACTTCTTCTTTTTTAAGATCTCCGGTGGCAATTTTCTTATGTTCGGTAAGGGTTACTCTGATGGCTTCCTTCGTCTTGTCAAGATTATTAGTTACACCGGCGTGTGATACGAAATTTCCTACATCGACATAGGTTTCGCGACCTGTAGAAATGTAATAGCAGAGTCCCCGTCTTTCGCGGACTTCCATAAAGAGCCTTGAAGACATTCCACCACCAAGCACTGCGCTTAGAAGCCCGGCAGCATGGCGTCTTTTATCTCCGGTTGCGTATGCACGGAATCCAAGGGCAAAATGAGTCTGTTCTGTTTTTTTATGCTGAATAAGAATAGCGGGAGCAGATTGTTTTTCTTTCAGAACTTCGAAATCAGCCTTCTTTTTGCCGTTTTTCCACCCCTTAAACTTCTCTTCTATGATTTTTTTGTAATCCGTTTTACTGTCAAATCCACCTGCTACGACCACTACCGAATTTTTTGGATGATACAGGTTAGCGATATAATCAGTAAAGGTTTTTCTGGTGAATTTTTTTACCGTTTCTTTACTCCCTGCAATATCAAATCCGAGAGGATTTCCATCATATAATAATTGTTCGAAAATTTCTGCAACCTTTCGGGATGGAGTGTCCTCATACATGTTGATCTCTTCAGCGATAACTCCTTTTTCACGCTCAATCTCATCTTCTGCGAGTAAAGGATTAAGAACCATGTCTGAAATAACATCTATAACTGTTGGAAAATGCTCGTTCGTAGCTTTTATCCAGTAACCAGTGTGATCTTTTGACGTAAACGCATTAAATGAACCTCCCAAACCTTCAATAGTCGAAGCGATTGTAAAAGAATCCGGATACTTTGTAGAGCCTTTAAAGGCCATGTGTTCAAAGAAGTGAGCGACTCCATTGTTTACTTTATTTTCGTATCGGGACCCTGCGCCGACGAGAAGCATAGTGGTCAGAGTGGGGAATGATTTGGTGTCAACCAGAAGTACTTTTAGCCCATTAGGAATGGTAATTAATTGAGGTTTCATCCTGTCATTATACGCTATCACAAGGGCGGTTACAATATCATAATTTGCCTATTTATGCCTATTTTGAGGCTAAAATATGGTCCCAGACGACCTTGGCGACGGGGTCCGGAACACCTTGTGAGGGGTATTGATGCATGTCCACATAAGGCAGACTATTTGTCTCGATAATTGCGGATTTTTGTTTGTTCCAAGGTCTCTCGATGTCAGCGCAAATAAAATCAATTCCTACTATATCGACATCAAGTACTTGAGCTACCTTGAGAAATAATTTTTTGTTTTCTTGATGAGTTGAGGTCGTTCGCGAGATGATATCGCAACCGGCATTCAACACGAACTTTTCGTGAAGATAGATTTTTTTGCTTTTTGGAAGAATTGATTTTAGATTAAGTTGTAAAAATTGCAATTTACTTTTCAAAACATTGTCGATCGGTATTTCATGTAACGTCGTATCGAATTGGTCTTTTTTTCCTCTCTTTGAGTTTTTTTTACTGATTAGTTGAGCGATAGTTGATTGCCCATTACCAATAATATTAGCCGGATCCTTTTCGCAAATAAATACGTGTTTTTTGCCGATCACTGTTGCCCGATAGAGTCTTCCTACAATGTATTCCTCTATTATGAAGTCTGGTCTATAAAGTTGAACAATCTCAATAGCTTTCCGTAATTCCTGCTCATTTTTAATAGGACCAATTACATGATGACTGAGTGATCCATTATTGGGTTTTACGATCAGTGGATAGGTTAATAAATGAGAAAATTGGATCGCTTCGTCTAATTTTGTAAAGTAACCGCCCGTTGAAACCGGTAGATTATTTTTCTGAAGGATTTTTTTGATCTCTATCTTATTATCAAGATCTATGATTGGATCACCTATACGATTTAAAGGAATTCCATCATAATAAATCGCTTGATCGTTTAATATGTACTTGAATGTATTATCATATTTTCCGAACGCTTGTATAGCGGATACATTCAGTCCTCTCTTTTTCGCCTCTTTAAAGAAGATCAAACTCCGATTGTAGAGATTTGAATCATCAGGATTAGAAACAAACTTAACAATATTTATCTTTGCAAGAATTTCTAAAAATTTACCCCAAAAATTGCTTTGTTTTTTTCGCTTGAGAAATTTTCCGAGGAGTTTGTCGTGATAATATTCGATGTGATTGTTTAAATGAGATTTGGTCTTTGAAGGCCAACAATACTTACAATAAGCGCTCATTCCTTCATGCTAACATATTCTGAGTCTTGAAATTCTCACCTTATCATTATTGTTTTCCTACTTTTTTATGAACCCTTTAGAAGTCCTTCTTTTTTTGATTTTGGCCACTGTTTGACCTCAAACTCTCTTTTTAATGCATCTCCCCGGCTCTCAAATTTTTCGTAATGAACTATGTAAACAGGCTGCTTAACTCTTGTGTATTTTGTCTTTGAGGTTTGAGAATTATGTTCCTTCAGTCTCTTTTGAAGATCTTTGGCGATTCCGCAGTACAGAGAATCGTCAGAGCATCGCAAAATGTAGAAGTAATACACGCTCTTATTATAAGAAAAATTACATATCTGTGGATTGTATTTTGACCTTGAATATGCTAGAATAGATCATCCCGTTAACCCATATAGCAATGCGAACATATCTCTTCAATCAAAAGCAACAAATAAAATATCTTTCACGCACCGGTATCTCTGTGGACATTCAAAATATAGGTAAATTTACTCAGTGTATCGCCGTACGCGTGCCTGATTCACTTCAGGAGATAAGACCAGGAGTATGGCTTAAAAAAGAGTGTAAGGAGTTCTCAAAGGGCAATTTCACCAATATCTATAACATCTTCTGGGACGCTAAGCGATCTGACATCGTGCCTGAGATTCACTCTTCAAATACCCCTTACTCCCTTGCTGATATGGTTAAAAAAGACGTAAACACCGTGGGCGTGATCAATGGAGCCTTTTTCTTTCTTGCTGACGTAGCACATCGGAAACCACTGGATTTGCCATATAATCTCTGCGTACGGAAAGATAAGGTGCATGGTCTCCCTTCCTGGGATGAACCGATCGCGTACATCTTAAACGGCAAACTACACGCAAAGACAACGCAGGCCAAGGGAATTATCGTAATAGGAAGAAAGCGCATAAGATGGGTTGGAGCATTCAGCAAAACCGAATCAAAACATCTCTATGGAGCAATTCTTTACAATTCCAAGTGCTCAAATGTAATTAGACTGCGCGATCCCCAGACCAATATTCAGATCGGAATTTTAGATGATAAGGCGATTACTACTCCTAAAAAATCCGGTGTCATTGATGTAGTCGTGAACAAAGATAAAAATGACAATCTCGTCGTTACAAAGATCAATAAAGACGGTGGGACGCATTTTTTTGAAGGATTATTTATCCTGCAGATAGCAAAACACGGAAACCTATTTAAAGTTGGTGAAAGAGTAACTCCGCATACCCTTGACGGACTGGATCTTGATTCCATTTCAGCCGGAATCACCATCGGAAAAAGCATAAACGACCCTTATTATCTTGCCCCTTCCCAAACAAAGATAAAAGATGCACGTTCGGTCCTTGCAGAAGCCAAAAACGGATACATGCATTTTATAGTTTTTGACGGTTCCAAGTATGTTCCCGGTTTTCAGGGTGTATCAATAAAGGAAATCCTTCCGATTTTTTCACGGGACCGGTATAAATGGGCGTATCTGCTTGATGGTGGCGGGTCTTCTCGGCTGGTCGCCAGAGAAAATGAAAAAGTACAGCATCTTGCCAATGAATTCGCCTTTCAAAAACTAAAAGACGGGCAGATCCTCTGGGACTGGAAGAATGCCCGGCGCCTCACCTCCTCTATCTCGATCAGGATTTAGCATTATTTTCTCGGTACAATAACATCATGACTCCGGTAATAAGCGTAGTAATCCCTACACATAACAGAAAAGGATTAATTCTTGATGCTGTTAAAAGCGTCCTGCAACAAGAGCCAAAAAATTATGAAGTCCTTGTGGTTGATGACGGATCTACTGACGGAACAATTGAATATTTACAATCCCTTAATCTGCCTATTGAGGTAATACGGAAAAAAAACGGTGGTGCGGCGAGTGCGAGAAATGTCGGTATTAAGCACGCCCGTGGAAAATACATCTCTTTTTTGGACTCAGACGATCTATGGCTTCCGGGTATTTTAAAGGCCCAATTGGATTATTTAGAGTCCCATCCTGATATTCCCCTTGTGTACGTTGACCAATATATTGAAATAAATGGTAAAAGAATTATTATGACCCGATTTAGTCAGAAAGAGTTTACCCATCTGGAAATGTCAAAATTTGACCTGCCGACCTTTGCGAAAAGTCCCCCTATTTCTCCACCATCCATAATGGCAAAAAAAACTTTGTTTGATGAAGTAGGTTATTTCAACGAGTCATTGAAAAGACATGAGGATACTGACATGTGGAACAGGATCACTGAAAAATATGAGGTCGGATACATTAAAAAACCGCTAGTAATCTTCAGACGGGCGATAGATCCAAACCATCTCCAAAAACCATCTTCCCGAAAGGTATTTATAGATGAAGGAATAAAATATCTGGAACTCTATAAGAAAAGAAAGAAAACACTGACAAAAAGAGAACAAGAAGCGGTTGATGTAAGCTATAAACGAATAGAAATACTGAAAAATTTAATCGAATCTTTAGAAAAAGGAGAAATAACCGAACAAGAATTTAATAAAAGAGAGTCTGAAATCGCCCTAGAATAAAAAATCTACGTTATTTTCTTGCTTTCTTGAAGTCTGGGTTTACTACATATTGATCGTCACCTTTGGTAAGAATATTGATCATAGTTTCCGTCGCCATATCACTTCCGAGCTTATTTGCAGCGTGGGTGTTATATGCGGTATTTTCATTTGAACAGAACCATACAGATAGCGGTAGTTTTTTAAATCGTTCATCTTTTATATTTTCATCAAATCCTGCCCGTGCTTTTCCTGCTTTTAAAAGTTCATACAAGGCGTCCATGTCATACGTAGGGTCTGCACCAGTATTTATGAACAAAACTCCATCTTTGCTCTTATTAAGAAGGTCCTTAGTGAAAACCTGGCCTGCTTGAGAAGAAACATGCGCAGTTATAACATCACTCGTCTTAAAGAGTTCTTCTAATGACAGCCACTTAATCCCAAGTTCTTTTTCTAAATCTTGCTTTCTTGTTCGATTCCAGTAGCAAATATCCTTAGCTCCCAATCCTTTAAGCATTTTTGCGACCTTTGTTCCGATTCTTCCCAATCCTACAATACCGATTTTTACATCTGAAACACTTTGCGTTGTCATGAAGGTTTTATCTCCGGTACTTCCAAGCTCCAACGCTCTTCGAAGCATCATAAAGATTAATGTAATAGTGTATTCGGCAACCGAGGTAGAATTGGCTCCAGGCGCATTTGCAATGGCTATACCCTTCTTAGTTGCTAGTTCATGAGCGGGTACAAAACCTGCCCAATCTGAACCTGAAAATACAATTCCTTTTAGTTTATTTGCAGCATTAATTACCGGTTCCGTAACCTTTTCTATTCCACCTAAAATATAACCATCTTTGTCCTTGACTGCTTTTATAAGTTCTTCTTCAGAAGCTTTTGGCTTGTCTAGACGTTCTACTTCAAAACCAGCATCCCTCAATCTCTTTTCATGCTCTTCGAAAATAAACAGACTGTCGGTAATTAGAATTTTAGGTTTCATATCGGTTTTTATTATCTCACAAGATTGACTGGGTAGTTGGTCAAAAATAATTTAATTCTTCTGTTTTCCGATATAATTATCAATGAGTTTTACGTCAGCCATATGTTTCGGTCCACTTCTTGATTCTTTTGATTTCCGGACATCTTCTATTGATGCGAATGTCACTCCGTCGACTACGAATGCGCGGGATAAGAGGTCTTTAAGTGTGGGACTATATGGACTGAATTCCCAGTGGTCATGTGCCTCATATACATCAAGTGTTAGTGGCTCGTCCCTAGGACCTTTATGAATTTGCTTCCACCCTTTTTGTTTAAGCTCTTCTAAAACCTCAGTTGAAACATACAGATCGATATCATTCACCTCGCGGATTCCAAGAGCAGCCATTGGCCCACTGCCGAAGACCACATAAGAACCCTCAGGAAGACTCAGAGATTTCATTTTGGAGATGACGTCATTTTTGTTCATGAGCTTTCTTTGTTATTAGAATTTGCT
>MGBA01000005.1:10002-14717 GCA_001789965.1 Candidatus Roizmanbacteria bacterium RIFCSPLOWO2_02_FULL_40_13
TCTTTGTTATTAGAATTTGCTGCGAGAACTGGAACATGTTAGAACTTATTTTACAACTCCATAAGCATTTTCTATAGATCTTATTATCACCGTTGAGTTGTAAAATAGCCAAAAAACTATTCCGCCAATTACGCCTGTGATTAAAGAAATTCCATTTCCTATTACGAAATTATTAGCTCTAATTCTTGTTGGTCCTGCTTCTTTTGAATCGCTCCACTCGCCGAGGGCTTTAAAAGTGAGCCACACAGCTATTAATCCAAATTGGTTAAAAACTATTGCAGAAGTATAAGTAATTCCTTCAAGTACTCCGATGTATTTGGGAGCCCACTTAAACGGTTCTCTGATTCTATTGTCTAGTGGCGCTGGAATTTTTTCATAATCTTTACCTCTACCTAGTTGTTTTGCAATTTTCTCCGACTCTTCATAACTTAATTTTGTTTTAACCCAAACCCGCCTCATTATTTCATTTGTAAATATGAATCTCAAAGATCCATACGCACCGTAACTTAATAAGAGCGAGGTAATTAGTAAACTCTGGGAGCTCTTATAAAGAAATTTAAAAACGAAGGTTAATAGCAGAAAACCAAGCAAAAGAATAAGTGCTAAACAATATTGGTGCCACCATGGATCTTTATCTCTCATAATTTGGCTGCCCAGCAGGGATTCGAACCCCGATTAGCGGATTCAGAGTCCGCTGTCCTACCATTAGACGACCGGGCAATTATTAAATTCTTCTTTTTAAGTATGCTCTTCCAAAACCAGATTTCAATTGTTTTTCTCTGGAAATTGCTTTTTTCTTATTAGTACATGCTTCGTAATATATTAGTTGGACAGGAAGTCTATTCCTTGTCGCTTCAACTGCTCCATTGTCGTGCTCTACTATTCGTTTATTTAAGTCGAGTGTCCAACCGACATATAATTTCTTATCCTTCAAGCTTTTTAAAACATATGTGTAAAACATAGACGACCGCCCGCCTGCAACGTTATGCGTAGCATTGCGGGCAGGGGCAAATTAACCTATTTTAGCACAAGAATCGAGGCTACTCTTTTGTGAGGGTGTTTCGGACGCTGAAGAAACGGTGAGTGCCCTTTATTTCGAAGAATTTTTTGTCTTTTGATCCAAGTTTTTCAAAGAGCAATTTTCCGTCTTCAAAAGGTACTATCCGGTCTGCTTTTGCATGAAACTGGCGAATCTTTGCTTTTGTTTTTCCTGCAAGTAATCCATTATTGAGAAGGTTAAAGGTGAAGAGACAAAATCCATAGTGATCCCGATTGCAGATCTTCATAAGGCTATAAAACACGTTTACCAAAACTACTTTTTTCAGATTGGGATACTTTACTGCGGCGTATATTGCCGGTACGCCGCCCATTGAATGCCCGATGACGGTAACATCCCGCTGCTTATATCCTTTTTCAAAAAGATCTTTCATCACCACATCAACTATTTCATAAATTTTTTTCGTATTCGGGTTTCCCTCGGATCCTGCATAGCCAGAGTATGCCGGAGATACCACGGTCCCAAACTCTCGCAGTCTGGTCAGGACATTCATTAGTCTTCCGACTGATGCATGCAGATATAAAATAATGTTTTTCCTGTGTTTGTTTGGGATAGTAACAATCTCTATTTTTTCACCTGATTTGTTTTTCAAATAAGTTTTTTGGTGTTTTATATGAAGTTTAATATTGCTTTTGTCGATTTCGAAGATGCGACCCGGCGCAATGATTCGAATATAAATCGAGATTCCAAGCCAGGTCAAAAAGAATAAAGCGAGACAAGATGTAATAACCCAAAACCACATAATTGTACGTCCGTTTGCTTAATTTGTAGATTTTTTTGTATTATTTTACGATTAAGTTAAGAATTTTTCCTTCCACATAAATAGGCTCTGCCTTCTTTCCTGATAAATGTTTTTGAACAGCTTCAAGTTCAAGTGCTTTTGCTACGACCGTGTCTTTTTTGATTTCATTTGATGGTAAAGTTAACACTGCTCTTAACTTTCCATTTACTTGCACCGGAATATTTACGCTTTCTTTTTGTAATGCTTTTATATCAACAGCTGGCCATTTTTGCTGGTGAACCGAATATTTTTCCCCGATAATTTTCCATAGTTCTTCGGTCATATGAGGTCCGTAAGAAGCTAGTAAAATTAACAATGTTCTATATTCGTTTTGCGAAACTTCTTTTTGAGTATATAGATAATTAACCCATTCCATCATGGCAGAAATCGCGGTATTAAAACGTAAATTTTTTGTATCATCTCCTACTTTTGCGACGGTCATACCCATCCAACTTTCTCCTTCTTTTTCCAGTTTCTTTGCGGAAGATAATCTTGTCTGGAGAGCCCAAACACGCTGAAAAAATCTATATACTCCGATGATCGACTGCTCGCGGAAATCCCCTCCCTGATCAAACGGTCCGATAAACATAAGATATGTCCGTAATGTATCCGCGCCATATTCACCAATAAATTTATCCGGGTTAACGACGTTGCCTTTGCTTTTGCTCATCTTTGCACCTTCCGAGATAATCAGACCATGTGCTCGGAATTGAGTATAGGGTTCTTCGAAATGAGAATATAATCCAATATCTTTAAAAACCATACTTAAGAAACGCGAATATAATAGATGCAATACGGAGTGTTCTGCTCCTCCGATATACATATTAACCGGAAGCCACTTTTTAACTCTATCCTTTTTCCAAGGTTGTGTTTGATCTTCCGTGGAAGTGTATCGGAAAAAGTACCATGCGCTGTCTAAAAACGTATCGGAAACATCGGTCTCCCGTCTGGCTTTTCCTTTACATTTCGGACATGCAACTTCATAAAATTCTTTAATGCTTGCGAGAGGAGATTGTCCTGTCCCAGTTGGTCTGAAATTTTTAACATACGGAAGCTCTACTGGTAGATCTTTTTCAGGGACAGGAACGGTACCACATTTTTCACAATAGATAATTGGAATAGGTGGACTCCAATAACGCTGCCTTGAGATAAGCCAATCCCGCAAGTGATAGTTTACTTTCTTTTCCCCTTTTGGCTTAGCTTTGAACGAAGTTTTTTCAATTGGCAGTTTAAATTTCTCTGCAAATTCTTTATCGCGCTCATCAGCATCCGGTACTGCCATTATTGCTCCGGTGCCGTATCCGACTAAGACATAATCTGCAATCCAGACAGGTATCTTTTTTTTAGTCACCGGATTTACGACATATGAACCTGTAAAAACTCCGGTTTTTTCGCGTCCTTCTACAATTCTTTCCTGATCTGATCTGCTTTTTGCTTTTTCAACATAATCTTTAACTTTCTTGTCGTATTCTTTTGTCGTAAATTTCCCAACTAATTCATGTTCCGGTGCAAGCACGATAAAGGTTGCTCCATCAGTAGTATCCGATCTTGTGGTAAAGACCTTAATGTTGTCAAAATTTATGATCATTCCTTCGCTTTTTCCGATCCAGTTTCTTTGAGCGATCTTTACTTTTTCAGACCAATCCAGCTTGTCCAGATTAGCTAAAAGTCTTTCCGCATAATCGGTGATTTTAAAAAACCACTGCTCTAGCTGTTTTTTTTCAACAGCTGATCCGCAACGTTCACATTTTCCGGCAATCACTTGTTCGTCGGCGAGCACTGTCTTGCAGGACGGACACCAATTCACATCAGCTTTCTTTTTATACGCCAGTCCATGTTTGTACATCTGTAAGAAAATCCATTGGGTCCATTTGTAGTAATCGGGTTTATATGTCTCAACGGTGCGAGTCCAATCAAATGCGTTTCCAATCGACTCAAGCTGTGCGTAAAAACGCTTCTCCGTCTCCTTGGAAAGCTCCATTGGATGCTTGTTGATTTTTAACGCGTAGTTTTCGCTGTGAATTCCAAATCCATCCAGACCCATCGGCTCAAAGACGTCGTACCCTTGCAATCGCATAAAGCGCGCATAAATATCTGCACCGGTAAACGCATACATATTGCCCACATGAAGACCCTCGGCAGAGGGATAGGGAAACATCATCAGGGCGTAATAAGGATTCTTTGCCTTATCTAAATCCGGAGAAAATAATTTGTCTTTTTTCCATTTCTCCTGCCATTTTTTTTCAATTTCTTTGGGAATATACTTGTTCATTGGTATTTTATTATACAAAACCCCGCCTAAATGGCAGGGCTTATGTATATTAAAAGTTTTTTACAACTTTTTAGAAACGGTCTCCTCCGCCGTTTCCTCCATCTTCTCTCGGACGAGGCGGACGTGCTTCAGAAACAATAAGCTTACGACCTTTATAATCACTTCCGTTTAAAGCGTCGGTTGCCTTTTTCGCATCCTCCTCATTCTCCATTTCGACGAATCCGAAGCCTTTCGACCTTCCGGAATCATGATATCGGACGACACTTGCTGAAGCGACTGCTCCTTGTGCAGAAAACAGTTCCTTCAAGTCTTCGTCGGATACTTCGTAAAGAAGATTTCCTACGTATAATTTTTTACTCACTGAAAAAACTCACCCCCTCTCATTAAAAATATGAATTTAGCTGCATGAATTGAAAACGAAGTTCTGTAATCTTTTAGCAGAAATAATAAACTAATTTCATTATACAGGCGCTTTTGAGGTTGTCAATAGATGAATTAGATTATCGCAACAGGCTTAAAAGAATTGCTTGCACAAGTTTTACTGTCTGCGCCGCACCTTTTTTCTCAGGATTCACCTCAACTAAATCAACGCAAACCAACTGCTC
>MGBA01000005.1:14773-37286 GCA_001789965.1 Candidatus Roizmanbacteria bacterium RIFCSPLOWO2_02_FULL_40_13
TTTTACTTTTTCAAAAACCTCTTGGACATCTGTGAGAAGTAATCCGCTTTTTGCCGGAATTCCCGTGGCGGGGGCAATTGATGCGTCGAATCCATCTATATCTATTCCAAGATAAATATGCTCGTAGATATTGGCAAACTGCTCAAGATTCATCAGGGCGCTCTCTTTATTCTCTCTGAGGTATCCTGGAGAAAATACCGTTGATTTTCCGGTAAAAAATTCTTTTTCGCCAGAATCGATATCAAGATTTCCAATAAAAAGGAGCTGATAAAGCGTCAATTTATTTTTGATCAGATTTGATATTTTTTTTTCTTCAAAATCGTCGACAAACGGCCTCATCCACATACCGTGAAAGTTGCCGGAAGGTGACACCTTAATGCTATTCATATCAGGATGAGAATCAATCCTGACATATCCCACGCGATTTGGTTTATATCGTTCCAGCATAGCAGCAAGAGGCGAAAATGATATGCTATTGTCTCCACCGAGAGCCACCGCTGTCTCATCTTCAGAAAGAGAGTCTAGTATTAGATTCTTAGCGCCTTTGAGCTCTTTTGCAAGGATGTCGTAGTAGTTTTTTTTACTGGTTTCTTCTGGCTTGGAAAAATCAAATTCGTCAACTACTGCGCCGTGAAAATTTTGAAGAAATTCTTTGGAAAGAACAGCATCTCCCCCCTTTTCTACTCCAAAGTTTAGGCTTTTTTGTCGGTAGGGAACATTGGTTAGACCAAGACGTGAGCGAAGATTGTAAAAATGTGGTTTCATTTTCAAGCAAGGCCCATCTTCTCTTTAACTTCGCGGACTGTTTGGGAAGCGATTGCTCGGGCTTTCTCAGCGCCCTCCTTAATAACTTTGTCGACATAAGAAGGATCTTTTTCTATCTTTTTTCTTTTTTCCTGGATAGGTTTTAGTTCCTTTGAAATTGCAGCAGCTACTTCATCTTTCATTTCCGAAAACTGTAGTGAACCGTCTTTAAATTTCTTTTCGTAATCTGAAATATCTGACACGAAAAGTCTTCCTAAAACAAAAAGAGATTCTACTCCGCCGGTCATTTCTCCACCTGCCTTGGTTGCTGTTGGGATAGAGCGAATTTTTTTCTGAACTTCATCAATTGAATCAGTAAGATTTACATAGCTTCCTTCTACGGATTTTGACATCTTACCTTCTCCTTTGAGCGACGGAATATACTGACCTTTTGTCTCAAATCGTTTTGGCTCCGGGAAGTCCGTCCCATATAATTGATTCATTCTTCGAGCAATTTCACGAGCGATTTCGAGGTGTGGTTCTTGATCTAAGCCCACGGGTACTAATTCCGCCTTATAAACTAAGATGTCTGAGGTCATCAATGGTGGGTAGTTCAGTAAAGCCATTGTGACGTGTTGAGGATATTGTTTAACTTTTTCTTTGAATGTCGGTAGATGCTGCATTTTTGCGACTGTTGTAATGGTTGAAAAATAGTAAGCCAATTCTATATGTTCTGGCACCATTGACTGAAGAAACATGATGCTTTTTTCTGGATCCAGCCCGCAGGAAAGATAGTCCATAAAAACCTCTCTTCGATTTGCTCGAAGATCTTCAACTTTATATGGAGTGGTTATCGTATGGACATCAGCAACCATGTACAACGTTTCATACTTTGGATCATCTTGAAGGGTTAACATTCCCTTTACTGCTCCGAGATAATTTCCGAGATGAAGCTTTCCTGTTGCACGGATACCTGATAAAACTCTTTTTTTCATAATGGTTCTTATTATATCGAAGATACTGCAAAATGTTTGTATAATAAATCATTCTTATGACTACTGAGGAAAAAATAAAACTTATTAAAGAGGTGGGTGAAGAAATCGTCACTGAAAAGGAGCTGAAAGCGCTACTCGATTCTAATGAAAAACTCATCGCCTATGATGGTTTTGAGCCTTCGGGCCAGATGCACATCGCCCAAGGGATCTTACGTGCAATAAACGTTAATAAAATGACCAAAGCCGGTGTAAAGTTTAAAATGCTTGTCGCCGACTGGCATGCATTAGCCAATAAAAAAATGGGCGGAGATCTGGACAATATTCAAACTGTAGGAAAATATTTCATTGAGATCTGGAGATCATGTGGGATGGATATGGAAAACGTCGAATTTATTTGGGCGTCCGATCTGGTAAAAGATGCCGACTACTGGAAACTGGTACTCCAAATTGCAGGAACCAATTCGATTAATCGCTTCATCCGCACCGCAGAGATCATGGGACGGGGAGAAAAAGATGAACTAACTGCCGCTCAACTTATTTATCCCTGCATGCAGGCGGCTGATATTTTTACTTTGGGGGCAAAGATCACACAGCTTGGCATGGACCAGAGAAAAGTAAATGTCTTGGCCCGCGAGATCGGTAATCAACTCGGGTTTTGGAAGCCGGTGATCGTAAGCCACCATATGCTTGCCGGTTTGCTCAAACCTTCTGCTGAAACCACTGACAAGGTCAAGCGAACCATAGAATTAAAAATGTCCAAATCTAATCCTGACTCAGCGATCTTTATGACAGACACCAAGGATGATATCGAACGTAAATTGAACAAGGCATGGTGTCCTGAAGGCATGACTGAGGAAAATCCGGTGCTTGAGTATGTCCGCTACATCCTCTTTGAGGTTTTTGACAAGTTTACGGTTGAGAGAAATGAGCGGTTTGGAGGAGACATTACTTTTGATTCTTACGAAGACCTGGAAAAAGCCTACAAAAAGAAGGAGATTCATCCACAAGATCTGAAAACATCGGTTACCAATAAATTAAATGAAATTCTTACTCCGGTCCGAGAGCATTTTCAGAAAAATCCGTACGCTAAAAACCTTCTTGCCCAAGTCCAATCCTTCCAAGTCACGAGGTAAATCATAGATTTTCTGCTATAATATAGCCTCGCATATGAGTCGAAAAGAAGCTCCAGGACAATCTATTCACGAAATACTCGTCGGACAGGAATTCAGACCATTTGCTCCTGAATTTACATGGGTGGGCGAAAATCCTTCCGATGGATTTACCTCATATGAAGCGGGTGTAAAATTACTAGGAAACTCGTTTCCACTTGAATTCTTATTTCAAGTGAGCAGACTCGACGCTGATTCACATCCCGCCTTCGTTCCTTCCCATGCGGATGTCGGGTATTCACTAACAGGTGCAGGGCAATTTGAACAAGGAGATGACTCTGAAGTAATTAATTTTGGAGACTTCGAAGGCTACTCTCATGCACCATTAGAATTGATGGTTTCAGGAGAAGTTATTAGTCACCCACTTAGTGAAGCAGAAAAAGAAACACTGAAGCGCCTACACCTTCGGCTTTTCTTTCCTCATAATCGCGGAGCTTTCGAAGCCAGCACTCAAGATATTTATACTGAGTTAGATGATGAAATCGGGCCTCGCAGCTATTTTTTTCTTGATTATTTTTATCCTTTGAGATTCGGGCCTATAAACTATCCTCAAGAAAGATTTAATAGACCTGGCCTAAAGATTAATCTTCCTTCTGATTTCGACTATCTTTCTGGAATTATTGGCTCATTTGTAGAACATTCTCCCAGAGCTTCGGTTTTTTCGTTTCAACCGACCTCTTAACTTAGCTACCCTCTCTACGAATAACTCAATTAATATGTCCTATAGTTGCAATTTAGCCTCATTTTTGGTATAGTTATCGCATGGAAAGAGAAACATCTACTTATCGAAGATCTTTTAAAGAAATCTTAACCGGTGTAAAAAAAGTCAACGTTGATCATGACACATACGATAGAATTCATGCTCTTGTTGAAGAAGCAAATAAAATTACGGTGGGACTTAAATTCTCATCGGCAACCAATCCTCGAGGATCAGCACCCAGCGTATCAATAAGCACATATGACAGAGTGCGAGGATTCCTAGAAGATGCACGAAACTTAGCTGATCATGCAGGATTGTTCTTTTATGAAGTCAGGCAGCTCAGCGATGGAACATATGGCTTCAGAGTTGATCCAAAATTTCGTGGACGAGTAACAAGTAAAAATCTGTACAGACGTGGTCCCAATGAAGAGATACAGCTTATTGGAAAAGCCTTTAAAATACATCGAAGTCAAGCTATTCCACCCCGAAAAGGATAAATTAAACTTATATATGGCCCTTCGAGAAGATTCACCAAGAACGACACATGTTGAGATTGGACTGAATCAATATTTTCCTTTATTTAAAGATCTCCCAATCGTTCTCGCCATTCCCGGCATGCCTCTTGGGCACCCTCCTATTGGTGGAAAATTTAGCATCTATCCAAACAGAGTTGCGTCTCCGATACGAAAAGCTTTCACTCCATTCGACCACGCGCTCACTACATCAGTGAGATCCGAAGGAGTGGTAGTTTCGGAACTTCTAGCACCCTTGAGTGAAGGAGACGCGTCAGTAGAAAACGCTCCTGATAAATTGTGGGTAGAGTGCATTCTATTACCTGGAAAAGAGCAGTTCCGAGAGCTTAAAAAAACAGGTCTTCCCGACTGGCTTGCGGAAATTCATATTCAGATAGAGGTCGTTCCTATGATCGACGCGCAAGATCGGAGAAATAAAATAGTTGGAGGCAGATTTGAATCTTCGGCCGAAGTTCTCAATGAAAACTATTTCCATCTTGCTTTTAACGCGTTTTATCCCGTAAGGAGAGGACCTATACGCGGTGAAGAAAAACATGGTCTTCCGATTTTTTTACCTGATGACGAAGATAAAATTTCGACAGTACAAGCAAGGTTTGTGAGACACCCCATGCTTATTCCTCGTTGATTTCTGGATCGCTTTTCTTCATAATGAATGTAAATGTCTGACTTTGTAAATCCTTCTGAAGAGATAAAAAATAATGCTTACGTCAAAGATTACGAAAAACTCTATAAGGACTCTCTAGAGCATCCAGATGCTTTCTGGGAGAACGTCGCCAAGGAACTTTTTTGGTATAAACCATGGACAAAAGTAATAGAAAGTAAGCATCCTTACTATGATTGGTTTGTGGGTGGGCAGACAAATATCGTAGCAAACGCTCTTGACCGTTGGCAGAAGACTGAAAAAAAAGATCAACTGGCTCTTGTCTGGGAAGGACAAGACGGAAAAGTCGTCCGGTATACCTATCAACAACTTCACGAACAGGTTTCAAGAGCCGCAAATGCTTTAAAATCTCTCGGAGTAAAAAAGGGCGATCGTGTAAGTATCTATATGCCTCGCATTCCCGAACAAACGATCGTAATGCTTGCATCTGCAAAAATCGGGGCTATTCATACAGTAGTTTATTCCGGTTTTTCTGTACAGGCATTAAAAAGCCGCATTGAAGATGCTGAAAGCAAAATCGTAATTACGGCGGATGGTTATCATTTTCGAGACAAACTCGTTGAAACAAAAAAGACAGTTGACGACGCAATAAAAGATAATCCCGCTGTGAAAAAAGTACTAGTGGTGAAACGCACAGGTAATCCAATTGCATTTACCGAGGGGAAAGATATCTGGTGGGAAGAACTCGTCTCCAAACAAGACTCCATCTGTCCGACAGAGATATTGGATGCCAATGACCCACTTTTTATACTTTACACTTCAGGTTCTACTGGAACACCTAAAGGAGTAATCCACGCTCATGGTGGATATATGGTCGGGGTGTATATTACGGCAAAGTATATTTTTAATCTCCGGAGTAATGACGTATTTTGGTGTGCGGCAGATCCCGGTTGGATTACCGGACACAGCTATATAGTCTACTCCCCCTTTATAAACGGTGTCACCAACTTTATTTACGAAGGTCCACCTGACTATCCTGACGCCGGCAAATGGTGGTCGATGATAGAGAAATATAAAATTACAAAATTTTATACTGCGCCGACAGCAATTCGCGCGCTTATGAAATACGGAGACGCGATCCCACAAAAATATAATCTTTCCTCTTTAAAAATCTTAGGTTCAGTTGGTGAACCAATAAACCCTGAGGCATGGCGTTGGTATTACCGTGTCATTGGAAAAGAAAAATGTCCAATCATGGATACCTGGTGGCAGACAGAGACTGGTATGCATATAATATCTCCTCTACCAACTAGTCCTCTAAAACCAGGGTCAGCAGGCAAACCGTTTTTTGGAATCAAAGCTGATGTGGTTGACGAAAAAGGAACTCCGGTAGCAGTAAACACGCAAGGATACTTGGTTTTGAAGAAACCATGGCCTGCAATGTTTAAAGACGTCTATAAAAACTCGAAAAAATATACAGACCTGTATTGGGGTAAAATCCCAGGTACATATTTTACCGGTGATTTTGCAAAAAGAGATTCCGATGGATATTTTTGGATTCTCGGTAGAAATGATGATGTGATGAAAGTCTCAGGCTATCGTTTTGGCTCGGCAGAACTTGAATCTGCATTTGTCGCCCATCCTTCAGTTGCCGAAGCAGCGGTGATCGGAAAACCTCATGAAATAAAAGGAGAATCGATCAAAGCATTTGTAATTCTTAAGGTTGGAGTGCAGCCTACTGACGAGCTAAAAAATGAATTAAAACAACAAGTGAGAAAACTTATCGGACCGATTGCAACGCCTGACGAGATCGAGTTTGTACCGGCTCTTCCTAAAACGCGTTCAGGTAAGATAATGAGACGTGTTCTTAAAGCTAAGGAATTGGGACAAGATCTTGGAGATACGTCTACTTTGGAAGGCTAGGAAAAATTACCCGCCTGCAACGCTTGCGCTAGCATAGCGGGCAGGTGAGGAGAGAGTTTTGAAGGCAAAAGAACTCGGTCAAGACCCCGGCGACACCTCTACTCTAGAAGCGTAGCAATGCGGGGAGTTTTACGATTCCAAATCGCAAACTGATTTCTTCCTCTTCTCTTTGCCTCATGCTCTGCATCATTTGCCCTTCTCAAGAGTTCTAGCGGATCATCTAAAGCTCCATCTGGAAAAGAAGCGACTCCAATACTAATTGTTTGCTTGATTCCGTAAGGTAATTCAGTAATCGAAACTGCTTCGTTTAATCTTTCTATAAGTGCTATTAATTGATCATCGGGTAATTTTTCGCTTTCTGGTAAAAGAGCGACTAATTCTTCCCCTCCAAAACGAATCAGAAGATCAGCTTCTCGTAGCGTATCCCTAAGTTTTTTACTAACAGCTTTTAAAACGGGGTCACCAGTTTCGACTTCCCCATATTTATCATTTACTTCTTTGAAGTTGTCAAAATCGATGAAAAGTGCAGTTAGACCATGATCCATTCGCTTTGCCTCAGCGAAAATCCTTTGTAATTCTCCAGTTCTTTTAGGTTTGCCTTTTTTTGTTTCTCCTTCGTCACCCAATAAAAATCTTCTATTGGGAAGTCCAGTGAGGGAATCGGTAAGAGACTCTTCTCTAGCTTGATTAGTTTCTTTTTCTGCTACTAATCGTCCTTTCTTTTCCCTTTGAACAGCGTCGAGCGCTATTCCTTGTATGATTTCAGCGTTCAGTCTTCTTTTTGCCTCTAAAAGGCTTGTATTTAGATCTTTATCTTCAGCCACGCTTCTTTCCAGGTCGTCCGTAAGTATTTGAGAAATACTTTCCCTTTGCTCTTCAGCTGCATTAGTATGGACCAAACTTCTCCCATCCACTGTTCTTTCAAACTCCAGTCTACTTATTAACATTCGGCGTCTAAGATAATTAGTTACTCGATCTGGGTCCGGATGTCCCCCTGTAGCAATTTTTGCCTTTATATTATTGAAGATTTCAGCGGTAAGATCATCTGTGTCTATTGAAGAAACTACGCCGATTGACGATTCAAAAACCTGTTTTATCCTTTCTCCTTTTTCTTCACCTTTCCCTTCATTTCCAAACTCGACCTCTGCTTCGACTGCACTATTAAGTTGTTCCTTTATTTTCACTATTGTATCTTCTGGGAGTCCTCCTATCAAACAATCAAACTCATCCCTTCTCCCTTCGGGGGTAACCATAATTATTGGCGTTGCATATTGCAATTGGGCCTCAGCTAAGACTTTCTCTATACGCTCTGCAACGACCGTTGGTCCCCATCGTCTCAAAGCAACAGTGGCCTCTTCTCCGAGCTCAGCTCTTATTTTATTGATATCGTGAAGATAACCGCTTACATATATCCAATCAGAAGGAAGAACACTTACTGGTTGTTTTTCTACCCCTTCTTCTAATTCCGGCTCTAGGTTTTCTTCTGAACTTTCCCTTGGAAACTTTCTCAAAACTTGTTGAGCAATCAGATGCTTCGCATGTGGATCATCTTGGTAAATATTAGCAAGATCGTCTGGTTTTAGATGCTCGCGTTGAGCGATATCTTTAAATCGTCTTGGAAGGATTTGGGGAAGATTTTGTGTTAGTAGGATGTAGGAAGGTGTTGCGGGTTCGGTATCTGGTCTGGGTTGTTCTGGTGGTTGGGCATCAGTCATACGTCTTTTGTGTTCCCTTGTCACCAAACATTATATAATCTTTTTATGAATTCCGATAATAATTTGGAAGAACTGTGTAAATTAGTCCGTCACAATATCATAACTTCGACTACAGAAGCGGGTTCGGGACATGCTTCTTCTGCTTTATCTGGGGTAGAACTCGGAACGGTGCTTTTTTTTGGTGGTCCGCCTGCTGGCGGATTTTTCAGACAGGATCTTAAAAATCCAAATTCTTTGGAGAACGATCGGTTTATTCTATCTAAAGGCCACGCCTCTCCTCTGCTTTACTCTCTTTATCAAGCTGCCGGAGTGGTGACACGTGACGAATTGATGAAACTTCGCAAGTTTGACTCACCTCTTCAAGGACATCCAACACCTGAGTTTCCCTATGTAGATGTTACAACTGGCTCTTTGGGACAAGGTCTTTCAGTAGGGTTAGGAATGACTTTGGGACTGAGAAGGAAGTTTAAAAATCCTCCAAATGTTTTTGTTCTTTTGGGGGACAGTGAGTTTGCCGAAGGACAAATTTATGAAGCTTTACAGGTCGCGTCGTTTTATAAAACTAGTAATTTAATAGGAATTCTTGACGTCAATCGATTGGGACAATCACGTGAAACTATGCTTGGTTGGGATCTGCAAACGTATGAAAAACGGGTTTCTTCTTTCGGATGGAATACGGTCGTGATCGAGGATGGACATAATACTGATAAAGTTACAGAAGCTTATCAGAAAGCTTTGGCGTTCAAAAACGAAAGACCGACAATGGTCATTGCAAAAACAGTAAAAGGGAAAGGAATATCACTCTTTGAGAACAAAGATGGCTGGCATGGTAAGCCGGTTCCTAAAAATCAACTCAACGACGCGCTGAAAGAACTCGGAGAGGTCGATTTAAAGTTAAAAGGTGGAATACCATTGCCTAAAAAACACGAAGCAGCGATCCACCTCGAAGGTGAAGGCAGTGAAGGAAACAGTTTGGAAAAAAAGGATTATGAGATTGGTCAAGAAATTTCAACACGGCAAGCCTATGGAGACGCACTTGCGCTAGTAGGCCAAATCAATCCAAACCTCATATCTTTAGATGGAGAAGTATCAAATTCTACCTTTTCTGAAAAATTCCGAGTTACTTTTCCTGACCGATATTTTGAGATGTTTATCGCCGAACAAAACATGATTTCTGTTGCGGTTGGTCTTCAAGCCGTTGGCTACGTTCCTTTCGCCTCAACGTTTGCTTCTTTTCTAACTAGAACTTTTGATCAGATCAGAATGGCAAGATATTCCAATGCTAATCTCAAACTGATCGGCTCACATTCGGGTGTATCTATGGGACAGGACGGTCCATCCCAGATGGGACTCGAAGATCTTGCTATGACGCTCGTGATTCCTAACAGTACTGTTCTTGTTCCTTCCGATGCAGTTTCCGTATCGAAACTTGTTGAGGAAATGACAAAGAAAGAAGGAATTATATATCTGAGAACGATGAGAAGTCCGACTCCGGTGATTTATAAACAGGACGAAGAATTTCCAATCGGTGGTTCTAAAGTTTTAGCAGAATCTGAGAGCGATTTAGCAGTGGTTTTTGTCATGGGAGTGACCGTACATGAAGCTTTGCGGGCAAAAAAAGCATTATCTAAAGAGAATCTTTCAGTTGCTGTCGTAGATCTCTATTCGGTAAAGCCGATGGATGCAGAAACTGTCGCCCGGCTTGCAAAAAAATCAAAAAAAGTTATTGTCGTAGAAGATCATTACCCTTACAATGGGCTCGGAGATGCTGTTTTATCGGCTCTTGTCGAAAAGAATGTCCAAGTAGATAAATACGTTCATCTTTGCGTCGCAAAACCTCCCCGATCTGGAACTCCCGAAGAACTCCGGGCATACGAAGAAATCGACGCGGCCGCTATCGTCAAAGCGGTCAAATCCTGACTCCTTACTTTTTTTTGAGAGTCTCTAGAGCGGCCTCTACTGTCTTCAAATCAAGCTTGGATTTGTGAAAAAAGTACCCGACCGTTCCAAATGTTGCAACCGGAGACAGCCATGGCGGCACATGAACTCCAAACGCATCCAAAAGCATGATCACTCCCAAGACAAGAATCGAGTACATAGCTCCGTTTTTTAAGTATTTATACTTTTTAATTCGTTCGATATTTGAAATCGTAAGTTTTCGGAGAACAAATGCTCCCAATCCGTTACCCAATAAAATGAGTGGCACAGACAAAGTAAAAGCAAACGCTCCAATGACTCCATCTATGGAGAAAGATGCGTCTAGCACCTCAAGATATGCGATTTTTGCCACATCCGACATCCCTCCCTTTAGTAATTCTTTTTCCTTCTCTTCGGCATACTGACGGAATCCATGAATGATAAAAAAAGCGGTGGAACCTAGAACCGCAGAAAATGCCATTGCGGGATTTTCTTTGAGGGCAAACCATACAATTACCGAAAGGAGAACCGAAATGATAGTAAAAAACCACTCACCTTTTTCGTGAAAAAACTTCTCTCCTCGTAAACCGTAATTTTTATGCTCTAAAAACAGCCAGTTAAAGAAGAGAAAAATTAAAAAGACCGCTCCTCCAACCAAAAGCACCGGTGCCGAGCGTTCAATTGATTCGTGTATCTCGGTTTTTCCGCTAAGCGTGGCAAAAAAAACATCAACAACCCCGAGACCGGGATTAGTTCCCCAAATCATCAGGAATGGCAACAAACCACGGACCAGAATGACCGCGATAAAAAACCCGTATACTAAGAACCAACGCTGAGCCTTCTTGGACATTCCCGATAAGACTTCGGCGTTAATGATGGCGTTATCAATACTTGTGATCACCTCAAAAATTGAGAGACCGAGTACTGTAAGAAGAATAAAAATAAGGTCCATACGGATTATATTATAACAGAGCGACTACTCAGGCAGTTTTCTATCCTAAATGAGCATGGTCATTCCACGTAACTAAACGCCACTTAACACCAGTACCGTACTGATCGTTCTTTTTCTCTAAAATACTTACACCTGTATTTTTTAATCCGAAAAAATAATAGATTTTTTCAAAATGATCTGGATTCGCACCTTCTTCAAATAGTAAATGGGTTAGTAGGTACTTTAAGAAGGCTGCGTGGGACACTATAAGAATGTTCTCTTCCGTTCTCTTTTCTACTAGTGATATCAGTGCTTTAACGCGCTTTATCGCATCGAAAAAGTTTTCCTCATCAGAATGCCGCCATTTTGGATCATATCTGTTTTTATGAATAAGGTTCAGCGCTTGTTTTGCTTCCTCAGAGGCAATCGATTTTCCGTGAAGAGCTGAGGGACATCTCCGTTCATGCAAAAGCGGTGTAAACACAACTTTTTTCTTCGTGACTGCGACTATTTCTTTCGTGGTCTGTTTTGCGCGGACAATATCGCTACTTACTATTACGTCTATCGGGATATTTTTAAACCTTCTGGCGACTTGTTTGGCTTGTAAAAGACCTGTCTTGGAAAGTTCAACTTCAGGATACTGATATTTTCTTTGTTTATTGAGGTCGCTTTCTCCGTGGCGGACTAGGTATAGTCTCATACTATTTGTTCTTTTCTGGAGAATATTTTAACAATTTTGATCCCCAGAAGCACTAAGGATGAAATTCCAAGCGCCTGTAGGAATTGGACCGTGGAAAGGGTACTTATCTCAAAGACTTTCGTCAGGAAGGGAACATGAACGATAATGAACATTGAGAAAATCGGGAGAAGAAATGCAACGAGAAAAACCGGTGAAAAAAGTGAACGAAGTCCTTTTCGGATAGACTTATGTGAGACCCACAAATCAATAAGGACAAATGATTGAATCATCGCAAGAATAGCAAAAGCAATAGTTTTGCCCTCAATTTCAGAATTCCCTTTCAGTAGGAAATATCCTGCCAGTACAAGCCCTGCCGCAGTTGCCCCCACCCCTATGATGAATATTTTGTCGTACTTATCCACGATCTCTATTTCTTTTTCTGGAGGTTTGTTCATAATATCCTCATCTTTAGGAGAAAACGCCAACGCAAGAGAAGGCATCCCATCTCCAATCAGGTTAATAAACAAGATCTGAATTGCAGTAAAAATACTGGGAATCCCAATTGCTAAACCTATGGTAAGCGCAAGAACTTCTGAAAAATTAGTTGAAAATAAATAGGTGGTCGCATTTTTGAGTTTTTTAATAATACTTCTTCCTTCCTCTATGGCGTTGACGATGGTTGCGAAATTATCGTCGGCGAGGACCATGTCAGCTGTTTCCCGTGCTACATCTGTTCCTTCTTGTCCCATTGCGATACCGACATCAGCTCTCTTGAGTGCGATCGCATCATTCACTCCGTCTCCAGTAACCGCAACCACGTGTCCCAGTTTTTGATATAAGGATACAATCCGGTCTTTATCAAAAGGCGTGGTCCGGGCGAAGATTCTAACTCGCGGCAATAGTTTCATCAATTCGTCATCTGAATACTGTCCGATCTGTTCTCCGAGTAGAATTTCATCTCCTTCAACAAGCAGTCCGGCCTGCTTTCCGATCGCTTCTGCTGTCTTTTCATTGTCGCCTGTTATCATAACCACTTCAATACCCGCTTTTTTTGCTTTTTGAATCGCCTCGGTTACCTCGGGTCTTATGGGATCGTGGATTGCAACAATACCAAGAAATGTATACATAGGTGAAAAGCTTATCATTCCTTTTTCTTCATCTTCCTTCACTCCAAAAGCTAATAATCGGTATCCGTGTTTTGCCCATTTTGCCAAAATTCCTTCTATTTCCTTTTTTCTTTTTTCTGTGAGCAATTCTTTCTGTTCTCCGATTTGAATTGAGTTACTAAGCTTCAATAAAGCTTCGGGTGAACCTTTCACAAACGTGTATAGCTCGTTATTTCTTTTCACCTTGACGGCCATCCGTTTTTTCTCGCTGTCGAATGCTGACTCATCGAGGACTTTCCACTCTTCTCTTATTTTCTGTATTTCATAGCCCTTTTTTTGAGCAGTAAGAAGAATCGAGCCTTCGGTGGGATCTCCCAGTACGTCAAACTTCCCATGATCTTTAATTTTGACAAGAGATGCGGTTGAGCACAAAATTCCATCGAGAATCAACTTATTAAACGGGTGGTTGCTTTTTTCCGGGAGATTTTTATTGGTGTAGATTTTGCCATCCACGTATATTTGATCGATATCCATCTGGTTGGAGGTTATGGTGCCGGTCTTATCCGTTGCGATAAGCGTGATATTGCCGATCGCTTCAATAGAAGATAATTGTCTGACGATAGCCTTTTTCTTAGTCATTTCGCGTACTCCAATAGCAAGAGTCATAGTCATAACAGCAGGAAGACCTTCAGGGACAATCGCAACCGCAAGCGAAACCGCAAGAAGAAATGCTAGATATTGTGGCATGCCAACTAATACAGACAACCCGAATACTCCGGCGGACATCAAAATTCCTATGATCCCGATTACTTTTGACAGATTGGCCAGTTTTTTTTGAAGAGGACTCTTGGTTTCCTCAACTTCGGCCAGACGCGCAGTAATTTTTCCAAACTCAGTATTCATTCCCGTTGTTTGTATTCTCACCGTCGCTCTTCCCTTTGCAACTATAGTCCCCATAAAAACCTTATCTCCTTTCGTTTTTGTTATCGGAAAAGACTCCCCGGTGAGAGCAGATTCATTTACTTCAAAGTGTTTCGTTTCAAAGATCTCTCCGTCTGCAGGTAGTTTCGAACCTTCATCTACCACGACAAAATCGCCCGGCACTAAAAAACTACTTTCTATTTCCTGCTCATGGCCATCTCTTATGACGCGGGTTTTTGTTGCGGAAAACTTTACCAAAAGCTTTATCGCTTCTTCAGCTTTTTTCTCCTGATATAAACCAAATAATAGATTTAAAAGCACGACTGCTATTATCAAGACGCCGTCAAGAGTATGTCCGAAAATAAGAGAGATAACCGCGGCAGCAAGCAGAAGGAGAGAAAAAAAATCGGCAAGCAGTTCCCAGAATTTATTAAAAAGATTTTTTCTCTTCTGCGACGTGATTACGTTTAGACCAAATTCTTTAAGACGCGCGGCGGCTTCGCTAGTAGTTAATCCTTTCATACATTATGAGATCTAGTTTATGCTAATTGCAGTATAGGTCTTTCCAATGGGTTTTTCAGGCGCAAGTTTCTGATAAGCTTCCTCCATTACGTTCACTATTTGCTTAACGATCTGCTCTGCTTCTTCAAAAGTAAGCGCCTTATAGTTGTGAGGAAAATAATGGAAGGTCTGATTGCGACCGACTTTCCACGCCATCCAGATCCGATCGGCAAGATCCTTTGACACTTTTTCAGTTATTTTTTTGTATAACGAGCGTTCTCTCAACCGGCCGACCAGATTTGGAGACATTAATTTTCCCAGACGAAGATGATCTGATATGAAATCAACTCGGGAAATAAGCTTGGTGTCCAAAAAAAGCTGCTTGAGAAAACCTTCATATGCCTTTGCATAGGGAAAAACCAGAAAAGAGTAATCTTTGAATTGATAGGATTGATGACGAATTACGTCATTGATAAGGTAATCTCCTTCTTGTATCAGATCCTTCAGTTCTTGTGAGAGATAGCGCCAGAATGTTCCGTAGGTATCGTGCATCTAATGTAATGATACCAAAAATGAAGAGAGTTAGAGGGTTTCGACGTCGAGCTTGAGTCCTGGACTCATCGTAGTTTTTATGTAGACGCTTTCGACCTGTTCTTTTCCGACTGCGGCAAGAAGTGCTTTTACATTGTCTTCCAGTTTCTTGTCTTCGTGTGAAATCTTTCCTACCATTTGGTGAAGTAACGGTGCTTCCTGCTCGGATTTCCATTTAATAAATCCGCCGGTATATTTTTTTAGTACTTCTGCCGGTTTATCGGAGATGGTTCCGGTTTTTGGTGAAGGCATAAGGCCTCTTGGCCCAAGAACCTTTGCGTGTTTTGCAAGTTTTGGCATGAAGGAAGGCTCCGTAATAAGAACATCAAACTCGATCTTTCCGTTTTCAATGTCATCAAGCACTTTTTGGTTTACTACTACCGCACGGGTAGTTTTTCCGATACTGTTTGGAAGACTCACTTCTCCTCGGAGACCTTTTTTATTAAGATTTACATGAAGTTCGACTGCTTCATCAAACTTTGTGTATTTTATCTTCTTTAATATACTAATACTTTCCTTTAGGGAGTATTTTTTACCCGTTTCTACCTGTTTTTTTGCTTTTTGGTATTTTTTTCCTCTGACCTTAGCCTTTGCTTTCTTTTCTACCTTTTTCTTTTCCTGAACTTTTTCAGAAACCTCTTTTTTATCTTCTTTTGGATTAACTTCCGGGCTTTCAGCCTTTACAGGCTTTGATCTTGCATCTTTTCTTTTCTCGATTTTCTTCTCATACAGCTTCTTCTTCTGTTCTTTCTTCTGTTTTTCCTCAATGTCATCTACTCCGATTATTCGGGTGCGTACTTTTCCCATAGTTATTCTGTTTCAACTCCCATTGACCGCGCAGTTCCTTTTACAATATTTGCCGCAGCAGCAATATCATGCGCATTTAAGTCTCCCATTTTTTCTTTTGCTATTTCCTCAACCTGAGAAGCAGTAAGCTTTCCAACCTTTTCGGTATTTGGCGTCCCCGATCCCTTTTGTACACCGACTGCTTGCTTTATCATCTCGGCAACCGGAGGAAGTTTTGTTATAAACGTAAACGTCCTGTCTTCGTAGACAGTGATAACAGCTGGGATTACTTTTCCTTTTAACTTAGCCGTCTTTGCATTGTATTCTTTGATGAAGTCCATGATCGGAACGCCATGTTGTCCCAATACAGGACCGACAGGTGGGGCTGGAGTTGCTTCACCCGCAGGAAGATTAACCTTTAAGACTGCTTTTATTTTTTTTGCCATATTAGAGCTTGCTCACTTGTAAAAAATCAAGTTCCACCGGAGTTTCGCGGTCGAAAATTGAGATCAATACACGGACCTTTCCCCGCTCGTCATCTATCGCTTCTATTGTCCCCAAGAAATCTGAAAATGGACCTTCGATGATTTTGACTGCTTCTCCCACTGCAAATTTCGTTTTGAATTTGGGTTGTTCCTGTTGGACAAACTGGATAATTGCCTCAACTTCTTTTTCAGAAATCGGAGTTGGCTTAAGTCCTGCTCCTACAAAACCGGTGACGCCTTCTGTGGTTCGCACCACAAGCCATGAATCATCATCAAGAATCATTCTGATGAGCACGTATCCAGGAAAGACTTTTTCCTGAACCTTTGATTTTTTTCCTTTTTTAACCGCGACAATTTCTCGCATAGGAATAATGATGTCAAAGATCCGATCCTCTACTCCAAGACTTTTAATACGCTGTTGTAAGGCTTTTTTTACGCGTTGTTCGTATCCGGTTTTCACGTGAATCACATACCACTTCGCGTTAGGGTTGTCGTTTTTTACAATGATTGGTTCTGCTGGAGCGTCCTGGGGAACCTCAGAAGATTCGGCCACTGATGTTTCTTCAACTTTTTTCTGAGGAACCTGCTCAACAGGTTGAGGGGTTGTTGACGGTTCCTGAACAGGTTCTGTTTGCGGTTGATCTTGCGAAACAACTTCAGGTTGTGCAGTTTCAACAGCTTTTTCTTCCTGTGGTTTTACTTCCTCTGGTTGTTTGTTCTGATCTGTATCCATATTCGTAGCTCACAAAAAACCCTTAGCGTGTCTGTGTCAAGAACTCAAGGACTTTTGCGAGCAGAACATCAATTATACCGATGTATGCTGCGATAATCAAGGAGATAACGATTACGACTAAGGTTAACCTGACGGTCTGTTTGCGGGTAGGCCATGAAACCTTTTTCAGCTCCTCCATTATGTCGCCCACAAATCCCGGTTTTAAATTTACTTTTGTATCAGACATGATGTTATTGTAACACAGGGTTAAATTTTTATCTGCGGCCTGCTGGAGGAAGCGTAGGGTCTCCAATTTTTGCTCTGAGTTGATCGCGCGCAGATTCTAACATCCTTACTCTTTGAACTATGGGTGTCGCGTTCATCATATCGATCTCTTCTTTACTGACGTCCAGATGTATCGCCCGAATCTCTGCAATATCTGGAGGTAAATCCGGCACTAACCCACCAATGCCTTCTTTATACATATTTATTTCTCTTGTTGTCAGGAGGTCAAAAAAATATCGCTGGATGTTTTCTGGTGCATTTCTTACCAAATCAAGCTCTTCGTGCGTTCTCTGTTGAGAGGTACCGCTTAATCCTTCTCCGAGTTCTCTCCATTGATCTTCGGGCATTAAAAAAAGATACGCAAAGGTGTCTAGAGCATTGTGACGGGCATTTTTGTAAATTCTTATAGCGGTTTGGGTGCTTCCGTTTAAGGGAATCATTTTATCCAATCCTTGAGCTGTCGCAGTATCAATTGCGCTTTTCCCTACGACTGCGCCTAGTTTTTCGTATGAACCGAAGGGGCCTACTATCACAACAGCTTTAAGAATACCTTCCAGTGGATATCTGTAGTTGGGTTCGCGTGGTTCTGCCATATGGCCTATTATAGCAGTCTTATTTGAAGATTCAATTATCCTTTTGGAGTCGCTTGAAGAGATAGATAACAACGAATAAGACAAAAATAAAGCCGAAAATAAATTTAAAAGGAAGAGCTATGAATGATGTCTGAGCAAAAATATTGGGAGCACCCTCACCAAAACTAATGTTTGCGGAAAGCGAGTAACCTCCCAGGAAAAACCCGGACAAAACCAGCGTAACCGGTTGCTTTACTGAATCCGGAATTTCAGCAGATGGCGTCGCGGTAAGAATTCTTTTTGATTGTGCCAAAATATTTTGTTGCAAAAGAGCATACTTAGCTTGCTCGCCAAAATTTCCTTTTAAAACTATGTCTCCATCCGGCTTAATGAGGTTTCTCCCTTCATTTTCCACTTCAAGCACGATCGGGATTTTATCACTACTGTCAAGAATGCGAACTCTTTTGCCAAAAAAGTTCATCGTAAATCCCTTGAGCAGTTCAAAGTTTGAAACTTTTCCTTTGATATCTACTCTTCCGGAATTAGTAACCGTGATAAGTAAGTTGGTTCCGATACTCCCTTGGGCTTGTGATGACGTTGATCCTTCTGTCCCCGGCGAAGGCAAAGATTCGGTAAGAAAAGTGTAGTAATAATCCCCTTCCGGCGCTCCCTCCGGAACCCGGATTCTGAGAAGTAATTGCTGCGAATCCTTGGTTTTTGCAAAAAAAGGCTGGTCGAGTTGGATGTCTGCGTTATCAAGAGAGAATCTGATTGGTCCTGAAAATTCATCTTCTATAACTATATTTCCATGGTTGTCTTTGGGTCGGAATGGAAGAATCCGCGCCCGGAGCGCAGTAGGATCTCCGTTATTGCCCACCGTGTAGGCAATAAGAACAGACTTTCCCGGTTTTATCGTAATTTCCAATAAGGGAATACTTACAGAAAGAGCTAATTGTTGAGCCGTTACGATAGGCACTCCTAAAAATAATACCGTCAAAAATACTAGAAGAAATTTTTTCATATTAATAGCCTGGCGTTGCGATAAATTTTACGATCGTTTGATAACTTCCCGCTGCTTGAATAGGTGAAATATTTACTTTAAAGGTAACGGTGGCCTGTCTGTTTTTTCCCACATTTTCGTTAGTCATGATGTTTTCTGCGGTTTCTTTTGTTGAAGCGTCGGGAAAAGGACGGTAGTAGTTATTGTTTTTGAAATCTGAGGGAATGTCGTCTCCTGTCATATTGTATCCAAATCCATACGAATCCTTTCTATTCCAAACTCCGGCAGCGCCTTCCGTACACGAATTTGAACCTTCATTACAAACAGTGTCGGGAATTGTAACCGCGGCGAGTGTTTTAAGCGGAGTCGCTTCCTGAGCGGTAACCTGATAGCCTCCCGCTCCACCAGATGAGATTGTCAGAACAGTCTGTTGAGTGGCCGGCACTTGCGGAAGGATTGTTCCAAAATTCATATTGGTATTGGAGATGGTAAACCGAAACGGAATAATTGAATGAAGATATTGAAATCCGGCTTTTACTACATAGCCGGAAGATTGAAATTCACCTGCCGCATTCTGACCAAGTGAAACAGAAAGATTGTATCCGCCAGACATAAGAGAATTCTCTCCTCCTATGTTTACCGCGCCATACTGAATCCTGTAGCGCTCTGATTCGTAGTTATCCGCGCGTGCATACGAAGCATTTAGCATATAGCATGTAGCAAGTAGTGTGAATACGAAAATTTTGGCCTTCTTCATTGATTAATCCCTAAATACTAAATGCTGAATTCTGAATACTAACTTTCTTTTTTGACATCTTCTCCTTTTTCAAACTTGTCGATCAGGCGCTCCATATCCTGCGCTGATTTTTTTATTTCATGCAAGTCGTGATCTCCCATAAAGTTTTCAACAGATTTTTTAATCGTTTTCACATGATTTTTAACTATGAGGGAAAGAAATAAAAACGTATCTTCTTGTTGGGCTTGCTGTTGTCTTTTCAAAACCAGATTTTTTTCATATTCCTTACCCATAAACAGTGAGAATGGCATCAGAAATGCAAGCGAGAAGACTGAAAGTAATCCCTGAAGTCCTGACTTTTCAGGATAAAAAGCCAAAAAAAATATCACCGCAGACAACGTTACGGGGATTGATACAACAGGCTCCAGAAGAAGCGTGATGGAAAAAAGAAGAAAATATAAGAGAAAAAAGAACGGCGAATTCATCCCTCCCGTGGTATTTACTAAAGAAAATATCACAAAAGTAAAAATGATCGCGTCAAGAAGCTTTCCACTTTTAAAAAGTTTCTTTCCTAGAAATAAAACAATGAAGAAGAATGCGTATAGCTGAAGATCATAATTTGCCAGCACAGTTTTTGGGAATAAAAAAGCGAGCGCGATAACAATGACGAGAATCACTGCGTGGACAAGCTCTTTGGGCATACTTTCACTATAACATGAAACATGGAGCTTGAAACATGGAACATTTATATATTCTATGTGGACGCTCCAAGCTTTACGTTCTAAGTTCTATGTAGTTCATACTCCGTTGATCCTTTTTTACAAGACAGGTAATTTAAAATCTATGGAAAAATTTCAATCGGTTATGGAGGGGCTACGGAGATATAAAATCGAAGTAATCCTTCTTGGAATTGCTTTTGTTATCGCTTGCGTTTCATTTGGGATTTTTGCGCGGGAACGAAACGAGAAACCAGTAAAACCAACCATTATTGCCCAACCTAAACCTGAAAGAATTCCAAAAATACTGGTTGACGTTGAAGGCGCTGTAAAAAGACCCGGGGTCTATACGCTATCCGAAAATGCACGGGTAAAAGATGCGGTTTTTTCTGCCGGTGGACTTTCTGAAAAGGCTGATAAGATAAACTTTGTAAAGAACTTCAATCAGGCTCATGTCCTTTCAGATCAAGACAAACTCTATATCCCAACGCTTGAAGAGATACAATTAGATTCGACTAATCAAACAGATTTTTCAATGGGATCGCTGGAAGATCAAGAACAACAGGAGTTTCAGATAGATCTCAATAATGCTTCTGCAGAAGAACTTGATCAACTTCCCTCTGTCGGTCCGGTGACTGCGCAAAAAATAATAGACGGAAGACCTTATGAGGCTGTTGAAGAGCTACTGGATAAAAAAATTGTAGGTCTAGCAACTTTTGAGAAACTAAAAGATCTGGTTGTAGTGCAATGACTTCTTCGATTCCCTCTCCTACGATTTTCACATCGGTCATAAATAGCTATCTCCCTGAACCTCATGCGAGTTTACTCAATGGTATTTTATTTGGAGTTCCTTTAAGGACAACAAAAGAACTCTATAATAATCTCAAGGTAACCGGATTGCTCCATATCGTGGTTCTTTCCGGCATGAATATTACGATTTTAGCTTCAATAATTGGACTAATTACTCGCTTTCTTCCAAAAATTTTATCGCTAACAATATGCCTTTTGGGAATAATCACCTTTGTCCTTTTTGTCGGTGCCGAGCCACCAATCGTCCGCGCAGGAATCATGAGCGTCTTATCTCTTTTTGCCGTTGTAACAGGTAGAAAAGCGATCCCACTCTATCTTCTTTTCGTTTCTCTCGTTTTGATACTTTTCTTTTCTCCTCAATGGGTCCTCTCAATTTCTTTCCAGCTTTCATACGGTGCTACCTTTGGCATTATTCTCTTTACACAAAAAGTTACTTCTTCAAAAAGCGGTTTTAAAGCCGTTATTTTAAATGAGCTCCGTCCTTCTCTGGCAGCCCAAGTATTCACTGCTCCTCTTCTCGGCTTTTATTTTCATCAGGTTTCATTAATCTCCCCGCTTTCTAATATTCTTGTCGCGTGGGTAATCGCACCTCTTATGATTTTTGGATTTCTTACCTGTGTTTTGGGTAAGTTGCATGTTGTTTTAGGCGTTATTCCTTCCTTTATCTCCTTCGGATTATTAAGCTATCTACTTTTCGTTATCGAAAACCTTGCAAAAGTTCCTTTTTCTTCAGTTTCTTGGTAATCATGCCTCAGGAATCTCTCCAATTGCGGACTACGTTTATTCTTGGGTTTTTTGTTTTAATATGTGTTTTTGTTTTTTTCTTAATCGAACAGGTAAAAAATACCACAACACTTGTCTTTTGTGACGTAGGTCAAGGGGATGCGGCATATATCCGGATCGAAAACAAGGTTGATGTTTTGATTGATGCCGGTCCCAATAATAAAGTTCTATCATGTCTTGGAAAACACATGCCTTTTTATGACCGGGAGATAGAGTTTGCATTTCTTTCCCATCCCCAAAAGGATCACTACGGAGGCTTTAGCCTTATTCTTGATAGATATAAAATTCAAACGTTCGTCGCGTCATATATCAAGTCTAACTCTAAGGGTTTTCATGACCTGTTGGAAAAATTGAAGCAAAAAAATACAAACGTGCTCTTCTGGTATGCAAAATCAAAAATTATTTTTTCCAAAAGGTCGTCAGCAAGCCTCATATGGCCAACGAGCTCATACATATCAAATACGAACGTCAAAGATCCAAATATTTATTCGCAAATTATTTTTTTCAGCTTAGGAGATCATTTAATTTTGTTCACAGGAGATACAACACCGTTACCTCAATCTTATTTTATTGATGATCTTTATCCTGTCAACATTCTCAAG
>MGBA01000006.1:0-33222 GCA_001789965.1 Candidatus Roizmanbacteria bacterium RIFCSPLOWO2_02_FULL_40_13
CATTACGTATCCTTGCGTCTGAAACGGGACAGTAGTTGGCATATCTCCTTCGTTCGTGTAGATAGTTGTAGGACCGGTGTTGGTTACATACATTAAGGATCGGTCATTTTCTACAGCTATCCGTCGCGCATGTTGCTGAAGTCGGGTTATTCCGTATGTTCCATCAAAAACTTGATTATTACCTATTGCGATTATGAAATCAATCGGTTCCCCTTTATTAAAGTAGTCTGCAACGAACCTATGACGAGCAATTTCAAAACAGGAAAGTACGGGAAAATTTCCATATTTCGTTTTAAAAATTATTGGTTTTTTTCCGTGGTATATGTTGCTTGAATAAGGATAAACAGCACGGTAAGGCTCAAGTCTTCCCTTATCCGGATCATATACAAGCGACAGATCGTACCCGATTCCGTTATCGGTTTCATCCTCGGACTGTGCTCTTTCCAGTGATCCCATAACGATCACGACATCAAGATCTTTAGATGCTTTTTCTACTCTTTCGCTCAAATCTGGTCTCTCGGTTAAGATATCTACCGCCGCCGCATACTCCGGCCAGACCACTACCTTTGCCCCTTTTTTTGCAACCTCTTTTGTAGTGCTTATAAAATAATCGAGAATATCATCGGCAAGCTCTACTCTTTTCGACCACTCAAAACCAAAATTTCCCTGAACTGCGGCAACTCTTACTGTCTGGCTCACATTTTTTTGTGGAGTAGTAAATGCTTGAAATAATCCGATTGCGATAAAAAGTGTAAACGCTACGACATACCAGAAAAGCGGCCGGAGAGATTTTCCCCGAAGATATATATCAAGCAATCTCCCAAGTAAAAAGCCGAAGGAAAGAATTACAAACTCTACCATTCCGGCCCCGAAATATGGCATAACCCAGTCAAAAAGCGAAGGAGTATTGGTGGTCTTAACAAACGCTTTGGCAGGTCCAAAGAAAGGAATGTAATGTAAAGCTACCTGGATTACAAGCCATGCAAATGCGAATGCAAAAATCTGCACGAACTCTTTTTTCGGATACTTCCGCATCAAATAGTGAGCTCCGGAAAAAGTCAGCAGAAAAGAAAGGCTGTACGCAAGCAGTGCCAACAGGAACGGGTCAAAACGCTCAAACTTGCTAAGATAGAGGTGGGCGGAAAACCCGAAATACAAACCGTAGTTTGCTCCATAGGTAATTGCCTGCCAGATATTGATTCTTTGCATTAAGAAATACAGAGGAATCGGAAAAAGATAAATGAGAAAGCTTGCTCCTGCATACTGACTCATGATCCCCATCACGATAGTCGAAAGGAAAAGTAGAATCGGAATTATATTGTCTTTTTCGCGGTGCCAGAATTTTGAAAACATAGAGGTTAATGTAACATTCTACTCTTTTTTTAATCCTTCGCAAAATAAAATACCATCATTCCCATTGCACCCTGAACTGGAACAGAATTAGGATTTTCATATGTTGCACTAATAGAAATTTCGTCGTTTTTTTTGACACGTAATAAAACACTGTAGAAAGGGTTTTTCCAGCTCCACAAGTCTTTGGTCTCGAGATAGGGAGTAAATGTGTGAATTAATTTTCCACTTTTATGGACATCAAGTCTTTTGCCACCATCCCATGAATGAATATGTCCGGCCATTTGAAGAATTACACCTGACTCTGAAAACTTATAGATATTAGTCTGCGCCTTACCAAGAAGACTTCTGTTCTTAGTAATTGTCGTGTTTGGCGGGACCTCGAACGTTTCGCCGTCACCCAAGGGGTTTCCGCATGGATTATCACTGATGTGCACTCTATAAAAGTCGACTTTTTTAAAGCGTTGAAATAAACTGTCTTCTACTCCTTTCAGAATAATTTCAGCAGTTACGTTTTCAAATTCTTTCCCGACTCCGAGAGGAGGTTCTGGATTATGAAACATTGCTTCAAAAACAAGCGGTGTTCCCTTTGGCAAATACATTGCATAATCATCCGGGAAAACAGTTGGAGAGTGATTGTTTTCCGGGCTGGTAATAAATATCGCTTGATAATAGTTTTTACACGCATGGTCCTTCTGATCAACCCTGAATAATAAAGCGTGGTGAAGTGTGCTTCTATGTGAGTTTTTCACTTTTAGTTCGAAACTTTTTACCCACATTCCTTTTGGCAATCTATAAACCTGGGAGAAAGCAATTTCATGATGTCCCTTGTTAAAAATTGAGTCCCCTGTGCCGTGTTTATGAGGATGTAATTCAGGAATCGCTTCGGTTGAGATGGAAACGACGCTCGGTTTGGATACTTTGACTGTTCCATTAAAAATAGCGAGACCAATAAAGATTGCTAAAAATATACATAAGACTACTATGTAGCTGTTTTTTATCAATAGTCGTTTTGTTGATTTTTTCTTAGCCATTCTTGAGTTTAAACAGAGAAAGAATTTCGTTGACGCGCGTCGAGCTGATAAAGTGCATGAGCGTTAGAACAAGAAATAAATTATAGCTAAAAAAGTAGCTCAGCGCTGTATTCTTTGTAGAGATCATGTAGAGAAACAACCCAATCATCAGACCGTTTGAAAGAAAAACCACGGCGAGATAAACCGGTTTCGTATTAAGCGCGCTTACACCCTTGGGCAATGAAATAATTTTCGAGTAATAATGAAAGTAATAAATCAGGTAATGGTAGACTCCGATAAATGAGATCATTAGCATCTTTCCGAAGTTAAATCTGATGTCCATAAAAAATAACACGACGGCAAGAGCTCCTTGTGCAAGAAAAAAGCAATCAGAAGCCTTCAAAACATATTTTTCTTTTGAAACAATAAGAAAGTATTTACATACAGCAAGGATTCCCGCCAGAACGAAGAAAACTGCATAGGGAGAATTAAACTGCCAACTGACATGCAACCCTATCAAGGCGAAAATAAGAAAAAGCATCTGCAGCTTTTGCAATGCTGAATAAACCGGTTTGAAAAAGTTAAAGGTGAACTGATCGTCGAGAATCGTATGATATATCGCGTAAACAGTTGCCAGTAAAAGGAGCGACTCAATGCGATAATCCGGAAAATCAATTCGGTAAAAAAACGCGAAAAGAAACGCAGCAAGTCCTACAAAAACGAGAAAGTTTTTTATCTTTACTTTTCCTGACATGAGTTTGTAAAAGTACGCAATCAGAAAATGACTGTGTCCAAGGACGATTGCGGCTAACATGAAGTTGTATGTGTTGTTGACAAATAAAAACAATGCGGTTGTCAGGATAAAAGAAGTTATTTTTTGTACAAGAAGCGATCTCGTTACCGGATCTTCCATAAGAACCTCTATTGTACCACCGAGACTATATGTCAAATAATTTAATTGCGTTTGCGGTCGTTTTCCTTGCAAGTTCTTCTTTACTTATACCCCGCAATTTTGCAATAAATTCAGTAATGTCGGATAGGAAAGAGGGCATATTAATAGGCTTTTTATCGCGCGGGTACGAACGGTAAGGTTCTGGCAATAGAAATGGAGAATCTGTTTCGAAGACCAGAGATTCTAAGGGAATTTTTTTTACAAACTCCCGTTTTTCTTTTGAATATGTTACATCTCCGTCAACTCCGATAAAGATTTTGTGAGCAAGGGCGTACGAAAGAAGTTCTTCATCCGGCTCACAGCAGTGAAAGACAGCGCGCCCTTCCAGTTGAGCACTCCATAGCGAATCAACGACCTCTAAAAAGTCTTTTTTTGCTTCTCGATTATGAAAAATCAGACTTTTTTTGTATTGAAGAGCGAGCTGGATTTGTTTTTTTAAAACTTCTTTTTGAAGTGAGATAAATTTTTCATCTATTTCATACTCTTCATACTTTGTCCGCTGGTAATAATGCCTGTCAACTCCTACTTCACCTACTGCAACCACTTTTGGATGTCCCAGCAACGATTCAATTTCTTTTAATTCATCTTTGATTAGAAATTTGAAATTTGTTTGTTTCTTGGAATTTGTTTCTTGGAATTTGAAAATATGGTGTGGGTGAATACCTACCGATGCATATACGTGTTCAAATTTTTCAGCTACTTCTATTGCTTTTTTTGACGTCGCAACATCTGTTGCCGGAATGTTAATATGTGTTATACCTGCCTTTTGCGCCTCTGCAACAACCTTTTCGACCTGTCCGTCAAATGCCTGAAAATTTAAATGACAATGAGTATCAAACATAGATTACGAAATGTAGATTATACATTTTACCTCTTGACAAATAAAAAAAGCTATCATATGATGAGCTTGATGGCCAGCAATCCGAATCTCCAACAATCTCTTGGCGGTCTTGAAAAAACTCTCAACGAATATTTTGGCAAAAAAGCTCCTCAACTTCCTGATGGAGTAAAAGATGTTATCGTAAACCTCGCTCCTTGGGTAACCTTAATCCTCATGATACTTGCATTACCGGCGCTTCTTTTTCTTTTTGGTCTTGCGACAGTACTTGCGCCTTTTGGCATGATGGCAGAAGGGGCGCGCTATGGCACTTCTCTGGTCGGGACAGTTGTCAGTATCGTATCGCTCGTCTTGGAAGCTCTTGCAATTCCTGGCTTGTTTGCCCGCTCTATTAAAGGATGGAGATTGGTTTACTGGTCAACGTTGGTAGGTTTCGTCGCAAGTCTTGTAAGCTTTAACGTGGTCGGTGGTCTTTTATCAGCTGTTATCGGACTTTACTTCCTTTTCCAGATCCGCGACCGCTACAAGTAACTTCGCAGGCCGGCATTTAGAATTTAGAATTCAGCATTTGGAGTCTCTTCCTAAATACTAAATACTTACTACTAAATGCTATACTATCTTTCAATGACACAAAAGAGTCTATCTAAAAATCTAAGCGAACATCTTAAAAAAGAGCATAAAATGACTCCGGTAACAGCGTATTTGAAGGAGATAGTCTACGGTGGGACTGATGGAATCGTAACAACCTTTGCCGTGGTTGGGGGTTTTGCAGGGGCCCAAACCGATGTCAACGCCATACCGATCGTTGTCGTGCTTCTTTTCGGGCTAGCCAATCTTTTCGCAGACGGTACTTCCATGGGTTTAAGTAATTTTCTTTCAATACGTTCTGGGCAAGATGTGTATAACGCGGAACGGGCGCGTGAAATGAACGAAGTGAAGACCAATCCAAAAGCGGAGTTTGAAGAAACAATAGAAATTCTAATGGATAAAGGATTCTCAAAAAAAGATGCGGAAGAAATTGCAAAACTTTACTCTAAAAACCCGGAGTATTGGACGGATTTTATGATGAATCACGAACTCGAACTTCCAAATCCTACTAACGAAAATCCTTATCTGACAGGCCTTGCGACGTTTCTTGCATTTTTGGTGTTTGGATTTATCCCGCTTATTCCATATGTCTTTTTTAGAGGAGTTCCTTTGTTCACGTTGTCCGTCGTATTCACATTTTTCGCTCTTCTTTTATTAGGAGTCCTCCGTTTGAAGGTGACGAAAGAATCGCCGATGCGCTCTGTTGGAGAGATTCTTCTTTTAGGTGGCGTGTCGGCTACGCTTGCCTTTTTCGTAGGAACTTTTTTTAGAGCGTAATTCCATACGCTTTTGAAAAAGTAGAATAATCAACTTCGTTTTTTCCCTCAAGTTGAACTTTTTTTATTACAACCTTCTCATTCTCGAGATCCATATCGGTAATCTTGAGTCTCTGCTCTTTTCCCTTTATCGCAAGCTTTGTCCATAACCCGGGCGACGGGTGTAGTCCTCGGAATATATTAAAGACTGTTTTGCTGTCGTATTTCGCGTTTGAAAGATTGTTTTTTTCGATATAGTTACGTAAGGCGCTTGGTAATTCATGGAGTGTAAGCGATTTTCCTTGCAGTGCTTTTCGCACGGACTCAACCGAAATAAATCCATCATCCTTTTTTAACAATTTTGTGTAAGTTGCTTGGCTATGATCCTGCTCATGGTATTTTATTTTATCCTGTTGCAATAGGATAATCGCTTTTTTAAATAATTCGATTGAAACCTTCGCACATTTTTTTTCTAATTCCATTCTTCGAATGGTTGAGCTAAGAGGAAATTCTTTTTTTACGACTATTGGGCCTTGGTCCAGGCGTTCGCCCATTTGAAAAATAGAAACAGTAAGCGAAGAGTCTCCCATCATGAGTGAATAAACAAATGGATATCCGCCTCTATACTTGGGGAGCGCCGAGAAATGAATGTTCCAAAAACCGTGTTGGGGAAGATCTAGCATGCTTTCCGGAATAATATTTCCGAAGAACAAAAGCAATGCTAAATCAGCTTTTTCTAGCTTTTCAATTAAGCCTTCTTGCTGATATGAATAGACCGGGATTGTGTGTTTTTGAGCAATCTGCTTCACTGGAGACATAGTCAAAATTCTTTTTCTTCCAACTGGTTTATCAGGTTGACTTACAACTCCAATTATCTCAACAGGAAAGTCTATTTCAGTTAATAGTTGTTCCAAAAACCATGCTGATGATGCTGTCGAGCCAAAATATATAAGCTTTAGTTTTTTCATATTGTTTGATTATAACACCCTCTGTTATACTCAGAACTGTATGACCGTCTTCATCGGAGCTGACCACCGGGGTTTTGAACTCAAAAATAAACTCGTTGAATATCTTCAGGAAAAAAACATCCGTGTCGAGGATCTGGGAAATTACGAACTCGACCCGGTAGACGATTATCCTGATTTTTCTGCAAAAGTTGCACAGGCAGTCCTCCAGAATCCTAAAGAATTTATAGGAATTATCGTCTGCGGGGGTGCCGGGGTCGAAATTACTGCCAATCGTTTTAAAGGCATCCGTTGTGTGGTCGGCTTTGATAAAGAGCAGGTCAAACACATAAAAGAAAATGATCACGTGAATGTTCTTGCCCTCCCATCAGACTACATCGATTTTGATAAAGCTAAGGAGTTTGTGGATGTGTTCATGGAAACCCCAATGAAGCAGGATGAAAAATACTTGCGGAGAGTTCGAAAACATGACGAACTGGATGTGCATGTAACCGCACCCGTTCGGGAAGAACCAGAGGAAGAAACTTCTTAACCTATATTATTTACGAGATCGTCTGCTGCGGTATTTTCTTCACGGGGAATGTTGATATATGAAATTGGAAGTCCGATCTCCAGTTCAAGTCCGCGGATCGCAAGAATATATTCCTTTATCTTTCCGTTTTTTACCTTAAAAAGTCCGTTTACCTGATTTACCAGAAGTCTTGAGTCACTTGAGAGTTCAATTTTTGTTACTTTTGTCATTCTGGCTTGTCCAGAATCAGATTCTGGATGCGCCTCCGGCTTACCAGAATGACGTTTAAGGGTTTCCCTAATCTTTTCTAAAGCCCGTACAACTGCCGTATATTCTGCAGCGTTGTTGGTCGCAACTCCAAGGTCTTCCCGTCCTTTAAACAAAACCTGTCCGTCAACGTAGCCGATATATCCAATCGCAGCGGGCCCGGGATTGCCTTTTGAGCCGCCGTCAGTAAAAACTCTTAATATCATTACGTAATTATACTGCAATATCCCTTGCCACTTCGAAGCCTTAAGGCGTAGGGTGGTTTATAATTATAGTATGAAAACTTTCTCAGTCAAAACAAAAGGATTTACCGATATTATTGACATAACGGGCCAAATCGAAGAATTACTAAAAAAAGAGTCTGTAAAATCTGGAGTCGTTACGGTTTTCGTACAAGGATCCACTGCTGCGGTGTCCGCTATTGAAGCAGATCCAAATTTATATGAGGATATGCGGAAAGTACTTGAAAATATTGCTCCGTATAAGAAAGACTGGAAACATCATAAGACATGGGGTGATGATAATGGAGCTGCACATATCCGCGCCACCATGTTTGGCCCGAGCGAAACGATTCCGTTTGAAAACAGCAAGCTTCTTCTTGGACAATGGCAACGAATCGTCCTCATGGACTTTGACACTGGTCCCCGCACCAGAGAAGTCGTTGTATCTTGGTAATCAAGGCTTTCCTGCAGGAACAAGAGTAGGCGGCTTTGGTCTTAAATAGAAACCAACTACGTCTCTTGGATTTAAGACTCTCTGTTTAGTTACAGGTCTTGCTCCTACAGATCCAAATGTTTGAATTCCCCATGAAAATTTATCATCAATTTCACCAATAGATGGAGAAATTATATTCCTTCCTGCTGTTACCGGATCGTTCTGACCTTTTCCTAAAGGCCTATCAAAAGCTACTAAGGATTTCCCATTTGTTCCTTTTTCTGCAAGTCTATCTACTTTCTGCTTTGCGTCTTCAGCAAGCTCTAAAACGAGCTGTAATTCGTCAGGCATTGATTGATAAAGTTTGCCTATTCTATTTTTCCAAAGAAGTTTTATTACTTCATCAGAATCTGGTATTTCTCGAATTACGCGATAGGTAGTATTCAATCTTGCGGCTTCAGCAAATAATTCTCGATTGCTTGTGAGGGTTTCTAAGGCTCTTCGTGGCTCACCACTCTCTACATCGTCAGTCATCAACTTAATAGTAATTAAGAGCTTTTTAATTGTCAAACGGGAGAAGAGCGATGGGTTTTTTCTGGACTTTGACACTGGTCCCCGTACCAGAGAAGTCGTAGTTTCAATTTCGTAAGCATTACTCAAGTACGAAAACGTCTTGTTGATCTCGTGCTGCATGAAGAAAATATTGAGCCACCACATGACTTAAACGATCTATAGCGAACGGCTCCAATCGTAAAACTCTTTTCATTAACGGTGCTTCAAGAGAATCTGCCTTCTGAGGAGTAACTCCTCTCTTTATTGCTACAGCGCGGAGTTGCATCGCCACTTTAGAGAAACTCTCAGGAAAAAGCATCTCGGGAAAAAGCTCAAGTCTTTCATCTGCCCTCTCCCCGTGCACAATCACTGCGGCCAAAGTAGTCAATCCTCTCTTTCGAACGCTCTCTTTTGCCATATCGACCGCTGCTTCTGTGGCAAGAAGATCTCCGAATGGATGTTCGAGAACTTCAGCAGTAAGATCAGCGGTTTCACCTGCAATTTCACGATTAATTTGCTCTAAGAATGTCATCCTTTTGCTTATTAAAGTGGCTCCCCTTACTTCGTCTCCATCAAGAAAAACTATTCTAAACCCCATTAACAGAGATTTTAGATAGAGATCCTTTGGGATTCCAGGAGGAGTAGCAGATTTAAAGGTTGGGGAAGAGAATAGTTCTTCAACCGCTCTTACAGCAGGTCTAGCATCTGGATTCGCAGCCTTTAATCTTTCGAAGAGCGGTTTAAATGCGTGATTATCTCGATAGGGAGCGTCTGGCTCTGCCATGCTATAGTATAGTTTTAACTTAATTCGAAATCAACTTTAGACTTTCATATTAGTCTAATTAAGCAATCTGGTATTTGCCTTCGGAGTTTTTTTCGACTATTCCCTTTAATTCTAACCGGGAGAGAACTTGCAAAGTTTGGGAAACAGGAAAATCAATAACTACTATCAGATCGTCAATGAGAAGCGGTGTTTCCAAAAGCGCTTGGACAATGGATCGTTCCTCACTGTTTAACAAGGAAAAATCTACAGTTTTCTGTTTCGAATTTCGTACTGAAATATTGTATTCCTCTAAAATATCCTGCGCCGAAGTAACAAGCTTCGCTCCTTGTTTGAGAAGGATATGAGGAGCTTCTGACATGTTGGAAGTAATCGGCGAAGGCACTGCAAAGACATCTCTTCCCTGATTTGCAGCATATGATGCTGTAATTAATGCCCCGGAATCTTTAAGCCCTTCGGTGATAAGAACCCCTTGCGACAGTCCGGAGATGATTCTGTTTCGTGAGATGAAAAGTCCGGGCAGCACAGTCCGGTCTGGAGGAAATTCAGAAACGATTACTCCTCCCTCTTTTAAAATCCTATCGTACAGCCATTTGTTTGCAGCGGGATACGGAATATTTACCCCACAACCGAGCACGGCAACGGTGGGCGCTTCATTGTCAAGAGCTGCTTTATGGGCTTCTGCGTCGATCCCGAGAGCCATGCCGGAAACGATAGTCGCTCCATAATCTGCCAGATCTGAAGTAATTCTTTTTGTTACTTGAATACCATATGCGGTCGGTTTTCTGGTTCCGACAACCGCGATTCCGATTTTTTTTGGAAATAGTTTCGAAGGGTCTCCTTTTGCAAAAAGACATATCGGAGAATCTGAAATACTCAGAAGGTTTGGTGGATATTTTTGGGAAATCTGAGGGATAACATGAATCGATTGCTTTTCTAAACGATCGAGTTCTTTTTCCGGAGAAAAATCATTTCGAAAACTATAAAATGCTTCCGCAGATACTAAACCCAAAATTTCCTGTAGTTGCTTTAGATTGGCGCGATATGCTTTTTCAGCATTCCCAAAATGGGCAACGAGAGAGGCGAACTTCATCGGACCGATTCCTAACACATAGGAAAAACCCAGATATGCTGTAACGAGAGACCGTTTCATTACCAATATATATGCAATCTGGGAAGATTTTTCAGTCGAGTATGTGAAACAGAAAGACTAGATCGTTTCGTCTGGAGAAGAAGGATACAGTAATTCTCTATACAGTTCGTTTTGTGGAGAGCTCTTTTTCATAAGCTCAGGAATCACGGTACTTATTACCTGGAATGACAAAACTACTGCAACTACCACGGCGACAAAACCTATTACCGAAAGCCATATCCACACCACGGGTTTCTTTGCGTTCTGTGGCACTTTTAAGGTCTTGTACATTTCGTAGTAAAAGCTCGTTACAAAGGGAGTAACGATGAGCTGACTTATGATTGGATTTACCAGTCCGTTTTTAACGGTCGCAAAAAGAGCTGAGATAAGAACTACAACTACGACCACGACAAAAACGAGTCCTGCTATTGGCCAGAATTTCTGATTCACCATGTCGCGGCTTATCCAGAGATTTTCAAGTCCTTTCTTCTTTTTTTCAAGAAAGACAAATATGCTAAAACTGCTCCACAAACTCCATAATATTCCGACGATAAATAGGGAGAGAACAGTGAATGGAAGAAGTCCGATGAGGAAAAACATGAGCAAAAACACAAACCATATATAGCTCTTTACATACGGTCTTACTCTTTTAAAAGTCTCGAAAGGAGGCAGTTTCTTTGATTGAATAAGACTGTCAGTTGTCGCGAGCTGGGTCCATGAAGAAAGATATGCAAGAAGAGAGATCGAAAGAATTCCCATCACCATTGCGACAGTTCCTACCACTGGTGGAGCTTTTGTGATAGCCCAAACTCCCAGTACAATTCCCACACTTACGAGAAATCCTACTACGATGGCAAGTCCCAATCCCCATCCGAGGACGGTGACGATAAGAAAATTAAAGAATCTATCTTTGACCCGTTCTAATGCTTTTTTGAAAAGTACATCTCCGTGCATAATTTTTTCATCATACAATCTTCTCGTAGAAATGTAAAGTCGCCTGTCCCCAACTGAAAGGATGCTCTGAGGTGTTTGTCAGGGCATAAGAATGGGAGTCTACCTCTTTGCTGACGATTATCAATCTGGCACCCTTTTTTAGCTTTTCGAATTTATGCAATAGTTCCCTCAGCTGTCCGTCATGAAAACAGGTCGCGTGGGCAAATATGACATCTGCATCGCTAAAATCAAAGTCTAAAAAATCTGCCTGAAAAAATTTGATCTCAGGCGAGTTTGACGTATTAAGTCGGGGTATAATCTCTTTTTGATAACGCTGGAGTACTTGCTGTGAAGCGTCGTATAGATCATCCAGAAGCTCTACTCCAACTGTTTTTGAAAATGGGAAAAAGAGAGATGCCGCAAGTACTGCTTTACCTGTGCCCGAACCCAGATCGTAAAAAACCTCATCTTTCTGAGGATTCACTTGGGAAAGTATTTTATAAAAGGATTCCGGAACAATCTCTCCATAGGTCAAACCCTTGTCGTGAAATTGAAGTTTCTTTCTTGCGCTAAAAGAGAGATCGTACCCTTGGATGTCCCGGTACAGTGTGTCCATGATGCTTTTCGTAATCGACATGTCCATCTCAACATTCTAGCAAAGCTTTGGTATCGTATAATGGTGATTATGAAGGTTGTTCCCGCAATACTTGCAAAAAGTGCTCAGGAATTAAAAAACACCATCGACAATCTTATTCCTCACTTTGATACATTTCAGATTGATATTCAGGATGGTGAATTTGTTCCTGAAAAGACAGTGGGCATTGAAGAAGCGACGTCGGTACTGATTAATTATGGAAACGCCTCTTTTGATTTTCATCTGATGGTGTTTGATTTTGGAAAATGTATTAACTATCTCCGTAACCTTACTTCCAAAATTCAGATTAAACACGTTTTCATCCATCATAAAGCAACTCCGCCCAACACATTATTCGAGTCCGGTTCAGGGCCCTTTTCAATTGGGTTGGTCATCAATCCTGATGAAGAAGTAAAACAACTATCTACACTTTATTCTTTCGAAAAGATGGCGGCAATTCAGGTTATGTCTGTTCATCCTGGAGCACAGGGACAACAGTTTATAAAGGAATCGTTGCGTAAGATTGAACAGCTGAGATTACTTAACTATAGGAATAGTGTTTTTCTCGATGGCGGAGTCAATAGTGAGACCATTCCGTTCATTCTTGCCCAGCATAGTCCGCCGGATGTTCTCTGCATTGGAAGCTATTTGACAAAAGCAGAGAACCTTCAAGAGCGGATTACCCATCTTAAGGAAATCCTTGCCGTATAGCCTTAGGGAATAAAAAGTCTGAGGAGCGGGAAGTTCCGTATAAGTGCGGCAAAATCTACAATATCAAACTTTCCATCTTTATTAAAGTCAAAAGGCAACAAAGGTTTGAACGTGACTTCATTTCCTTCCTTTTTAATCGTTATAAAAGTCTGCCTTGGAAGGTAGTAGTCGGACAATACAACTACTCTATACCGACCAGCTGGATAGACATTTCTCACCTGCTCAATAACTCCTACATTCTTTATTGTTTTTATTCCTTTTTTCTTAAATACAAGCTGCTCTTTTGAATCAAATACCTGTATCTCGTACTTCTGGTTGTTATCCTTCCGCAATTTCGGAATACGTGAAACCCGAAAAGTAAGCTTTGGAAGCGGACCGGTCATATAATTCCAGACTCCTCCGTCCATTACTTTCCTGTCGCCCTTATAGAGGGAGATTTTGACCTTATTTTTGGCCTTTTTACTGCCTGTCTTTATATAGAGATATACTTCGTCATCTTCAAACGGAGCAACTTCTTTTATGTCTGAAAAAAATGAATCCACGACACTTCCCTCTTCAAGTTTTAACTGATATCCTTCGTCCTTATCCCAAAGCGCCTGACCCTTATTTTCAAGTCGTATAGGAAGAGTATAAGTTGAGTCCACAAGAAGCTCCTTGGGCAGATCAAGCGTGATTTTACCCTTTTCTATCTGTTCCGGTGAGCCCTCGATCTTTGCCATGCCCTGCATTAGAAAATAATGGTCATACATCTCGGTACTTTCTTTTTTCTGCCATGAAAACTGAAGGAATGGTTCTCCTTGATAGTTAAGAACAAAAGGTGTAACTGCGCGGACTCGTCCGTCTGGATTCCAAACTCTTTCGTAAGCGGCATTCAGATACTGTCCTACAGTTTCCGGTGAAAAATTAGAATGCGGCCAACCGGTTTCTGTGATAAAAACAGGAAGTTCTTTTTCAATACCCAGAGAGTTTAACAGTGAAAGCTCCCACTGGTAATTTGCGATGCTGTTTCTCCCGCGGTCATATGGGCTTCCGGCAAATCCCGGATTTGGGTAGGAATGCGATGACCATCCATCAATTTGATCGAAGATCTCTTTTTTTGAAGCAATTATTTTTGACAAAAAAACAGCCTCATCTTCATAAGCCGGCACTTGGGAGGGGGCAGCGGCATCAAGTCCCGCAAGCATTATGAAAAAATCAGAACTCTTATGCTTTAACTCTTTGGCAAAGGCAAGAGATACAGAGGCGTAGTCTTCGGGATTCACTGACCCACCCCATTCTTGTCCATGATTTGGCTCGTTGAATAAAATAATGTAGCGATCCTTCGTAACCCAGTTTAAACCGGATAGGAATTCTGCCCAACCTTTTGCATCGGCCTCTGACGGCTTCTTCCACATTGCACCTTGCGGCTCGGTCCCAATTCTTATGATAGGAATCAGTCTTTTTTTTCTCAGTTTGTCAAAGACTCCTTGCCATTTGTCATGATTGCGGTCGTTTTCCTGAATTACCAACGTCACATATCCCCATTTTCCTCCGGTGGAGTTGACCAAGTCAGAAGCTTTTTGAACGTCTTCATCGCTTGGCACCGCAAGATGAATCCCCACCTTATTATTGGGAGAAAAAACAGCAGAAACACTTCCTGCCGCAAGAAAGAAAGACATCAACAGAACAATTATTTGTCTTTTCATAATTAAAAGCGGAGATGTCCATTCCGTGCGACTTGGGATTCCTCAATTGAAAATTGAGGAGGGCTCCCACGGAGCTAAGAAATGTGACATCGAGTAAGTCTATTATACCTTAGGGAGCGCTATCCCTTTTTGTTTTGAATAGACTCCCGAAAGGTCTTTATAGGTCTTCTCCGGTGCTTCATCTGCCAGGAAAAAAATCACCGCTGCAATTCCCTCATTGGCATATACCTTTGCGGGAAGAGGCGTTGTGTTTGAAATCTCAATGACCAGGTGTCCTTCCCATTCCGGCTGTAAAGGAGTTACGTTTACGATGATTCCACAGCGTGCGTAGGTCGATTTTCCAATACATAACCCGAAAACGTTTTTCGGAATCCGGAAGTACTCTACACTCCTTGTTAAAGCGAAAGAATTTGGCGGGATGATACATTCTTTCCCTTTGTGATCAACGAATGATTTTGCATCAAATGCTTTCGGGTCAACGATCACAGACCGCGCATTGGTAAAGATCTTAAACTCATTGGTTGCCCTCAGATCATATCCATAGGATGAAAGTCCAAAAGAAACCTTTCCTTTTTTTACCAGACGCTTTTCAAACGGTGTGATCATACGGTGCTTCGCGACCATCCGTTTGATCCATGAATCAGGCTGAATTGACATGGGGATATTGTAGCAGGATCAACTAAAAAATGTGTTGACGATCAACCAGATATTTAACAATGCGATTATTATCGCGACCGTATATGCAGAATATTTGATATATGGTGGGTTCACAAACGGTCCCATTTTTTTCTTGTCGCTGGTAAACATAACCAGAGGAAACACTGCAAATGAAAGCTGCATACTTAAGACTACTTGGCTTAAGATAAGAAGACGTCCCAGACCGGTTCCTCCGTACAAAATCACCACGATTATTGCAGGGACTATGGCGACCAATCGCGTGATGATTCTTCGAAGCCATGGACGGATTCTTAAGTTTAAAAAACCTTCCATGATGATCTGTCCGGCAAGTGTCCCCGTAATGGTTGAGTTCTGACCGGACGCAAGAAGGGCAAGCGCAAATAGGAAACTTGCGGCACCTACTCCGAGGAGTGGAGTGAGAAGTTTATACGCTTCCTCGATTTCAGCAACCTCGCCGTATCCCCGCGTAGAAAACACTGCAGCAGCAACGATCAGTATTGCTGCATTTACAAAAAATGCTATAAAAAGCGCAAAAGTGGAATCAATTGTTGAAAATTTTACCGCTTCTCTTTTACCCGCGACGGTTTCTTCATAATCTCGCGTTTGTACGACGGCTGAATGTAGATAGAGATTGTGAGGCATCACGGTCGCACCCAAGATCCCGACTGCGATATATAGCATTTCCGGATTCGTAATGATTTCGGGATTGGGTATAAAACCGGCAAGAAGAGGAAAAAGCTCTGGTTTTGCAAAAATGATTTCTAATCCAAAACAGACAACGATCGTAAGTACTAAGGTTATAACAAGCGCTTCAAGATAACGAAATCCTTTTTGTTGTAGCATGAGAAGAATTAAGACGTCAGCGGCAGTGATTATAACCCCCATTGCAAGCGGAATATGAAACAAGAGGTTGAGCGCAATAGCTGATCCTATGACCTCTGCCAGATCGCAGGCAGTTATCATGACCTCTGCCATAATCCACAGTATGTAGTTCGCCCATTTTGGAAACGTATCACGGCAGGCCTGCGCCAGATCCCGTCCCGAGACGATTCCCAGTTTTGCTGAAAGATGTTGAAGAAGCATGGCAAAGAGATTTGATAAGAGAATGACAAAAAGAAGCGTGTAACCAAATCTCGAACCGCCTGCAAGATCGGTCGCCCAGTTTCCCGGGTCCATGTAGCCTACTGCAACAAGGTATCCGGGCCCTGAAAACGCCAGCATTTTTCTGAAAAAACCCATGTTTTTTGGTATGGGAATGGATTTATGAACCTCTTCGAGACTTTTCCTGGTTCCTTTTCTTTGCCAACCAAGAGACTCAAGTAAATTTTTATGTGTCATGTTTTGAAAATTACGCTTTTAAAATAGGAGTTCCATGGGGATCTCGTTTCGGATTGCCGACAAGCCGGCTCAAACGATTGATCGCATCATCGCTGAATGCGTGTTCAAGCTTATGGGCTTCTTCATGAATCTTCTTTTTGGAAATGTGGAGAACGTTATGTAAAAAGACCTCAATAATCCGGTGTTTATATGTTAATTTCTTGGCGAAAAGTTCACCTTTTTTGGTAAGACGGAGTTTTTCATACTTTTTATGAATGACCAGTCCCTGCTTGGCCATCGCGGCAAGCCTTTCCGAGACTGTAGATTTGGATAGATCGAGACGACGGGCCAAATTAACAACTCCAGCGTCCTTCCCTGATAGATAAATAGCCCGCAAATAGTCTTCCTTTGTCGCAGTTAATGTGGTTCTGTCTATTTGTTTCATACTTATCCTAAATGCTGAGTACTGATCAATGTTCGCATATACGAACTTTTATTATACCACACGGCCTCAAGTTGCTCTTGCAAACACAAAAAAGCCGTACTATAACAATAGTAGTGAGAGTCCAGAAGTCTGACGCGGCTTTTTTTAAGGAGGGATTTCACAAAGCAAAAGGAATTCTCCAACATAATCATTATCGAACCATCTTTAACGGCATAACCTACAAGCGTACAGTCCCCTCCCGTGACTTTTACATCCACCAATGGAACTGGGACAGTGCAACCCATGCCATGGGACTCGTACACTTGGACCCTGCCCGTGCCGTAGACGAGCTCCGTGCTCTGATCTCCGGCCAATGGAAAAACGGACTCATTCCGCAAATTATTTTTAATCCCGGAGAGACAAAGTACTTTCCCGGCCCGCAATTCTGGGGAACAGAAAAATTTAGAAAAGGAGAGATCCTCAGCTCCGGTATAACTCAACCTCCTCTTTTGGGAATCAGCGCGGAGCATGTTTTTAAGACGGCAACGAGTCAACATATTGCGGTTAAACATGGGGAGGAAATACTTTCCGGCGTCTTAAAATATCACGATTACTTAAAGACCACCCGCGATCCCGAAGACTCCGGACTCTTAACCGTCGTCCATCCATGGGAAAGTGGAACCGATAATTCCGCCCGTTGGGATAAGCTTTTGGGAAAGATTAAAATCGACAAAATTCCTCAGGGAATTAAGGAAGTGGTTGATCTATACCGTGTAGACAACAAATTAAAAGGGCCGGCACAAAGACCACGGCAGGAATTTTATTATCGGGCAATGTATCTCATTTATCTTTTCAAGAATCTGGAGTGGGATTATAAAAAAATAGTAAAAGAGTCGCCTTTTGCAGTAAAAGATATCTTGTTTAACTGTCTGTGGATCCGCTCCAACGAAGCTTTAGCGAACATGTTGAATGCTTTGGGAAGAAAAAAGGACGCGGAAAGATATCAGGTGTGGGCAGTGCAGGGAAAAATGGCTCTTGAACAAACGTGGAGTAATGAATTCAAACAGTTTTGCGATGTTGATGTCTCAGATAATAAACAAGAGGTTATTGTTCAACCGACGAACAGCATGTTTGCTCCACTTTTGGCAGGAATTCCTGACCAAAAACAACTTAACAAAATTCTCGTCAGACTGCATGACCGCAATCAATTTTGGTCGGAATATCCGGTCCCTACAATGGCTCTCAACAGCCCGTTTTTTGACCGGAGCAAGTACTGGAGAGGTCCTTCTTGGCCTATCACTAATCTCTTTATCATCGACGGCTTAGCCAGGTACCCGTTGAATAAAAAAGCCAGTCAATTGAGAAAGCTTTTGGTGGAAAAAACGCTTCGGATGATCGTCAAAAACGATTTTTCCGAATACTATGACCCTGTGAAGGGGTCTGGATTAGGATTTGGAAACTTCAGCTGGAGCGCTGCTATCTTCATTTATCTTTTTCGTAAATATAAAGTGGGAGGACTTAACTAAGCCGCCCGTTCAAGAAATTCTGGGGGATCTTGTATCTCTTTAACTATAACTGAGTCTCCAATTCTGACTATCCCGGTGTTTTGATTCTCAACATTTTCGGCAAAAATCGCTTTTCTTGGCGCACCTTCTTCAACGGCAACTTCCCGATATTTTAGAAGAGTTTGCAATGGTTCTCCGCCATCTTGTCTTCCTTCTTCTTGTTTAACCCTTGTGATTTCACATCGTTGGCATCGCTTCACGAAATCAAAAACGACGTCTCCGATCTGGGCTTCTAGTATAAGACTTTCTCCGTATGGAATTCCGCTTCCTGAAAGTACTACGTTTGGACGGAAGCGGTTCATTGGTAAGGATTCAAAACCAGGTTTACGCTCTTGGATGCGACGATTTAAATCAGCCAAAGATTCTTCAGAAAGAAACAGAAATGAAAATCCATCGGACAAGAGAGTCTGATCTGTGTCGCGCGGGGCATAGTTTTGGTCTACCTGTCGAGTAAATTCAGGTGCCATCGCAACCATTCGACAATCCTCTTCTAAAAACTCGCTGAACCATCTACTTGCTTTTGGGTCCGGCTCCACGACTGACATTCGCTCGCCATTATGCATAGTTGCCTCCACCCGCTCTCCTTCGTGAGTTATTTTCGTGTATAAAATATTTGGCATTCCAGGAGTTTTAACTTTTATATAGTCGTCGCGGATAAACTTTGGAGTAACAAGGGATAGTGGTCGTGCAAACTCGTCTCTTTGTGAGATGAAGCGTCCTTCTGCGTCAATAAGCATAAGCTCCCGGTCATGTTTGATCCCTGTGGAAACCACCTCAGCTTCCTGAAGAAGAGTACCGGCGCAGGATTTAATAGGATACACGTACAAACCTGAAACGCGTGACTGTTCCAGTCTTTCTCGAAGGTCTACTACTGGTGGAAGTTCAACCATAGGATTGTGATTATAGCAGACTCTATCCTCTTTTTCCGTAGACCTTTGGATGGAGGAAACGGGCCAGAGCAAAAGCGACTCCATGCTTTACTCCTTCGGATCGGGTAACCACTTTTTTCGTCATCAAGCCAAACATTCCGATTGATGATCCGATTTTTTTGGTACCAAAAAGTCCGTCGATCACCTGCTCGAGATTTTTTCCCTTAAGAATACCGTCTATGACTTTTTTTGGGAGCACTAATCCTCCTGATGAACCAACTCCTGCGTTTCCTTTTCGGTCAACGATCACGATTATCGAACTCTCAAACCAACCATACGAATGTTTGTGTAAACCTCCCTCGATCCCCACTCCATAGACTGCTCCTTTGACTTTTTTTAGTGCGTTTTTTGCCCTCGTTAAGGCACCTTTATGCATTTCGTCGAGATTCATGGGCTGATCTTTAACACCTGAAGAAACGGAGACTCCAACAATCTTCACCTTTGGGAAGTGGTGAGAAAAAACCTTTTTGACAGGACTTATCTTTGTAGGATTTGTCGACCCAACCGCAACTATCATAAATTTATGTCGGGGAGGCGGGACTTGAACCCGCGACCTCACGACCCCCAGCCGTGCATTCTAGCCAACTGAACTACTCCCCGAGTTTGATATTTTAACACAAAACAGATAACGTCCGTTTAATTTTGAGTATAATTATTAGGCTTATGCACAAGCTCCCTTATATCGAAAAAGCTTCTTCTGATCATGGATTTAAACAAAACCGAAAATGGGATCGGCGCGTAATTTTATTTCTTTTTTTATGTACTGTCTTCGTCGGATTTGGAATGATCGTCTTCCGGCTTTTTCAACTTACCATTGTTAAGGGAGAATATTACCGGCGCCTCTCCGATGAAAACCGTATTAAGGAAATCATTATTGAACCGAAGCGCGGCACTATTCTTGACCGGAAAGGAGCGGTGATTGCAGAAAGTACGATCGCCGATTATCGTGCACAAGCCAAGTCCTATCCGGCTAAACGATCCTACCGAGACCCCGAAGCGCTTGCTCACCTCATAGGATACCGACAACTTGCAGATCCCACAGACATCGCCAACAACCGTTGTCTTATAAAGTTAAAAAGTGGAGAAAAAACCGGAAAAAAAGGTGTCGAAAAAGTATATGATTGCGATCTTCATGGTGGTATCGGAAAAAAACTTGTAGAACTTGATGCGCGGGGACTTGAGAAAAAAACATTAACCGTACTTCCACCCGAAGATGGAAAAATCACCCAACTCGCCCTGGATTTTGATCTTCAAAAGAAAGCGCATGAACTCCTCAATCCGCCAGCTGGCGGAAAAAAAGGTGCGGTTGTTGCGATGAATCCCAAGACGGGAGAAATACTCGCTCTTGCATCCTCGCCTTCTTTTAATCCGCAGGTCTTTGAAGACAATAATCAGGAGCTGATGAAGGAATACCTGCTCAGCTCAGACCACCCGCTTTTCAACCGCGCAACAGAAGGCCTCTATCCTCCGGGGTCTATCTTCAAAATTTTTATTGCCACAGGCGCTTTGGAGGAAAAGAGAATCGATGAGAATTACAAAGTCCTCGATACCGGAGAAATTGAGGCAGGTCCTTTAAAATTCGGTAACTGGTATTTTTTACAGTACGGAAGAACTGATGGCGAGGTCGATATCGTAAAAGGAATTAAGCGATCCAATGATATTTTTTTCTACAAGGTCGGGAGTTTGCTCGGACCGGAAAAAATTAAGTACTGGGGAGAAAAGTTTGGGTTTGCGAGGAAGACAGGACTGCCGTTTGAACAGGCAGAAGGCATGATTCCCTCGCCTTTCTGGAAAGAAGAAGTAATAAAAGACCAATGGTACTTGGGTGATACGTACAACCTTTCGATTGGGCAGGGATTTTTGTTAGTGACGCCTATACAAGTTGCACAAGCGACTAGTGTATTTGCCAATGGCGGGCAATTGTGTGAACCTCAGCTCCTCAAAGATACAACTCCGAAGTGTAAAAACTTAAAAATAAGCGAAAAGACCATGGGACTTTTAAAAGAAGGCATGAAGGAAGCATGTGCTACGGGAGGGACAGGATGGCCTCTTTTTGATTTTTCTGTTGCAACCGGATCTGCAAAGATCGATGTGTCCTGTAAGACAGGAACGGCAGAGTCGATCGGAAAACATGATGATCCCCATGCATGGATTACGACCTTTGCCCCATCGGAAAATCCTGAAATTGTAGTAACGGTGCTTATTGAAAACGGAGGGGAAGGTTCAAGTGTCGCAGGTCCGATCGCCAAAGAACTCCTCAAGACTTACTTCGGTGGCAAACGCTGAGCCCGGAGCGAGAATCGAACTCGCGCCTCCCCGCCACGGCGGGGTGTTTTGCCATTATTTGTCCATTAGTTTTTTAAAAGCCTTTCCTCCTTTGTAAGACTTTATTTGTTTTTCTCGCTTGATTGCTTTAATCAAGGAGTCTGCTTTTTCAACATAAATTAAATGAAATGGTCCTTTATTTCTTAGCGATTTTGTGTTGTTTGAATTATGTTCAATGACTCTTTGCTTCAGATTTTTTGTGTGCCCGGTGTAGTAATGATTGTTTTTGTAGGATTGAATTATATAGACATAATACATGGAGCCTGGAGGGGGAATCGAACCCCCGCCTGACCCTTACCAAGGGCCTGTTTTGCCACTTAACTATCCAGGCTTGAACTCGCGCCTCCCCGCCACGGCGGGGTGTTTTGCCACTTAACTATCCGGGCAGTTGAGTTTTACCATTATAACAAACGCATGAATTCCTCTACTTATTGCAATATCCGACAAAGAAAGCTATCATCTAGATTACTCAAGAATTAATAACAATTCGTGAGTATTCAATTCGTTAAAAAATAATAAGGAGGTGAGAATATATGACACAACTTAATCTAGCAGTGGGAAAATGGGTAGTCGGAGATTGTGGAAAGATGCCAAGTGAAAAAAACTGCAAGCTCGTTATGGCTGCTCCTGAGGATCAAAGAGAAGATCTTTTGGATGCTTCTGTCGCGCATGCTGTCAAACATCATGGACATCAAGATACGCCAGAACTCCGGGGCGAAATCAACAAAATGCTTGAGACTATCGAGTAAATTTTTAGCATTTGAGTAAAAATGAAAAAGGACGAAGAGCTCACTCCGGAACAATACCAAGTCTGCCGCATGAGAGGAACAGAAGCTCCCTTTTCCGGAAAATATCTGGAAAACAAAGAGAGCGGAATGTATAACTGTGTGGTATGTGGAAGCCCGTTGTTTTCATCCAATACAAAATTTGAGTCTGGTACTGGATGGCCAAGTTTCTATGATGTTGCAAAAACAGGAACGGTGAAGTTGAAAGATGACAGTTCTCACGGCATGAACCGTACTGAAGTTGTCTGCACAGTCTGCGATGCACATCTCGGACATGTGTTTGATGACGGACCAACTGATAAAACAGGAAAACGCTACTGCATCAACTCTGTTGCGCTCGATTTTAAACCAAAGAAAGATTAGTAGTCTACGAAGCGGAAGACTTTGGCGTCTTTTGTGAGTTTCTTGATCCATTCGTTGCCTTTTTGATCAACCTTTTGAGATCGTAATTGTTCCCGAATAGCCGGTTTAACTTTCTCAATATCCGTTTCTGCCGGAATAGACTCTCTATTTTTTTCTATAAAATCTTCTACTTCTTTCTCGGTTACTACGATGTCTTTTGAGAATATTTTTTCAATAATTTTTGAGAGTTTTATCCGGTCTTTGAGACTTTCCCGCGAAAGACCCTGCAGTGCAAGAGCCTGATCAAAACTCTGTCCTTGCGGAGCAAGCGCTTTTTCCATTTTCGCTATCTCTTCATCTACTTCTTTTTGCGTGACCACTATATTTCTCTTTCGTGCTTCTTGAAGTATAAGTTTTTTAGTGATGAGCCAATCAAGCGCTCCTTTTCCCTGTTCACGTTCCAGTTCTTTGATAACCGCTTTTCTACTTATTGGGTCACCGTTTACGACAGCAGCCACAAACCAACCTTTGATAAGATACAGTACTGTAAAAATGGCAATAATGAGAAGGGCTTTTTGTGCAACTTTAAGAGCTGAGGGATCGGAAGAACTTTTTTTCTTTGCGGCCATAAGAAGCTATTGTACCAGAAAATGCGCCCGTCAACTTTACTTTACACAGCTCTCGGAAGAAGAAGCGGATTGTCTACCATCATCTCATATTCGGGATCGCCATATTCAATTTCATTAGCTTGAGAAAAATCTACTGATAAAACAAACTGAGTAAGGGTTTCCTCATCGCCACCAAAAAACTCAAATAACTGTTTTACCATATTTACACCATCTCTAATATAGATAGCATCCCATGTATTTTCTCTAGCATATTCCCTCAGTTGTTTTTTTGAAGCTTCGAGTTCTTTTTTAAGAGATCGTGCTCTAATCTCTCTTCCAAGAATACGGGCAATCTCAAGTTCTCTTCCCAGGATATCCATTTCGACAAAAATAGCAAAACCCTCGGAAAGTGTCTCCGATAAAGACACCCCTACGCCATTTACTTCCCGTGAAATTTTCAAAATAACATCAGCGGGGAAAAGATTTCTATATTTTCTTTTTTTTGCCTCCCTTTCAATGCTAAAATGGGAGAAGACTTCTCCTCCCACTACTTCTGCGTGGCGTTGGTGTACTAGTTCGTGAATCATATTCGCTGTTTCTCCATCAACAGTTAATTCACCGTCTTTTCTTTGTAAAAAAACGTAGTGGGCGTCTCCCAATTTTCCTCCGTAGAAAGCACCTCCCCCTTTCTTTCCGAGGTGGGCTAAGGTTATCGCTGTGGGCTCCTTTGGTATAAGTAGTGGATAATGTAGTTGCAATAAATCTAAGGCGCCCTTGTGAATTCTTTCAATATGGGCCCGCTCTGCAATAGTTCTTCTTTCCCGTTCTGTTGTCATATGAGAATCGTGTGAGATTATAGCAAAAATATTAGGTGGCTCATTCCGTGTTCTTAAAACGGTTTTCTAAATAAAGGGGGCGTTAAAGATGGCCTTTTTGATATCCTCAGTGAAACACGGGCAGGAACATGATTGGTATTTATTCCGTTTAGAATTCCTCTTTTACGATATCCTACAAATGTAAAGTCCAATTTCACTATTGGCGATTCTGGTAAGACATAGGTTCTCAGCTTTACGTCAGCTGAGAAATTAGGTGGAAGTGTAGGAATATGATCTATATACTCCTGAGAAAGATCTAATAGTCTATATGCGTTTCGTACTGGACGCAAATCGAGAGTCGTGGGACTTTCCGCTCTCGCAACGGTTAAGTCAATTTGTTCGTCTCCTATGATTGGTTCCGCAATAACAAGCGCGGTTTGCTCTATCATCCTTGCAAGTGCGGGGTACCGCTCTTCCCATTCTGGAGTTCCGTGTTGATCGTACATTTCAAGCGCGGATCTTGCTCTCATCTCGGCAAGTGCATCAGCAACAGAAAATGCTCCTACTCTCCTCGCGCTATGCACAGCGCGAGCATAAAAATTAGCTATCCTAGGAGAGGTTTTGATGTGTAAAAAAAGCTCTCTCCTCATCTGTCTTGCCAATTCATTTTCGCGAAGTATTCTTTGGGCATAACGGATCTCATGCCGTTGCCATACTTTTGCAAGGGGACTTATGCTCCAACTGAGGGCTACATCTCTTTCTTTGTGCGTATCGACTCTATCTTTCCAGTATTGGATTTGTTCTGTCAGGCTGGAAGCAGCTATAGTTTCTCTTTCAGGCATATCGGAGTAATAGTATAACAGAAGTTTGACGATCTACAACTATGGGATAATTTTTTATGTGTACTCAAGAGGTAATTAAAAGCCCGTTATAAAGTACGCCTATTACTGTGGTGCCAATTTTCGGAAAACGCAATCTTCTTCCGGTTTCTCTTATTTTTTTTCTGAGAATTACTTTTGAGGGGAGTTTTTTATCTGCCACTGTTATGGGTGACTTTTTTAGAGATCCGAAAAGATCGTAGATTGTTTCGTCTTTGACTTTTTTAGGATAGGCTTTAAGCGGCGGGAGCTCTTTACCGAAAGAAGCAAGTTTTTTAGCGTAGTCTTTGCCCTGTTTTTTGACAATGAAGGTGTCCCAGAATTTTTTTGAATATTCCCATGAGGTAACCATTGAACCCCTACACCACGGAGCGCCACATTTACATGCGTAATAGAAAGTCAGACCTTCCTCCGGGTCCACAAGATATAAATATGAAAGCTCTTCACCTGTAAAAATCTTCCGGAGGGCAACGATAAGCATATGTCCTTTGTACGGGTACATCGCACAGTTTGGAGCACAGGAATGGTTAATGTAATTAACGCCAGCCGTATCAGGATCGGGAAGAATCATCTCGTCGTCATTACGGGTCATGCCATAAAAAACATTAGAGTCCTCCTCCTCTTCATGACTTACGATTTTTCCCAGATAGTCTCCGATTACCGTTCCGCCTTCAAGATCTTTGGTAAGAAACACGCCCCGTCCTTTATTCTTTGTCTTTTTTATCTTGTACGATGAAGAGTTTATTAAAAACATAACGTAAAAAATTTACGAAACCCTACCGTTTGCGTCAAAAATATTAATTGGGCGGACCTGTCTCCGTGCATCTCTATTGAAGTCTCTCATATTCCTCATTGCTTCCCTCCCACTCTTTTTTGCGGTTAATTCTATTACTCTTCTCGTTGCTCTACTTGCACCTACCGTCATTATAAATCGTCCAAATCCAGTAAGCTCAGGTGAACAATTTCTCAAGACAAAATAAGATAGTCGTGTCGCATTTTCTGGTTTTTCTAGTTCTTCTGACGGAAGACTGAGGTGTTTTGCTATTACATCCCTACTAAGATACTCTGCTCCTGGAATTAAAAAGAATCTTCCAGTAAAAAGTAGTCTTTCTACTAAGCTTCCTTGACCTTTTTGCTGCCGCGTAGCGCTTAATTGAGCGAGATCACCTAATGTTTCCCACGATCTTTCCGGATTTGCCATGTAAAGTGAAAGTATATCTGGAGCCTCCTGATAATACAAGAGGTTTAAACTAATTTAATCGTAGCGTCTGCTTTTTTGAATACGTCTGCGAATCTCCAAAGATTAATTGAGGAAGGAAAAGCTGGAAACAATGGATCGATGACGACAATTGCGTCTTTTCTAGGTTCCAATCCAACAGCGGTTACCGCATGTCGTCCACTACCTGCGACGATCGCATGTCCCACTTCTAATTTTTCTCGGATGAAGGCCTCTGGGTCTCCAAGTCCTGTAAGATCAACCGGTTCAAAAACAACACGTGCCCCAGTAACCTCTTGTACGGCATCTGAAATGGCCTCTGGATAATCTTGCCAGACCTTAATTCGTGCTTTTCCTGCCCCTACCCATGTGTATTTCCAACGCTCTTTATATCTTTCACTACCAGTAAGCGCATCTTGAACCCTTTGTGCATCTGGTCTCCCTAAAAATTCACGATAAATGAGCGCATTTAAATGAGCGGTCGGATAAGCAGAGTGGATTCCGCTTGGTTCTGCTATTTGGGTAAGGAATTCATATGATTGTATGATTCTCCTATCAGCTACTGGAAGTGGAGCAGTGGCTCTTTCTCTTGTTAAAGTGGGTGGTTCGTGGCGCGTCATGAAGTCCTATTATATCACTTTTGAATTTTATTAAAAGCTTTTCGGTAAGTGAAATATATCACGTTGCAAAAAATACCAAACGCGATGCTCAAGACTAAAAGATGTGTTGTTTTAACCGTTGCGATGATATCTCGCGTCGTATTTATCGGGGAAATGATGAGATCCCACGAATTTGCTCTCTGAAATCTCCCGACCATGACGCCGATCCCGATAAGAAAATTTACGGCAACTAAAAGCAGCGTATGATTTATCTTCATCTTGGCAAAAGATCTCTCAAAATAGCGAAGACTGTAAATAAATGTGACAATACCAAGGGGAATAAAGAAAATGTACTGACCAAATAAGACTGTTTTTTCAAATCCTGACAAAAAATATCTCTGATAAGTAAGATGGTACAGATCGGTAAGAATATAGATCGTATTAGGAGCAAAGATGAGCCATAAAAATCCGAGGATGAGTTTGTAATGCTTTTTTTTAGCTTTAAAAGTAAGCCAACCGAGAAAAACGCTGAAAAATGCGAGCGCCAGATTCCATAGCATCCATGCAGTATTAAAAAGGAGTATTTCCATGCTCTATTATACCAGTTTTGAGGCTATCTAAGAGGCTCGGAGGTAGTTGTCGTAGTTGATGGTTCGGCCGCTGCTTCTGCGCCTCCATCTTTTTCTTTATCTTTTTCTCTTTGGTTTTGTAGATGGCGTAAATATTTGTCTCAGGCGCCATGCACATTTCATTGTGCAGTGTCAGAAATCCTGTCAACTCCCCTCTAGCTTAGGCTCTTTAATCAACGTCTTGCAACCTCTGATGAAGGCAAATAAATTATATGATTGCCGGATTAAAAGTCCTCACATACACGGGGCCGCGCAATGATCTTTTTCTTCTATATCCGGGAGTTCGTCTAAATAAGCGTACTGCTCCTTTATTGCTTGGCTGCCCTTCGTGCACAATTGGCTTTTGTAGTTCGTCTGCCTTTCTTTGAATCTCGCCCATAACCAGAGAAAGAGCTTCGTCTCCACGTCCAGGAGCTTCAATGTAAGTATGGGCTACAACTTTTGATGTTTCTGTTTCTAAAAAGAAAACTTCCGCATGAAGTCCACTATCTTTCTGACCTAGAAAAGCTTGGTCTACAAAGCTTACTTCTCTTTCTCTTTTCACACGTTATATTATAAATAAAAAGTACTGTAAATCAATTTCAGGCCGTATTGAAGGAAAAAACTACCATGCTCTCTTTTTGTTTTTGTGCCAGAAGAATCCAGAGTTCACCTCCGAGGTGGCCATTTTAAATATTTCTTCGGCTGGTTCTTTCGGATCTCGGGGAGCGGAAGAACTTCCCATATCAGTTCTGACCCATCCTGGGTCAACTGATGAGACTGTAATGTTTCGTTTTTTTAATGCTTCGGCAAGAGTTCTCGTAAACATGTTCACCGCGGCTTTTGAGATTTGGTAGGCGGGTTTATATGCATCGGGTTCATCGGTTATAGACCCCGCTCCTGAAGACATACTAATGATATGTGCGCCGTTATTGATATGCGGAAGAAGTCTCTCGGTAAGGTCAGCTAAACCAATCAGATTTACCTCTAGCGTTTTTCGCAACGCTTTTGTGTTAAGTGGAGAGGTGTCTTCGTCCAGATAAACACCGGCGTTGTTTATTAGAACGTCAATTTTTTTCTTGGAACGCGCGAGCGCTTTTGCAAATCGTTCAATACTTTCTGGGTCAGAAACGTCAAGTTTATAAATCTCGAAATTGTCACGTTTTAAGGAAGCTTTTCCCGAAGTCGAAGTCCCAATTACATACCAACTCTCGGATAAAAATTTTTCAGCAATCGCCTTCCCGATACCCCGACTCGCACCAGTAACCACCAAGGTTTTCATAGAGTTTTATTATATATCAGAATTTATAAGTTTGATTTTTAAGCTGAAAAAGTTATAATCGCTTTTATGAAATGGGCGCTCATCGGAAAAATTCTCACTATTCTTCTAGTTATCGGGGTTATTGGTGGAGGAAGTTATTATCTCGGCACAAGATCTTCGTCGACTGCAAAACCCACACCTACTCCTTCTGTTTCGGTAGAGGTTCAAGATGAAGATGTTGAAGCAACACCGGAGCCAACCGGAGAAGATGAAAAAACCGGTGAAATTTCCGGGGTACTGGGATTCCCCTCCGAAGGAATTCCGCCCCTTTCTGTTTACGCAATTGACACAAAAGATGGTTCCGACTTTTTCTTTATACAAACCGCACAAAATCAATCAAATTTTACGATCGAGGATGTTGAGCCGGGGACGTATTATGTAGTTGCGTACACAGAAGACTCAAAACTTTCAGGGGGATGGTCAAAGATGGTACCCTGTGGACTTTCCGCAGATTGTAAAGATCATTCACTAATTCCGGTCGAGGTAAAAGAAGGCAAATCCATAACCGGTATTGAAGTCCGCGACTGGTACGCTCCTGAAGGAACCTTTCCAACCAAACCACAGTAACTTTTCTTTATCGAGTTCTTCCTCTGTGTAGAACTGCAGCATCATTAAAGCCAGCTGCAAACGAAGGCTTATATCCACGTATTTCGCGAGTCCAATTGTCACGCGGGTGAAGACTTGCACCAATGTTACGATGTTCATAGTCGAATTCCGTCTGAGAAATCGGAAGATCCCCCAGTAAAAAAAGTGGGTTCGCCATAAACTCTACCTGATCAGTACGCTTATATGAACTTCTCCCGAGATTTACACACGCTGTGGTTTGCCCTAGTTGATCTAAAAGAATACCTACGTCCTCTTCCTCATCCTGTCCAATCGATAGAAATCTAGTAAGATCTGCAGGCGTAAGTCTTTCTAATCGTGGAGCTTTATATTTTTTTCTGTATCTTCTTTGTACTCCCAGGTAAATGGAAAAGCCGTGAATATAAGCAAACGCAGAAAATGGGCTGGAATAATCGAAGGTTCCGGTATGTTCTCTTTCTTCTCCTGCAAGTTTCTGGTATTCCTGATCTCTTCGAAATGCAATAAGAAGTGCGATCGGCGCCACGTTATCATCCCCTCTCAAGTCCCTGAATAAAAACTCTCTATTTATTTGTCGTCTTAAGAAAACCGCTGAGGCTTGTTTGGCGATTTTCTGGTTCAAGCCATAGTCGTCATATTCTCTAAGTCTTTCTGACGCATTAATGCTCATGTCGCATTATACCATTGAAACCCTAAAAGTATAGAGTTTTAGCGCCTTCCATCTGTCCTTATAGGTTTTAACAGGGATTGTTACAAAGGTCACATTACGTCTATAATACGTAGTAAAATTATCTTGTGGTAAAACTAAGAGTCGAACCTCAAAAAGAAAGGGTCCCTGCCTTTATTTTAAGAGAGAGTCGTGCGCTTTTGGCCATCCGTTTAATGACGCTTTTTATTATCGCGATATCAGCGTTACTACTTGTCATTCTTATTTCGACGATGTTTGGATCTTTGGGATTACCACTCACCGCTACTGACGTCGTATCACTTAACTTAATTATGTTTCTCACCCTAACTATCGTAACCACGATAAGTGCAGCTTCTATAGTCCTCAAATGGAAATCAGAGTATTACAAAATTACCGAGGATGGCATTATTAAACTTTCTGGAATATTGAAAAAGAGAGAGGATCGATTTGCCTGTAGTTTTGTCGAAGGGATGACTGTGCAACAAAGCGTGATAGGAAGATTTTTTGACTATGGGGATATTGCGATCTACGATCCATCCCAGCAGCAAAAAATATACCTTATGAATATCCCGAATCCCAACCGCACTGGAGTACGTATCGGCCAGGTAGTGAAAAAGAGCGATGAGAAGTCGATCCCACTGATGCCCGCTACCGACCATGAAGCAGTATAAGCTGCTTGCACATCAACGTCTATTGGAATTCCTAATGATCTAGTATCATATCTTATGAAGATGAACTGGTTAACTTCCTCTTTTATTTCGCTTGTATGTATATCGGTGATGGCTTTTCTTATAACCTTTCTTACACGCCGCGGTGTTGCTCTTTCTTTTACTTTTTTTGCTTTTGGAGTAGTTTTTACAACAGTCTACGGCATACAGACTTTTATTCTTGAAAAGCCGCAGTTAAATGTAAATGCCGGCATCATCGCGGTGTTGATTTTCATAGCGCTGTTGAGCGCCGTTGGAAATTATCTGATGTTTCTGGCTTCCGCAGCTGCACCAAACGCAGGTCTACCAATCGCAATCGTCGGCATGCAATCAGGGATAGTTGCGCTCCTCGCCTTCATATTTTTAAGAGATAAGATGTCTCCTATTCAACTCGCTGGCTTGATTTTAAGTATCGTTGCCATCTTCTTAATAAGTTTGGGTGGCTCGCAAAATAGAGCCAGCAACCCCTCAAGCAAGTTAGAAAAAAATACCTCTATCGAATCAGTTTTTTGAGAACATTCAGGAATGCTATAATTTTTTTGTGCTAAAAAACATCGTTTATTCCTTTCCCAAAGGAACTTCTGAATCTACGGAATTTTTTAAATGCTTAGAATTAATGCTGGAAAAGTTGCCGAATTTTAAGAAAACGGGTGGTATTACTTTATCCAGCATTCATCCCCAAGGCGCCTTTCCTGTTACTTCCTTTCAGCAGGATGACGTACCGTTTCCTCAAATTTTGTTTGAAACTCAGGAGGATTTTGTCGTAAAGATAAATAATTTTTATCTGAGAAGTGCTCAAAAAACTTTTCGACCGGAAGATTCTGCACGCCCTCACGCAGACAAGGAAATAAAAAAGGATTTTCACGGCGATTATGTGGAGTTAACCATTAACAAGCTAAATATTATCAACTGTCTATCCAGGAGCTTTATAAAAGAATCTCCAACCACATAGTCAGGATTGATCACACAGGAATTAATCTACCTTCTGTATTAATTACTAAAAAACAATGGGAGAATCTCATAAGGATTTTGTCAAAAGAATCAAATATATACAAATACCCCACGGGAGAAGATTGGCCTTTTATACTGCCCGCAACCCAGGAAGAGTTTGAAAGCGATATTGAAAGTTTTCCAGCGGGAAGAGAACCAAAGTTCGAAGTAGTATATGATAAACACTCTCCTGTTCCTACAATCCAAGTTGATATTGAAACAAACTTATCTAGAAAGAACGTGGAGGAACTTTTTCCTGCGCCTTATGGCGTCAGTTTTCCAGACCTAGCTGATTACTTTAGGACGGTTTACGTCTATCATCCGTGGAGAGGGCTATCTATAAGATTTGACATGAGGTTTAAGAGTGACGATCATAAAAACGATTGGGACACCGGAAAATGGCTAGTCAAAGATGGCGGCAGAATCAAATAATTCAGATTATAGATGTTTTTGCATTAGTACAAACTGGCAAGCTTTAGTTAAAAAAGGAGCATCCCAATCCACACGAGCAAACTCTTCATATCCTAATTTCCCATACCAATCGAGGAGGTGAGTTGATTTATCAACAACTTGAATTTCCATAAGATCGCGCCCTCGTGCTTCGGCTATCCATTCTGCAAGACCTACCATATCTCTTCCTATTCCACCACGTTGAAGACGTTGATCAACAGCAAATAACCCAAAGTATGCGCTTGTCTCTTGCCCCGAAGCTGATCCTTCTGTTGAAGAAATTTCTTTATATTGCATACATCCTATTATCTGCTCGCCCTCGTCTCCTTGTTTGGTTGCGACTAAAACTAAGCCTTCTCGCATGGCCTCTACTACACTTTCTGCATCAGCACGCACTCTTTCTCTTTGTTTAAAAGCCATCTCACCTTCATTCTCATATAAATAAGCTGCGCAAATCAGAGGAACCAAAGCGGGAATATCATCCACCGTTGCGAGTCTCATTTGAAAGGGTAAATTCCTCTCTTTTGTAACATGTTGAAGGTCGGCTTGAAATATTCGGAGAAGTTCTGGCACTTTTCTATAAAGTTTTTTTGATGCTCTGGTTACTGCGTCGATAACGAGTTGGACTGATTCTTCTATGTCGTGCTCATCTGTTGATATTGTGTGATCGGCCATTTCATTATATATAGGACCACGGATCCCCATAACATCGGCGATTTCTTCGACAGCAGATTTGCTGCCAGTAAGAGATGGACGATCATCGTTCATACTGATTCTTTCAGCTATTGTTTCATTGCTTGCTGTAAGCAAAATAACCACTGCGTTTCTTTTGAGATCTCTTCTATTTTCTTCCCGCAAGACAGCACCGCCTCCCAGGTCGATTACCACGCCTTCCATGAGCGATGCCTCATGACAAATTTCAGATTCCCTATCCCGAAAATGATTCCAGCCAAATTCTGCAACCATGTCTGAAATCTTGCGGCCTTCGCGTCTTTCTACTTCTACGTCTGTTGATATTAACTGCCGCCCAAGTCTTTCAGCCACCAACGTTGCAATGGTGCTTTTTCCCGTTCC
>MGBA01000006.1:33307-36070 GCA_001789965.1 Candidatus Roizmanbacteria bacterium RIFCSPLOWO2_02_FULL_40_13
CCACCAGACTCAGTGATGATTATTTTATCATTTCGATATCTCATTCTCTACCTAGGATCGCTCTGCTACAATAAAAGACATGCCGTCCACGAAGAGGAAAAAGGAAGAAAAAAACACAGAGTATCTCGGTACGAAACTGATCGTCGTCGGTATCATCTTAGCACTCCTCGTCCTTACCGCGTTTGCCATGGAAAACAGAAAGAATAATCCTTCGCCAAAAAAAGAGGAGCCGGTAAAAGAAGAGGTTTTGGGAGGAGAGACCGGCAATCCCATCTCAGATGTCACGGCAATCGGCCAAGAGACCGAAAAACTGGCGGTTAATCTCACGGAAAACGCGCAAAAAACTGCAGAAGAAGTCTTGGGATCTGTGTCCCAGACCGCTGCGAGTTTTGTCGTTGAGAATGCCGGCAACAGTCTTCTTGAACAAATACAGAAACTGCCGGAAAAGCAACAATCGGAGCTGAAACAGCAAATCTGCAAATAAATCATAGAGCGTGCAACATGAAGCATGAAACATTTCAAGTTCTACGTTCTAAGTTCCACAAAGAATTGAATCTAATTCTTTTTTCTGCTATTCTTTTTGCTCTATGCAAATCAAATACCTCGGTCACGCCTCGTTTTTTATAAAGACAAAAGACGCGAGAGTCGTCACCGACCCCTATGATCCTTCAATCGGTATGAAGTTTCCAAAGACAGAGGGAGATATCGTCACCGTCTCCCACTCTCATCCCGATCACTCAAAAGCAAATCAAGTGCAAGGAGACCCTTTACTCATTGACTGGCCGGGCGAATATGAAAAAAACGGCGTTCGGGTTTTCGGATATAAAAGCTATCACGACAAAAAAAAGGGGGAAGAACGTGGAGAAAATATTCTATTCAAAATCGAGTCAGAGGGAATCTCGGTCCTTCACTGTGGCGACATGGGCGTCCTTCCCGATGACAAACTCAAAGATGAGATTGGCGAAGTCGACATTCTCCTTGTACCGGTTGGCGGTTTTTATACGATTGATGCTGGAGAGGCAATCGAGCTTATCAAACAGATCGAGCCGGCAATCGTGATCCCCATGCACTACAATCACCCGAAACTTGACCAAAAAGTTTTTAAAAATCTGACGACCTTGGATGAGTTTGTAAAGAAGTTTGACGGGCCAAAAGCAGAGCCTGCGGACCAACTTACGGTGAAAAAAGAGGACCTTGCAGAAGAACCCCATCTTGTCGTACTGAATATTTCATAATTGGCACGCCTTCCACGCGAATCGTTTTACAAATTTTGGGAAAGAGTGTAATATTGTTACCCCTGTCATTATAAAAAATTATGTCGAAAAAAACTGACGCTTTAAAAGTCCCGCCGCATGATATTCAGGCAGAAAAATCTGTCTTGGGCGCTATCCTAATCGACCCTGCCGCAGTACATCTCGTCATTGAGAAACTCCGACCGGAATACTTTTATCTGCCCGAGCATGCGCAAATCTTCTCATCCATGCTCCTTCTTTTTGAAAAACAACAGCCAATCGATCTGGTCACTCTTCAAAATGCTTTGAAAAAAGAAGGAACGCTCAAAAATGTCGGTGGTACGGCATATCTTTCCGATCTTATCAACACGGTTCCAACCTCTGCATACCTTGAACATTACGGAAATATCGTAAAAGATAACTGGACCAAACGCCGGCTTATCGATATGTCATCACGGATGGTGGAAAAGTCTTTTGACGATAAGGGTGACATACGAACACTTCTTGATTCCGCAGAAATAGATATTTTTTCCCTATCGCAAGAGCATCAGCATAGCGACTTCATCGAATTAAAAGAAGTACTTGCCGAATCCTTTGAAAGACTTGAGGAATTTATAAAAAGAGGCGTCCATATGCGGGGAGTAGCAACCGGCTTTAAAGATCTTGATAATAAATTGTCAGGTCTTCAGGACTCTAATCTCATCGTCCTCGCGGCTCGACCAGGACTCGGTAAAACCTCGTTTGTACTAAACATTGCCCTTCACGCTGCTTTGAAGGATAAGATGCCGGTTGGATTTTTCTCGCTTGAGATGAGTAAGGAAGAGCTCGTCGATCGTCTTTTGGTCTCACAAGCAGATATTGATGCGTGGAGATTAAAAACCGGGCGTCTTTCTGATGAGGATTATAAGAGTTTGACTGAGGCGATGGGAGATCTTGCTGAAGCCCCGATCTTTATCGATGATACTCCAGGTCTCTCGATTTTGGAGATGCGGACAAAAGCGAGAAAATTAAAGATGGAAAAAAACCTGAAACTTCTTATTGTGGATTATCTACAACTTGCGGATTCTGGTCGGAGATTTGAATCCCGCGTGCAGGAGGTCTCATTTGTCTCGCAAGGGTTAAAGAACCTAGCACGTGAGCTCAAGATTCCGGTAATCGCTGTATCTCAGTTGTCACGAGCTGTAGAACAACGAGGAAGTAAAAAGCCGCAACTTGCGGATCTTCGTGAATCGGGAGCTATCGAGCAAGATGCTGATGTTGTCGCGTTTCTCTATCTTGAAGATGAGAGTGAAGACCTGATGGATCAGTCCAAAAGACTGGTGAAGCTCTATATCGCCAAGCACCGTAATGGTCCGACCGGCGAGATTGATCTGATCTTTAAAGGAGATCGCGTCAAGTTCTACTCCGTCGAAAAATCTGAGTAATTTAGCGCGCTCCCTTTGATACTTTCCTAAAAGCGGCCAGTTGTTTGCCTACGGCAGGGTCATCGCAGATCATTCTTCCCCATGAAGCAAGAATTGTTGCTGTTAGA
>MGBA01000006.1:36088-36991 GCA_001789965.1 Candidatus Roizmanbacteria bacterium RIFCSPLOWO2_02_FULL_40_13
ACTTGTGTTAGTTAGAGGATTTCGGCCGCTGCGAACAACGGTAACTCTTGCCTTCGGATCAGCAACAAACATTTGGATACCATCTAATGTTGAATCGCCTAGTTTGCCATTGTGACCATGAAGTGCGAAGTGAAAATTTTCTTCTGGTCTTATTTGAATTCTTGCCTTATTAGGACTTTTTTCATCAAATCCGTTTACAAACATACTTCTGCTCCCTTTATCAAACCGGATCTCTCCATGTGTCACCTTCCCAAGTCTTGTAAGTACTCCGGCTAACAATTCTATTCCTCCAAATAATGCGATGTGATCGGAATTTTTTTTCACTAACTTCTCAAGGTTTTTGGTGCTAAATCTAAGATGTGCAAGTAAAGGATCTCGGAGTCCCGGTTCTCTTCCGGTCAATCTATGTAGAGCTTCTTTAAATCCCATGTGTTGCTATTATAGCCTTTTCCAAGGCCGTGTCAAGAAGATCGCTAATGATGGACTGTGCCATCCCGATGGACAAAGAGGTCTATTACTTTTTTTCCGTTCCTGCCCTGTATATGTACACTGTCCGAACGATTGAATAGTTTTTCTGCTTCTCTAATCACGTGTCTCTTTCTTCTTTTTCCTCTCATTCTTCTTTCTGTCACGATCACCGTCGGGTGTTTTTTCGGTGGATGTATAAAAAGTCTATCCGCATAACGACCTCTTCTGGAGGTATCAAGAAAAGTAACTCTGGTAAAAGGTCCTACAGGAAAACTAATACCTGTCCCGTATCTTATATGTCCTGCGTCTCGGATGCTGTGTTCAAGGGGTCTCAGAGCATGGATAAATTCTTCTCGTCTGGCTCGACTAAGAGATACCGGGCTTCTTTCTGGAATGATAGTCCCAACAGCGTACTCACCTGTTCCGCCTGACATT
>MGBA01000006.1:37040-39034 GCA_001789965.1 Candidatus Roizmanbacteria bacterium RIFCSPLOWO2_02_FULL_40_13
AAGAAGACTTATTTTTGAAAAAGTCGCTTAGTTTGGTCTTAGAAGATGATTTGCGACGTGCGGAGATGCGTCTGAATTCTTCGGGGTCTCCGTTCCAGTGAGGTTTTGCCGTGAAGAGATTCTTTCTTTGAATTCCTTTTTCTTCCACGAATTCATTTATCTCAGGTCCTTGATAGTATCTAAAATGCGGAGCTTTGTCTGGATCAGGAGGCCATCCCTCATGCACTCTCATAGTCTCACCTATAGATACCTCCATGTAAACACGTTGTCCGTCTCTGGATTCAAAAACTTCACTGTCTCCTTTCGCCAATTCTATTTGGACTATTGGCTTTCCACGATCGGAAAACTGCAACTCTATTGACATGTGAAGTTATTATAGAGCTTTCTAAAGCTCTGTCAAGAAGATTTATGTAGTTAAAAAATTATCTATGGAATTCTAGAAGGGGATGACCGTGCCGGTTCTAGTGACTTGGTAAGCTATTGGTTTTTTTCCGTTTTTTCCTCTTATGATTACGTAGCCTGGTTTTTGTATCAGATCCTTTGTTCTTTCGATCACGTGTCTTTTTTTTCTTCGTAATCCTTTTCTTTCCTCAGTGATTACAATCGTAGGATATTTTTTAAAAGCTTCACCGCCACCACGTTTTTTCCGTTCCGCGTCAAGAAAAGCAACGGTGGTACTTTCTCCTACAGGTATCACCACTCCTTGACCAAATCGTCTATGCGAATAGCCTTTTGAGTCAGCGGATCCTCTTTCTCCGACTAGAGCACAGGCAAAACTCGATCGATTAAATCTACTAATCGGGACGGGTCCGGGTCTTTCTGGAAATAGCGGTCCTGTAGCCATTGCGGAGCGTCTTGCAAATTCTGTCATAAAAGATAATTATACTATTGAGCCTCCCAAAAGTCCAGAACGATCTTTCTGGCATGATTCCCCTTGAGACACGTAAATATCCCATAGAAAACTGCTATTGACTCTAAATATCCACAGCGAGTATAATCGATCTTAGTTAAGTCTATTTGCCCTCAAGCAAATAAAAAGTCTTGTGTAGTCTGACGAGTCTTGTTATTTGTTTGCGGGCATTTTTTTATGAGATATAAACTATGAGAAGAATTAAAGCCTTTATTGCATACGCCGATGAAGATAGCGATGTCGGTGAAAATATAAAAAAGTGTCTTGAAAGATGCTACGGCATAATTGCGTTTTTTTCGCCTGAGGACACATGGACTTCTGAAGACTTTGAAGAAAAAATTTATGAAGAGCTTCCAACATCAGATTTGTTCATTCCCTTAATCTCCACGCACTTCCATAAATCCATATATGCAAATCAAGAAGTGGGTATGGCTCTTGCTTACAAACGAAGTATTTTTCCTGTTAGCTTAGATGGCAAAAAACCTGAAGGTTTCATTTCAAAAAAACAGGCTTACCCATTATTTAAAAAAAACTACGATCCTCCTTTCCAAGCAGCAACTGCTATATATTTAGCCCTTCTTAATAGTAAGAAATATAGAGAATTAAGAGCCTTCACTAAAAACTCTCTTGTTCATGCGCTTTGCACTTCAAATGATTTTTACGATTCAATTAAAATCATTAGTATGATGATACGAATTAAGGATTTTAACCGAACTCAGTTAACAAAAATCGTACACTCAATTAAGAATGAAAGATGTGTCAGGGATTGTAGCAGTCTTCCATCTCTAAAAAAACATCTTCTTAATACATACGGTATACAAACGTAATTTTGGTATGATATACTAAATTTATGGTTAGTGTGAAGTCAATATCACGAGATGAACAAAAGAAAGAACAAGAAAAAGTTGAAAAGATTGTAAACGAGACATATAAAGACGTGATGGCCTTCCTTAGAAAAGTTGAAACTTCAGAAAAAAAAGTTCGCTAAGAAATCTTTTTCAAAATTACTTCAATATATTCTCACTTTTTCCTATGACTATACCGAAACGCAAATTCTCTTGTTTTTCTTAACTCTTCTGTTCTA
>MGBA01000007.1 GCA_001789965.1 Candidatus Roizmanbacteria bacterium RIFCSPLOWO2_02_FULL_40_13
CGTCTTTTCTTTTGATATATTTTACTTTTGTATTATTTACCAGTTGGATCATCACATTAGTCTTATAGAAATTGCGGATTTCTTTAACAATATTGTTATTTTCAACTTTATTGCCATTTAACTGTAAAACTGATTTTATTGTTGTATTTGCTTGAGCTGCTTTTTTTATCATATAAACAACATCGTCTATATATGTTGGAAAAAGAATGTCATTTCGGATTTCTTGCACTATGTGATTTCTGTTAGTTTTATAAAAGCCGTGAATTTTATTTTTTTGGGACGGAATCCATGAAGTGTAACCACCGCTAATCAATGCGTGTAAGGCAACGAATCTTTGAATCCGTCTCGCAGGAATATTTTTCTTTACAAGGTCTGCGGAAATATTTTGACCAGGTCCATACACATCAGAAATTTTCAGTATCTTGATATTTCCATCAGCTAACTTCTGTAAAATTTTTTGTCCAACGTATTTAGAATATGCATAACTGAATTCAAGAGCGAAAGAAAAACTATATAAAATATGTTTTACAACTAACTTCCATACGGTATTCTTTAAGGACGAAGTTGACGCACTATAAAGATTTTTTTGTACAAACAAACTCTCAATAAAACTTTCCACTTCATCTTCAAGCATTGTACGCTGCGCGCGAGTGAGTGCGTCAAACATCGAATCGATTGCGCTTGTTGAAGTCCAAACAAGTCTTTGATGTTTTCGTAATATAGATCCAAGAAAATATGCGCCTATCGAGTTCTGTAATAATTGTTCTATCAGAAGATCTAATTGAGAAAAGTCTGTCTTGAACGGGTGCTGCCATGCAAGACCAGCTGTATGATAAATAACCTCTGCCCTTCTCATTATGAGCTTTAACTTTTTTATATCCAGATGATCGCATTGTCTAGAAATAATCCGTTTGTTAAATACACCAAGATTTTTAGGATTACGTAAAGGTACCATAATAATTTGATTTGAGTTTTTTTCTAACAACAAGTCGGTTAATAAATTCCGCCCGATGAATCCTCCTGCTCCAAGTATCGCAATCTGGGGGTTTCTCATGGTCTTTGATTTAATTGAAACTTTGTTTCCGATGAAGAAGAAACTTGGAATATATCAATTGGCCGGGGAGTTATCTGAGAGAAATCGAGTCTTTCGTATATCCGGTGGAGTACTTCGTCAGCAACATAAGGGGCTTCTGTCATCTTTCCAGGAAGAACAAAAAAGTGATTAGGTAAAGGCTCAAAAATTTGAGAGTTAACTGAATGCCTCGAATCATCGCCAAAATTTATTGAGGGTTTTACGCAAACAATAGACTGAATGTCTTTTTTTAATCCTTTTGCAAACGGGTAGAGTTTGCACAATGATTTAAAAGCGCGGTCTACTTCTACCGGGTCTGTGGAATAATCAGGCGTTGTACACTGCGCCTCGTCATATGCTCTATTTACGACACTGACTTCTCCGTGATTTATGATTATTGGCATGTCACGATCTAAAGAGACCATGCTAAAAGGAGAAAAACGAGGCAAAAATAAAAGATGGCTTTTCCAAAAAGACATATCCAAATCGCTACCTGTTAGTTGGCGGTATGCATCACCAAGATTGGCGCCGGTACAATACACAAAGGATTCAGCACCAACTATGAAATTCTTTTCAGAATGAATTTCAATTTCATCTTCACTTTTGTATGAAAAGTCTGCTCCTTGGATAACAAGCCCATTATTTTTTTTAATATCAGTCAGGAGCTTTTGAAATAACATTCTGTTGTTGATGTGAAGATCCGCACTTTGGAATATACGAAGTGGAAGATCACCGTTTATATCCGGGTCAATTTTAAAAAAGTCCTGCTTTGCGATTTCTTCGTAGTCGACTCCTAATTCTTCCCATGCACAAACAGCTTGTTCGGCAACTGTTTGGTCCTGAGTAACCGCATACATCGGCTCAAATGGTCTTTCAATGCATTCGCGCGCATATGAGCTCAAGTAGTCAAATCCATAGATGAGTTTTTGTACGACGCTTTTTGCCTGATCTTTATCCTTAATTGAAACTGCATGCGCTGTCCCCCGGTGTAACCAACCATGGTTTTTTATTGAAGCCCCGTACGCAAGCGTATTTTTTTGTTCAATTAATGTCACGCTCTGTCCAAGATCAGTCAGTTTTTTGGCTAGGAGTAAACCCATTACTCCGGCACCAATCACTACAGTATCGCAATGAAACGAAGAAGATAGTTCATTCCTCCAATTACGCGTCCCCACCTCAATTTCTCTCAACATATTTTTGAGAGTTTATTGGAAAATGAAGAAACAGTCTACGGACTATACGCTAAAAGAGTTTAAAAAGTTTTATTTTAGAAGCCAAGTTTTTCCTTGACGAGGATCATCGTGATTTTTCGGCCGGTCATGGGATGTTCATTCTTTACAATTAAGAGTTTACTTATATTGGTACTAACTCCATATTTTTGTTGCATGTTTACTTCTTCCAGTGGTACGACATATTCTTCGAGACGTTTCACCGCCTCGTCAAGATTTGAAACGATTTTTTGCGTACCAACAACCAAAATAACATTTGCTGAAGAGTATGCAATATGAGGGAGCTGGCTACCTGTGTTTGATGCGACTATATATGCTCCTTCTTCGGTCACAGCATGAACGCTTCCTAAGTAGTAATCTGAGAGGAGCGCTTGTTTGCGGAGTTCTGCCTGCTTAGAAGGGTCTTTTTCAGTGATAACAGTCTCATGTTGGTTATCCCACCCGTGATCGCCTGACTTTAAGTGTTCAATGAAGCCTATTTGCTCAAGAGTCCTCGAAGAGCCGTTCATTACCGATTCTCCTTTTGGAATAATTTCCACTACCTTATCATGTGCTTCTTTACCGCTATTGACAACAATGGGATTAACATTTCGCTTTTTTAAACCCTCAACTGTTTTTTTTATTGATTGCTCGTCGGCTAGTTCGTCAAACTTTTTCATGGATCTTAATTGTAGGCTATCTTATGTAAAAATGTCGCAATAAAAAGACTTTATGCCAGTGGTGGAATATTTTTGATCCATAAGGGACTGTTATCTAGAGGGTTTCCGAAATTATAGTTAACAGTAATTTCTTCATTTTTTTGAATATTTTTTATCGCAATGAAATCAATTCTTTTATCTTCCGATTTCGTTTTATATGTTGCGTTAGGGTTATATGAATGGTTGTATAACGAACCGAAACCTAAGGCAATTGCCAATTTTTGTTTTCTAGGTCCAAAATAAAAGTAGTAATTTATCAGGATGCTTTCACCTAAATTGGAAATGTCGTTCTTTGGGATTTCAATGACAGGACATCTTTCGATGACATCTCCCTTTTTAAGGACTCCTTTAGCAAATACTCCTCGCCCTGCTTTGGCAATTTTGGAGTTCGCAATATATATTTTCTCGGAAGTTGATAGTTTTTTCATGGGAAAATTATATCAAGCAGGTTTTTTTGCTTGAGACTTGATCTGGTTTCGCAGCTGTTCAAATTCATCCGGAATCTCGCCAACTAGACGTTCTAGTATATCCTCAAGCGCAATCAGTCCTACAGTCTTTCTTTGTTTATTTTTTACGATTGCGATATGTACTTTTTTATTCTGTATGTCTTCCAGCACCTCATTTACTTTTTTAGATTCCGGGACAGTAAAAATTGTCCGGATTTTTGTTTCAGCGAGCTTTTTATCTGTTTCTCCACGAAGAAGAATTTTATATATGTCTTTTATGTGGATGAAGCCCAAGACGTTATCTATTGATTTCCGATATATGGGGAAGCGACTGTGAGGATAACGTTCAATTTGCTTCAGCATCTCACTGATTGTTATCTCTACATCAAACGCTACGATGTGTCCTCTGTTTACCATGATTTGCCCAACGGATACATCTCCTAATTTAAAAATGCTGGATATCATCTCCGCCTCTTCTTTTTCTATTGCTCCCCCTTCAACACTATGTCGGAGAATCATCTTAATCTCTTCTTCAGAATACGTGAGATTATGTCCTGGTGTAGTTTTAAATCCAAACAGTTTTAATACCAAATCTCCCGCTCCACTTAATAAAAAAATGAGTGGCTGAAAAATTTTCGTAAACAAAGTCAGAGGAGCAATGATCCAAAGCGCAACTTTTTCTGATTTCTCAAGCGCCATTGTTTTTGGTGCAACTTCTCCCAATACAATATGAAGAAAGGTGATGAAGCTGAATGCTAAAATAACGGAAACCGTATGAGATGAAAACGTTGCTGCATTATCCGGTAAAAATTGAAAGTAAGGGCGCAATAAATCAGCGATTGCCGGTTCCCCTACCCAACCTAGAGCAAGACTCGCAATAGTAATCCCCAATTGTGTAGCTGAAATAAAACTCTGCAGGTCGTTTAAGGCAAACTGAACAAGTTTAGCCCGCCGCCTTCCTTTTTTTACGAGTTCGTTAATGCGAGTTTTTCGTACAGCCACTAGCGCAAATTCTGAAGCAACAAAAAAGCCATTCAGAAGTACTAAGAAAATCACTAACAATAATTTAAGTAAAGTTTCCATCGGAAGTTAATTATATCAGGAAGAATTTTTTGAGCTTAGGTTTTCCAGGCGGAGGTTTGAAGTTGAGCTCTATCTCCTACGATATCTACGCCTTCGGCTTTTAGCATTTGGATTTTTGTGATGATACCAATTCCAGCAGAGTATCCTCGCATCTTACCATCTGACCCAACTACTCGGTGACAAGGAATCGTCTTCATATCGGGATTATTTTTCATAGCAGTTCCTACAGCGCGAGCTGCACCAGGACTACCAGCTAATCTGGCAATAGTTTGATATGTAGCAACCTTCCCTTTGGGAATCTTGCTTACGATCTTATAGACTTTTGCGTAAAAAGATTTACTTTGCATAAAAAAGATTATAACAAATAAATCCTTTTACTTTCCTTCCCAAGGAGTCAGGAGTTGAAAGAAATTGCCATCCGGATCTGCAAAAGTTGCAATAAGTCCATTGCTTTCATCATCACCCATCGAATACGGAGCAGCAATTACTTTTGCTCCAATCTTTTTTATTCTTTCAAATTCCTCTTTCACTTCTTTTGTCTCCAAATTAATCATTATTCTCTCGGGGCTTTTGTTTTTACCTTTTACTTTATCATGCGGACCTATGGTGAGAAACGCGCTTCCTACACTAAATCCATAATAGTTACTATCGTTCCAGTCTGCTTTTTTTTGAAAGACTTTCCCGTAAAAATCAGCAAGAGCTTTTGGATTTTCCGAGAAAACAAGAATCGAGTTAAAATTTAGCATAATTCACCTCCCTTCATTAGAAACAGTTAATGAGTCAACGAGTTACTACTGTTTCTTATGTCCGCCAGAAATCGCATCATGAGCCGTGTTCGAATAGAACTGAAAAGGCGAATGTTAAGATTCGGCGGATCCATTCGAATCTTAATAATAAACAATAAATGTAAGAAGTGTGTGAGAAGTATTAATTTAGTTTTGAAATAAAATCTAGAACTTGCGGAAGTTCTGTAAATCCAGCACTTTTATTTATATGTCCGCCATTTTTTACTACTACTGGCTCTACTCCAAGATCATTTGCTGTTTTTTTAAGAACTTCTTGAGGAACATAAGGATCATCGTCTCCATAAATCGCATAGAATGAACGAACGATTTTTTTTACTTTATTTAAGTCTGCATTCTTTTCCTTTAAAAAATATTCGTTTAGCTCCATTCCGTATGGTTCATAAAAACCGGACACAGAAACGAGAGCCCGAATTTTTTTGTCAGAAGACTCACAATAATCAAGAAGTGAAGTAACAGCCAACGAATGTCCTACGAGGACAATGTCGTCTTTTACATCTTCTAAAAGTTCTGAGATAACTTTAAACCATTCCTTTCTGTCTGGATGGTCAGAGTTTGGAAGATTGGGCATGAGAACGTTACATCCGAGCTTAATACATTCGTCATGAAGCCATTGTCCCCAATTTTCGCCTGCTTTTCCCATTATTCCATGCAAGATCAGTACAGTCATGAAGAAATTATACTTATTTTAGAATTCTTGTGAAGAAGAGGGTGAGAATGACTCCAGTAGTCAATGCAAATGTTCCGAGCGTCTTAATAAACAAGGCTACTCCTGCTTTCTTTTTTCCTTCAAGGTATAACAGGAGGGGTTGAAGAAGGAACAGATAGCCCATAACCCCCGCTGACAGCGTAAACACCGAAAGAGCCACAATCGGCGCCATGACAGTATCTGGACCTTTCATATTCTTCGTACCTAGAGTCATAATCGAGGCAATAAGTATGATGTAGGCCGTCGCTGAAAGCGCATTAATGAAAGGATTTTTTGTCATTATTTTATTTTCTTTTGTTGATAGAAAAGAACCTCTATGTGTCTGAGATCTTGTTTTGGCTCTTCTTCAGAAGTGGCTTCTAACAATAGACCTCTCTCGAAATCTTCAAATATTATAGTCCATTTACCTTTATTCTCGTTAAACATGCAGTCAGGAAAAAACATATGATGATGCCAAGGCTTCCCCGCGGAATTAAGTTCCTTTATTCTTTCTAAAATCTTCTGTCCCCCTGAAGACGGTTCTGACGTTTCGCTTTTTCCATCAAGTACTTTATCTCCGTGAAGTTTTTTGGCGAATTCTTTGTCCTGAAGGAGTTTGGGTTCTTGAGAATATGAAACTAATGTTTCGTTATCGTCTGTGTTTTCGAAAACTAATGCGTATTTTTGCTGCGTATTGAGTTTGCACGCCGGGGTTAAGATGTGAAAATGCCACTTTTTGTGATTCTTTACGCAATCTTCTACCTCATCCTCAATTTCTTTTATGGGGACTTCTTTCATGAAGAAATTATATCACTTCGACTCACTCCGTTCGCTCAGTGCAAGCTCCTTTGGTAGAGTTTATGGTGAGTAAAATCGAACCACTCAGGACAAGCTGAAAATTATTTCTTTTTCAAATATCCGAAGTAGAAGAAGACTAAAAACAAAACAGAGAGTACTACTGCTCTCATTCCAAGAAGTCCTGGGGCTATGGTAAATCCAAGGAATGGAAGGGAGATATTATTAAAGTAGAGATAAGCGTTGGTGATTGACCCGACAAACGCCGCCCCCGATAAAAACTTAAAAAACTCTTTCCAATTAATCCTCATGTGTTAATTTTACTCCTTCAAGAGAGATTTTACTTGATGTCGACGATTACCTTGAAGCCCCCAAAGGCCATACGCTTCATGTCAAAAGGCATTGGCTTATCTTTCCAAGCTTCTTCGCTCATTGATGGATCTTTCATTACCTTTTTATTCACACTGTCGCGATGGGCTCGTGATTTAAAGACAATGTATGAAAATATCACAACCTCGTTAGATTTAAGTTTAACCATCTTAGGAAATGAAGAAGTTTTCATACCTCCTGAGTTTGGATTTAGATCGTCACCCACACATTCTTTGTAGTCTAAGGCGCCGTATTTTTTCCACATTTTTCCGCCTAATGCCGCCATGCGCTTGTAAGCTGCCAGTTTTTTCTTTGGAACGACTAAGACAAACCCGTCAACGTATCTCATATCTAAATGTAATTTTTATGTACCTGTTGCGGCTTTTTCTAAATCTGTAATTACTAACTTCTTCATTTTCAGCAAGACGGCCATTACTTTTTCTGAGTTTGGACCGGTCATTAATTTATCGAGCCCTTCAGGTACTACCTGCCATGAAAGACCAAATTTGTCCTTCAGCCAACCACATTGTTGTGATTCGGGGTCTCCTCCTTCAGTAAGTTTCTCCCAATAATAATCTATCTTTTCTTGATTTTCGCATGTGATCATGAAGGAAACGGCTTCGTTGAATTTAAATACAGGTCCTCCGTTCATCGCAAGAAATTTTTGTCCCTCAAGCTCAAACTCAATAGTTAAAACTGTTCCTTCAGGCATTCCGTGGATCTCAAATCCCTCTTTGCCATAATGAGAAATAGCTCCTTTTTTTGAATTCTTAAAAACTGTGAGATAAAAATTTACAGCTTCTTCGGCGTTTTTATCAAACCACAGACATGAAATTATTTTTTGCATAAGTAAAGATTATATAACTTATATAAGATTTGTGTAATAAAATCTATATTATTGTGACTTTTTAAGTTGTTGAT
>MGBA01000008.1 GCA_001789965.1 Candidatus Roizmanbacteria bacterium RIFCSPLOWO2_02_FULL_40_13
TTACTTTAGCCTGTTACAATAGCCCAATTTGATATAATTGAGTATGTTAGAACGTTTCCATAGTAGAATTCCTATTCCTGAAAAAGACGTCCCAACCCTTATGAGTAAGGTTGCTCAAGATTATGATATCGGAGTATATCAATCTCATAGAATTGTCCCAGTTGGATATGAGGACTACAACGCAGTTTTAGAGACGGATAAAAACAAATATTTTGTAAAAGTGTTTGCCTTATTTCGTAATCCAGCGAATATAAACAGGTACGTTGCCACGATGGAGAGAGTCCTAGAGGCTGGAGTCAGTTACCCCCAACTCTTAGAATCCGCGACAGGACATATGAGTACAGTAGCGGTAAATGGAAAGACTGTTAAGCTGTGTTTAATGGAATACATTGACGGTAAGACTCTTTACGAGCTTGGAATTCAACCTACACAAGCAGAGAGAGCATTTCTCATTCAACAAGCTGCTCTAATTAATGGAATAGACTACAAACCTCCCCATGCTCCCGATAGCTGGGCAATTGATCGTTTTTTACCTGAATACGAAATAAAACGTAAAGCAGTTGAACCAAGAGATCAACAAGACATTGATCCCGTAGTTGATGATTTCAAAAAGTTGAAAGTTGAACAACTTCCCCATGCGTTTGTTCACGGTGATATTAGGAGCACTAATATAATGAAGGTTAAAAATGGGAAGCTCTTCATTATCGATTTCGGTGTTTCTAATTGGTACCCACGGATTCAAGAGTTAGCAGTTCTACTTTGTGATCTTATGTTTGATGCTGAAAGCCCAGAGAAGTTTAAAGAAATGTACGAGTGGGCAGTGACAGAATATCAAAAATATATAAAACTTACTCTAGATGAACTTCAAGCTTTACCAGTATATGCAAGAGCGGCTCACGCAATAAACGTAATTGGTCCAAGCTGGGAACGATCACAAGGAAACACTGAAGGTGAAAATAACAGTTGGCTGGATCTAGGCAGGAAAGGATTAGAACTAAGCAAACAATTGGTTATTTAAAAAATAAGTCCCTACATATTCCAACAGAGCCAGCCATCCGATTCTAGTTAGAACTTATTGTATAATTTCTCCATCATGGACGCTAATCAAAAAGGTTTTACCCACAAGTTTGTCGCAGTGTTGAATAAAAAGATTCCTGTTGGAAATCTAATGAACGCTTTGGGACACATGGCGGTCGGTTTATCATCCGACTATCCAAGCATATCCGAAATGAGGTTTGACAATTATTTCGACAAAGATGGGGGAACTCACAAGAACATATCTGATAACCCATTTATAATTCTGCAAGCCGATAATTCCAACAAGATACGAACTTTACGAAATGCGCTTCTTAAAAAAGGCATCCATTTTTCTGATTTCACCAACACGATGACCGTTGGTACTTATATTGAACAACAACAGCGGACGAAAGAGACACTAGAAGCCGAACTAGAATATTACGGCATATGTTTATTTGGCGAAATAGATGAAGTAAATGAACTCACTAAGAAATTCTCATTGTGGAGATAATAAGTTCTTACATATTTCAACAGAGCCAGCCAAGATTCTCATAACAATCTAAACAATCTTTTTTAAAGCAGTTATAGCATTTGATATAATTGAAGACATGGGAAGTTTTGTAGAATTAAACGACACTCTTCAATTAACCAAAGAACAGGGTTTTCCTTCTGAGCTGAATTTAGAAAAGCATTTAAAAAAGCCATATCGCCTCGCTGATTTTAAAGACAGGGTTTTTAGTTTTAACGGAAAACCCGATGTTAGAATCTATAAGCTCCCTCCAGTGCGGAACTTTTTGGTAGAAAATAGGGGAGGAAAATGGATTTGCTGGGGACTAGTTCATATTTTAGAAACAACATGTGATTATGTGAATAAAACCACTTCTGGAAAATTTAAGATTATTCGTATTTACACACCTGAAGAAATGAAAACTGCTTTTGAACTTACTGTCCCTCAGCCAGAGCTAAACTATTTCGCCTAAAATAAGTTTCTACAGATTTCAACAGCTTTTTAATGCTTGATTTTATAAAAATTGATTTATACAATAGGGCGTAATGGCAAATAAAGCTGTTGAATCTACTTCTAAAGGAAAGGGTTGCGGTCCCGCAACCTTTCTCATTTTTATCTTGATAGTAGCCGGGATAATTCTTGGGATAAATGAAGGTATTGGAGTGTACGGCGTCAACTGTGGAGACACTCCAATCATTAAATGTCTCGACGAGATATTTTCAGAGGATGAAGCTGATGAAAAAGGTACGGTTACAGCAACCGGACCATATTCTTATGATGATTATTCCATCACAATGACAATGAAAATTCCTTTGGGCGGCGGAGGGGTTACCGGAACAGTAGCCGGTTCTTGCGGCGGTAAGTTAACCGGAAGTTACAATGGTCAAGATAAAGGTGGGATATCAGGAAGATTTGCAGGGAGTTGCCGTGTGTTCGGTGTAAATGTTCCTTCCAGCGCTACATGGGGAGGAGTCGTAAACAAAGATAGTAAAACCGTTCCTATTAGCTTTGACGGCAGCGGTGGAGGTTTCTCTCATCAAGACTCCATGTCTCTTTCATATTAACTACATGTTAGACGAAGTGCGAGTAGCAGCCATTGTTCTTTTAGTTATCTGGCAATTCATATGGATCGTTACAGAACAACTAGACAAAAAGAAAAAACCGCGAACTAAAAAAATTACATTACCCTCTCGTTTATACAGGGGTTCGATTACGCTAGTTGGATTACTAGGAGTCCTTCAGATGTTTGATGTTGTAAGTATTTGGACGTTTCGTCAGACTCAACAGACAAATCTTATTGGGTTAACATTATTGTTAATTGGCTTTCTAATAAGTTTATCCGCGAGGATTTCGCTTGGAGCAAACTGGGCTCATGGTGCAGAGTATCAAATTGTAAAAGAGCAGGAGCTTATCACGAAAGGAATTTATAGCGTCATACGTCATCCAATATACACAGGTTTATTCTTTGCAATTATTGGAATAGAAATACTTGCACATAGTTATCTCGTAATCCCTACAGGGATCTTATTTTTCCTTGGAATTTATTCGCTTGGAAAAAAAGAAGAAAAGCTGCTAGCCAAACATTTTGGCTCAAAATACAAAGAATATATGAAAAAGACCAAAATGTTCATTCCCTACTTATTTTAGAACGGTCCGACTTCTTGTATACTTTTACTGTGTCTGATAGCAAAACAATAATTAGTGTTATTGCGATCTTCATAAATTTAGTAGGCTATGCTCCTTATATACGAGATACCTTAAAAGGAAGAACGACACCTCATATCTACTCTTGGCTTATTTGGGCTTTCGTTACCGGAACTGTTTTCGCACTGCAGGTTTCTGCGGGCGCTGGCGTTGGAGCTTGGGTAAGTTTTGTAGTGGCAGCAATTTGCTTTTTGATTTTTCTGCTGGGTTTAAAAAGTGGAAAGAAAAACATTACTATGTCGGATACTGCATGTTTGATCCTTGCATTTATAGCATTATTTTTATGGCTTGTTGTAAGACAACCTGTTTTGTCAATAATGTTTCTGGTGTCAGGTGATTTACTTGGATTTGTTCCAACTGTAAGGAAAGCTTGGGTTAAACCTTATTCGGAGACCTTATTTCTTTTCGAGTCAAACGTACTAAGTAATGGTTTGGGTGTTCTAGCTCTCCAAAAATACAATATTGTTACCTGGCTTTATCCAGTTGGTTGGACGGTAGCTAATCTGCTTTTTTGTATTATGTTAATTATCAGGCGAAACCAAGTTGGCAAATAGTAATATAATTCTTATATGAAGCTGTTGTCGTATAACATCTGGAATGGGGGACCGGAGCGGATACCTCTGATCCTAAAAGTAATCAAGGAACAATCTCCTGATTTTCTTGCGATTCAAGAAGCAAATACATTTTTCGACAACGATAATAAAATTCTTAAGCAATTCTCTTTAGAATTAAATCTTCCATACTATGACATCTCCCGCTCCAATGAAAATTATCACGTTGCTTCTTTTTCAAAAATTCCATTCAAAAAAGTAAACAAGTTGCCCAATTTTAGAAATGCATGTCTGGAAACAATTACAGAAACCGATCTTGGAGAGTTGTCTATCTGTAATACTCATCTTCATCCTTTTTTTGAAGAAAAAGCATTGGTTGAAATAAAAAAAGTCATCGAAGTTCAAAGAAATCATAAAAACAATATTATCTTGGGTGATCTAAATTCTCTTTCTCCCGAAGATAATTATTCTATCTCAATCATTGATCAACTTAATGAAGTATTGTCTAAAAAATTTACAGATAAAGGGAAAATAAGATATAAAGTAATCTCAAGCTTGCTTTCAAATAACTATATTGACGTAGCTGTTCAATTACAAAAAAATAAAATCAATACGGTTCCCACAAAGATTAATTTCGACCCGGCTCATATGGCACTTTTACGGTTAGACGATATTTTCGTCTCCGAGTTGCTTGCTTCACGATTAAAATCGTTTGACGTAATCAAAAGCGAAGATTCTGACCAAGCATCTGATCATTTCCCAGTCACCGCAACTCTGCAATAATCTATTTAGACTGCTTAGACAGGCTTTTTGGTATAATTCGAATATGCGAGAAAGTGTTGTTTCAGCAGATTTCTCTACAGAAGCAGTAGTGGAAGATGTAAGAAGAACAGTTGAAACTATTCTTGAAAGACCGATAGATGAAGACCGCGCCTTAGGAATAGAATTTTATTGGTGGGCAAAGGAATTAAATGGGAATCACTCGACTCAACCGGAAAGAGTACATCCATCTATTACATCAAATAAACTTCGAGGACCTTGTTGGTTCTATAGTACACACTTAGGAAGAGAACTAGAAAAAGAAGGGGTGATGGTTAGCACAGCTCACAGCTCTGAAGGGCGGAAAGAAACAGGACGGCCCTTCCATCATTATTTAGTCGTTGTTAAAAATGGCATAGAGGTAACTGTCGATCCTACTATTGGGCAGTTTGTACTTGGTCACAATCACGTATTTGTAGGGACGACAGATCAACTGTGGGATATGATAGAGGATATACCTTCTTCTGGTAGTCCTTACGTCTTGCTTCCTCCTTCTACTAGTGATTCGCCAAGAGATGCGTTTACGCAGATATGGGGATACGATCCAGTTACATCACCGATAGGGGAATAAGCTACTTGTTGTAGCGGAGCCAGAGTTTTTTCTGTCTTTCAAACATTCTCTGATAGTATTCGATTTTGTTGTGCCGGTGAAACTTAAAAACAGACTCAGGCATTTTCGAAAATGCATGTTCAATCAGCGCTTTATGTTTATTCATGAAAATCTGCACGGATTTATATCGTGGTGATAATTTTATAAGCTTAGACACGTCAATTAGAAGTACATTACTCGTCAGCCATTTCAATCGAAGCTTCAGGTCTCCATTTACTTTATGACTTTGCTCCCAGGCGCGGATTGCAGTCTCAAAATAACCCAAAGTTTCAATGGTATTAAATGCACGACCGAGTTTTGATTCTTTGTTGCGCAAGATTGCACATGCTTTCTGTACGATTTCCATATCGATAGTCGTTCCCAATACTTCAACCAAAACATTTCTCAGGAGTTTGAGTTCTCGTACATCATCTTCTTTTGTTTTGACATATCGCATGATGTCTCCGACTACCGGCTCTGCCCAGTCATGAACTATTGATGTGAATAACAAAAGCTCCTGTTCTTGTTTTGAAAAACTCTTCTTTTTGAAGAAAATTTTTGGTCAAACGATAGGCGATAAGAAGATGATCAAGATTGTTAGCATCCGGACCCAGAACTTTTTCCCATTCGGAATCAGAATATTCTGTAGGTTTAAACAAGCTCCATCGAATGCGGTGTTTTAGGATGTATCCATAATTTGTCCGTGCAAACATCTGGTGAATTTTTTCGAAAGAGATAAGCCAGCCCTTTTTCGTGGTGATTCCGGTCGGCAATGAAGTCTTTTCTGATCTTTTCTTTTTAATCACGATATAGAAAAATTTTCATCTCAATTATAAACTTCTTAAAAATTTCTGTCAAAGCTAAGTGCCAATATACAAACAAAGTGTTTTAGATTGCTTTGAAAAGCCAAAATTCTTGAAAATACCATATTGACAAGCTCATGCTTTCATATATAATTTATTTTCATATATGAGGCGACCAGAAAGCGATCGAATGGAAAGATTCCGCATGAAAGACATTCGAAGAATACCACGAAAAGTTCGGAGGGAAAGAAGAGTTTTTGCCCAAACCGTACGCGAAGAAAGAAGGAGAAAAGAAAGAACCCGAGAAAGAGATGAGGCGAGAATAACTGAGAGAGACATATGGGACCATAGGTTTCCTGAACCCGCCACCAGAAGTGAATTCTTAGCAACAAGATCAAATGGAAATGGTCATCATGTAAGCGATGAAGAAATAACTCCTCCCGTAGAAGCATTAGATCCTGCAAGGGTCATAAATTTATTTGACGCCGAAGTAGATCTCCCATTTGGCATGAGGATAATGAGCGCAACCGAATTAGAAGAGGCCGAAAGAACCTCAATAGATCTCCCTGGAAACTTTGAATTTGCAGGAGATCTTTCACTTTAACACTCACACTTATTCTTCACTGCTATAATAACTATCATTATGGCCACAAAAAAAGACCCACATGTAAAAAATAGTGGCTTTCTAGATGTGGGACAGGGACACAGAGTGTACTGGGAGGATTGGGGAAATCCAAAAGCCACGCCAATTCTTCATATTCACGGAGGTCCGGGAAGTTCTTTTGACAAATACGACAAACAGAGATTCAATCCGAAAAAACACCGAGTTATATTTTACGACCAACGGGGTTGCGGGAAAAGCACGCCGTTATATTCAACAAAACACAATACTACCCAATATCTCATATCGGATATCGAGAAACTTCGTAAACATCTTAAAATAGAGTCGTTCTATGTATTTGGTGGATCTTGGGGTTCAACAATGGCGTTGTTATACACAATCGCATTTCCCAAAAGAGTGAAAAAGTTGATGATGTATGGAGTATATCTTGCTACGCAGGAAGAAACCGATTTTGTAAATGAAGGATATCCTCAATTAGCATACCCTGAGGCATGGGAAAGATTCATTTCATTAGTCCCTGTAAAACATAGAAAAAACGGTGATTCGATAATGGAATACTATGCAAAGCAAATATGGTCTAAGAATAAAAGAATTGCAAAGAAATACGCAGATGAATGGTCGCTATGGGAATGGGCTGTTATGTCATTCAACTATGATCCTAAAAAAATAGAGAGAGAAGTAATGAGCTTTGACAATACCGCAGTTGCAAAATTTGAAACTCGCTACTTTCTTAATAAATGCTTTATACCTGAAGGATACATTCTGAAAAATGTAAGAAAAATCCAGCATATTCCTTGCTTTGTAGTGCAAGGACGTTTTGATCTGTGCACACCTTCTTCACTAGGCGCTTATAAACTTGCAAAAGCATATGGAAAAAAACTTAAACTTCAATTAACCCTCGGAGGACATCTAGCAAGCGAACCGGAAAACTTCAAAGTTATTCGCCCACTAATTCTTGCGCAATTCTCGCGCTAGATTGCCATCTCAATCCAATTTGATATAATAACATTCTTATGTCATTGAGAGAAAGAGCGTTGGGATGGAGACGTGACGCCACCGCGAGCGCAATATCAAAATTATTTCCTTACGAAGTAACTGAAAACTCATTTCCTCTTGACGATATCCGAACATATGCGGAGGATGGATATGGAATAATCATGGTTTACAATCATCTTACAAAAAGCGATCATGTACGAGCAGCTGCGGTGATCGTGGACGAAGTAGAAGCAGTCAAAACAAGAAGAATCGCAAGTCCGATCGCTCTTCATCAAGTAAAAATGCTTGCAAAACTACTTGGACGTGTTGGAAAAGTAGAACTTTTACCCGTTGTAACCAATGACACCAGAGAAAAATTTAAAGAAGAAGGAAAAAAACTTCCTCCACTACGCGAACAGGCTAAAATGGCAAAAGATTATATGCAAAGTGGAGTAGAGGTTTTGAGAGAAGGAGGTGTCTTGGCAGTTGCCCCGCAGATTGGGCGAAGAAGCGCACTCGGTGAACCGGAAGGAAAAGTAATTGAGCGATTCCTATCAGAATTTGATGACGGTAGGATCGTTTTCTTATTTGTAGGACTTGGGATAACAGGAGTAAGAGATTACAGCGAAGAAGGCATAGATGGTTACAACGTGAGGAAACACTACTCAGTTACTTTTGGAAGACCAATGACACGCGTTGAGCTAGAAATAACAGCAAACGATTCAAGAACAACCGTTGACAATATAGTTTTTAAAGAACTTGCCAAAGTGGTTCCTCCTGAATACGCTAGCGCAGGTCGAGCCTCTCAGACGTAAAGACTAGATTATTTGGTTTTA
>MGBA01000009.1:0-6177 GCA_001789965.1 Candidatus Roizmanbacteria bacterium RIFCSPLOWO2_02_FULL_40_13
CCTTGACACGGAACATAATCATAAACCCGATAATTATCAGAAAAAGAACCAGAAGAATATAGGAGAGATCGCGGAAAATTTTCCAAAGATCTTGAATAGGCCTGAGGGATGCAAACCCTACTCCTTCTGCGGCAAACGTTTTAGGGACAAATCCGGCATTTTGTAACCCTGAATATGCCCAATATGCTCCGGATGCAGGAGGATTTTTGTAAGGAAGCACCATCAGATTAACAGCCTGTCCAAATAAACTATGGTTAAAATTTTTATCAGCATCCGCAGGATTATTTGTGCAGGTCTCTCCTATAAGACCGCACATTAAGGCTCGATAACCTAGTACAAGGATTTTTCCTTCTTTAGTTTTATTTAACTCGCGGTCATTAATAGGGCCATAAATATTGGCATTTATAGAAGTTGTCGCGTTGAGATTTATCCGGCCTGAATCTTTAGAAAAAAAATATGAAAAAAGAGTGAGCACTGAAATGAGAACGACTCCTACAAGTAAGACTTTTTTCGCCCTGTCAAAGAAGCTGCCTAAAAAAGCTTTCATCTAATTTATTGTAGTGAATTCATACGGAGCTTGTCAATGAACGATCGTTGCATTTTATGGAGTACCTCCTGGGCCAATATAACGGACGATCTGAAAACCAGGGCGTGTTTTCATCCAATTTCCCGACTCTGATCGTACCCCTCTTCCCGCGGCATTAAAAATCTGTAGATTATTGCCATTTAGACTTTCAAAAATTGCAATATGACCGCGGTTTCCTACTCCATTTGGTCCACCCATAATTACCAAATCACCGGGTCTTGCTTCGCCAAGACTTATTTTTTTATAACGCGCGTCACCATAATAGGTGCCGGAAAACGCCTGCATATCCTGCCCAAATGCCTTAAACATTGCAACATTTACAAGGCCACTACAGTCCAAATTGCGAAATGAAGGATTTCCGGCTTCATATCCCTGAACCCAAGCAGAAGGTGGATGTCCAAAGGTAGCTCCCGGACCCCGATTTTTATACGGGAGACCATTATATGCCCTTGCGGCACAGAGTATTTTTGCATTTCCCTGTGCATTACTGCAGTCCGGTCCCTTACCTGAAGGAGATCTCTGACTTTTTCCCATGTTGTTAATATTATTGGTCATGGTAGTCATCAGATATATATTTTTGTCCTGATCTGTTTTTCCGGTCGGCGCAGGAACCGTACTCGTGTCATCGTCCTTCACTTCATTTTCTGCAGCAAAAATCGCATCGCGGGGAGCTTGATCTGTCAGGACGAATAAACCTGGGACTTTACTTCTGATTCCGGTAAGGTTATTTTCCTCCATGAATTTATTTAGAGCTTCTGTGGCGTTTGAAGTTTTCTCCTGGATGAAACATTGATTAAGAAAAACAGAGCAGGCAATAGCAAAATCCTCGGTCTCGATATCTCCTATTTCTTGGAAAGCTGCAAGCGTCTCCTGTTCGTCATCAGAAAGCCCATTTGTACGATTGGGATTAAAATCTTGCGAGATTTTTTTAGAACCGGGATCAAAGCCTTGAGTTGGGATGGGAGTTACAGAGGCTGTAGAAGGATTTTCATTCCGTTTGGTAAAACTCGTGATAAAGAGAGTAAAGGCTACAAGGACGACCAAAACAGCAACCGCTCCGATAATAAGTTTATTCATGGATTTGTTTGATTTTTCAGATATTCGTCTTCGGCTTGTTTCATCTGATTATATACAGGATCTGTCCCTGTCACAAACAGGTCCCGGTAAACGTTTCTAATATCAAGCAGATTACTTTCCTTTAAATACTCATCAAACTTTGTAGAAGCGTCTTGTGATTTAAGCGAGATAAAGTATTGGTCAAGCATTTTCGAATAACCGATATCGAACTCTTGAGAATAGTATGGGATGTTTTGATCAAAACGTTGGAGTCTCACGAGTTGATCTGACGAATACTTTCGCGTCTTCTGCGGAAGTGAAGACAACTGATCTTCAGAAAGGGGAGGGATTGCTTCACCTTCAAAGCCGCCAGGATTGAAATCCGATCTGGTTGGAATTATCGTGGGAGCGGTTGAAGTATTTGATTTGCCTGCTCTAAATGTACTTCCGATAAGAACTGCAAAAAAAAGAACAAGTACGAGTCCCACCCCTATCATAGCGGTATATTTATATCCGAAAAGATTTTTCATACTTTAATAACTATTATAGCGCTCTAAGAACATTGCAAACAAACGCTGAGTGTCGGCACCAAGCCGGCCGGTATCATACTGTCTACAGCCTGCAGCGTAGCAGACATACGCCCGTTTTATCTGCTCCGGACCCCAGTTGCCTCCGGTTGCGCCACTGTTAAGGAGAAACAGCTCTGCTGCAGCATAGACGCTGTCACGGATGTTTTGAATATTAGGGCGGTGCGTATATCCACCAAGCCGATTCACAGATGATCCGTACCGTGCAAATGTTCCCGGCACAAACTGCATTGGTCCAAATGCCGGATAGCCTCCGCGGTTTCTGTAACAAAAATGACTCGGTGGAAGCCCTGCACCCGGAGCAGAGTAGGAGGCTATTTCTTGTGGTGGCGCTCCTAAAAGACGGCCACACTCAATACTCATAATGGCCTTAAGCATTTTAGGAGGAGTTCCCACCTTTCCACCCGCTTCATTAAATATCTCATCTATTGCAGTCGGATTCGCTATTGCTCCAGCCAGGTCGGTTTTTTTCCCAAGATTTTGAAGCGCGACTGTCAGCTCGGTTAGTAATAAAATGTTTTTTTCCTGATCTGTCTTTCCTTTAGGGGCCGCAGATTCTGTAGATTCTTCTGACTGATCTAGCTCTGATTTTATGAAATCATTTTCAGCCTTTAAAATTGCAGCCGCTACAGAAGTATTAGTAGTTACAAACAGATAATCAAAGTCATTCTTGAGGTCGAGCATATTATTCTCGCTTAGAAACTCCTCAAGCTCCTGATCTGCGTCAGGATTCTTCTTTTGTATAAAATATTGACCAAGCGCATCCGAATAGCCGATATCTAAGGAGTCCGAACTAAAAGGAAGTTTTTTGTTAAACGCGTCCACCTGCTCCAACTCGTCAGACGAAAACGTTTTATTTATTTTTTCAACAACTTGTTGACTGGCAGAAAAGTCTTTTTGACCCGAACTCTCAAACTGTTGTGTAGGAATCGGTGTAACCGATACTCCTTGTCCTTGTTGATTACGACCTCCAAGAAAACTGGTAAAAAGAACGGATATGAAAATAAGGAGAATAAGAAAAACAAGCGCCCCAACAATAACTTTATTCATGATTTTGCATTGACAATAGAGGCAAATTAAGCGAAAATTACCTTACACCTGTTTTTTTGATTGTATAAAAAAACAGCCCCGCAAGTCAACCTAAAGATATGGCAAAGAAAAATTTTACTCCGCTTAATACGACGCCTGGGAAACAAAAAAAGTTCAATGCGTTTCTTATAATCATTGCGACAGTTACGATAGCAATTCTTGCCGTGGTACTTTTTCTAGTAATTCAACAAAAACAACAAAATCAAAATCAAAAAGTTCCATATCCGACCGTTCCTTCTCAACAACCGCCAACAGAAAGTCCCTCTCCAACGTCGTCGCCGACTCCGACCGCGATTCCGGTTTCCACAGACAGCGCCTCGGTGAGCGTAGCGCCTTCGAAACCGCCTGAGTCGCAATCTCCAACGCCATGATAGATCAGAACTTCCAGTTCATACTTTTTCTTGTTCAGCTTGGTCTTGTCTATTTTATTTCACAGGCGACAATCAGGGAATTTTTTGCAGGACTACGAAGGTTTATAAAAAATGATCATACTGTCGCGCTCATCGTTTCTTTTATTTATTTTCCGGGAACGATCATTCATGAAGTCTCCCACCTTCTTACGGCGCTTTTACTTATGTTAAAAGTCCATGAAATAAAAATCTTTCCAACAATCGGTGAAAAAGAAATCAGATTAGGAAGAGTGCTTTACGAGCGAAAAGATCCAATACGGGGGATATTAGTCGGAGTGGCACCACTTTTCGTAGGACTTCTTGTCTTTTTCTTATTAGCCTACTTCAAACTATTTCCTTCAGAAAACATTTTTCTCAATGTTCTTATCGGATACTTAGTTTTTACCATTTCCTCCAGTATGTTTTCTTCAAAACAGGATCTTGTAGATCTCCTATATCTTATTCCGTTTTTCATCATCATTGCCGGAATGATTTATGTTTTCAACGTCAAAATCGAATTTGCCATACAGAATAAGGAAGCACTGGCAAAACTCGCCTCAGCTTTCTCAAAAATAAACTTTTTTCTTTTCATATCACTCGTAATAAACGTGCTTTGTATTTTTTTCTTAAAAATATTACAATCTCTTGGTAGGAAATGAACACCATCATTGCACAGTCTTTAAAAATAAAAGGACAAACCCTCAAAGGACCTTTGGATTCGGGAATAAACAACCTGGGTGACGTCATCAACAGGACTCTTTTGGTAGTTATTCCCCTTGGAGCGATCGCCCTTTTTTTCGTCATGGTCTCAGGCGGCTATGATTTTCTTCTTTCCAGAGGGGATCCTGAAAAAGTAAAAAGAGGAAAAGCTAAACTCACGACAGGGCTTGTAGGATTCATACTACTCGTCGTTTCTTATCTTGCGGTAAAGATTGTTTCTCAAATTTTTGGAATCGGAAAAGACATTTTTCAATAAGATGTAGGACGATGACACTCAAGAAGATATCTCTTACGAACTTCCGGAACTTTCGCGAAAAGGCAGTTTCCTTTAATCCCGAACTTACCATAATCATCGGTGAAAACGCAAAAGGAAAAACCAACCTACTTGAAGCAGTGCATTTTATCGTAAACGGAGTAGGATTCAGAGAATCTAAAGAAGTAGAGCTTTTATACTTTGACAGTAATGAACACGCAACTGTTGAGGCGGAGTTCGAGGAAGAAGGTGCAAAAAAGACTTTTAGGACGGTCCTTGTTAAGAAAAATCAGGATGAAGCGGCGCGGGTAGAGAAAAGCTTTTTTGTAGGACGTACGAAAAAAAGACAGTTTCAATACCGTCAGGAACTTTTGAGCGCCGTACTTTTCACTCCTCAACAGATTGAAATTCTGACCGGATCTCCGGATAAGAGACGTGAATATTTTAATAAACTAATCTCTCTTTATGATTACGAATATAAAAAGAGACTGGACAATTATGAAAAAGCTTTGCGAAGAAGAAATAAAGTACTTGAAAAATATATCGACAGGAAACAAGTAGAAAAGGAACTTACGTTTTGGGACGACTATCTCGAAGGAGAAGCGTCATACGTTACAACAAAAAGACAGGAATATCTAAAATTTCTTAACGACAATCCAAAGATCGATTCGAAGTCTTTTCATATAGAATACCAAAAAAATGAATTCAGTAAAAAAAGAATACAAGAAGTGCGGGAAATTGAGCTCAATGCACGGCGTACGGTAATCGGTCCACAAAAAGACGAATTCCAGATTTCGCTACAAGGAAGCCGTGATAAAAATGTCCACCGGTTTGGATCAAGAAGCGAGCAGCGCCTTACTATTTTGTGGCTCAAATTATGCGAGGTGTTATATTGTACGCAAAATACAGGAAAAGAGCCAATTTTGCTTTTTGATGATATTTTTTCAGAGCTTGACGTAAAAAACAGAAAACTAATTTTCGCACTGATTAAAAGTCATCAGACCGTTCTTACTACGACAGAAGAGGAAATTCTTCCTATTGCAAAGGTCCAAAAATCAATAATCCGAATCTGAACTTTCTTCTCATTTGATACAATAGATATACTTCAGGAGAGGTGCCAGAGTGGTTGAATGGGCTGGTTTCGAAAACCAGTATGGCGGCAACGTCATCGGGGGTTCAAATCCCTCCCTCTCCGCATTACTTTAGATTGTCAGGACGACCCGTTCTCTATACTTACACTCCTTTATGGGGCTTGCTAAACAATCTTGGATTCAGCATATTCTGATTCAACATCCTGGAGAGCTCTAAATAGAGAGACTATAGCTCGCATTTTTGCCTTTAACTACTCCTGAGAAATAAAACGCACTGGAGAAAATGATTTAAGAAGTTATTTAATCTTAAGAACTCTTCTTCGAAGAATGAATTTGGTCTGTATTGCTCCTAAGATGTGCTGGCGTTCTTGTGCGGTTCCCGCCTGAAGGACATGGAGAAGATATG
>MGBA01000009.1:6223-76628 GCA_001789965.1 Candidatus Roizmanbacteria bacterium RIFCSPLOWO2_02_FULL_40_13
TTCTATTTCTAACTTCAGCCTCGTTGTTAAGAGTTTCTCGTTTATTTTTATGGCATCAATTTGCGCTATCAACTGCCGTATAAGATCTTCTTCTGTTATATATGGTTCCTCACACTCGTAATCAACTGCACGTGCACAGTGATAGTAGATATGTTTAGTAGCTCCTCCATACTTGAGCTTTTTGTACCTCTCTTCAGCAGTTACACCTCCACCGCATGATCCACATTTACAGAGCACTTTAAAGGGAAATATCTTCTGATGCCAGGCACGTGGTGGAACGGTAAGTTGAGTTTGTACCTTATCAAAGAGTTCTTTTGAAATTAACGCTTCATGATTTCCTTTATAGAGCTTTCCATGATATCCAAAGTGTCCATAGTAGAAGGGGTTATTTAGAGTTGCGTATATTCTTGATAACGCCATTGATTTACTATTTTTAGTGGTAAAACCTATCTCGTCCAGCCATCTTTTAATAACTCGTCCTGATTGTCCCTTCTCACCAGCTCTTACAAACATCTGTTTTATAATCAAGGCCCTATCGCGGTCCACATCAATTCCACTTATTCTATTGTTAGTTAAGATGTTCTTGTAGCCAATTGGCGCAACTCCCGGCCTCCATCCCATTTCACACTTTGCTCTCAGGCCTCTTTTCACATTAATACCTCTGTTATCATTCTCGAGCTTGGCTTGAGAACATAAGATCATAAGTAAAAACTTCTCGTTGGGATTGTTACTAAAGGATTGGGAATAGGTTTTGATTTGATGAAGTTTCTCTTGGTCCATAAGGTCAACAAGTTTTCCTAAATCTCCTGCATTTCTGCTTAATCGGTCAGGTGCCCATGTAAGTAGCCCTGAAAATTCTCCTTGCTCAATGTCAATGAGGAGTTGATTGAAGACCGGTCTTGCCCCTGATGCTTTTGCTGAATGGCTTTCCTCTCGTATTTCTTTTATAAATAGACCTTCACGGCTTGCCAAAGTCTGCATTTCTTTAATTTGAGAGTCGATGCTCATTGCTTGACGTTCATCGCTCTCTGAAGACTTTCTCGCATACAGGCAGTATTGTGTTTTCTTATTTTTTTCTTCCTTTACCATACAAGACACAAGGTACCCGAATGATTAAGTGAATCAAGTGCAGAATGCTATAAGGATAGCTGCGGTAATTTTCCTATTTAAGGTGCAGATGCGTCCGAAGAACCAAGTATCTAAAAGACAAGTTACTACAAGAACAAAGACCCCAAGAATTCAAGTATCTCTTAGGAAGGGAAGACTATCAGAGGACGAAACCCGAGGCTGTCACTCCGAAGGCCAGGTTGATCCCAACCGACGTGCGCAAGACCACCATCGCCAGAGCGGCCCCCGATCAAACGGCTGCCAGACTCGAACTTATCCTCAAACCATTCCCACGTTGTAGTCTCGCCCCATTCTTTATGATGCATATTACCCAGTACGTTAAACTCTATAGCCTTAGGCAGGCGCACTTGATCATCTCGTATACCAAGATCGTGGGCCAATTCAGGAAGAACAGTTTTGTCTAGTTCATTCCACGAAGTAGAAAAACGAGAAGTAGGTGTTGGAGAACCTTTTATTTTTTCTTCGTCTCTCACGCGAGCCATTAATGGTGCCAGTGAATCTGACTCATAACTCTGTCTTCCATTATCATATTGTGGTTTTGGTGTTTTATCTATGAGCACCCAGTTTCCATCTAGAGAAGTAGCGCTATCATCTACTTTTCCTTCTGTTACTTGTTCCCAGAACCAATCGTTTGGTTTTGTAGTCCAGCCGGGCGCGTCAATGGGTTTTACTGGGATTTTGCCCCCTTTACCTCCTCTGAATCCAAGCTTCATAGCTGGTAAATAATGGGCTTCTAGGGTGGTGATCCCTTTTTCTTGTGCTCTTTGTTGTGTCTCAAGAAGTTCTTGTGGGACTGGGGGCACATCAACATCTTTACCCAAGAATGTACGCCATGCTTCTGTCTCAGACTTTACCAGATCACCTGTTGGTTCTTGAAATTCTTTTTTAGGAGTTATAAGGCGGGCTTTACCTGAACTAAAGAGTCCTTTTACTTCATCAGGAGAATATCGTAAAACGTCAGGTGAAGTTTGTTCTGTCATAGGAATTTATAAGCAAGTATAGCAAAATCCGACCAAAATACCAAAAACCAAGAATATAATACCAAGAGCAAAACTACTAAGAGATCAAGGATCTATTTAGGAAGGGAAGACTATCAGAGGACGAAACCCGATGCTGCCATACCGAGTGCCAGGCTGATCCCAATCGACGTCAGCAAGACCACCATCGTCAGAGCTGCCCCCGATCAAACGGCGGTCAGACCCGAACTTATCTTCAAACCATTCGTAAGTACTGGTTTGACCCCATTCCTTATGATAGAGATTTCCCAAGATGTTAAATTCTATTTCCTTAGGAAGTCTTACCTTGTCTTTAGGAATATTAAGTCTTTCAGCAATTTTAGGTAAAACGTCTCCATGTAGCTCGTCCCAAGAAAGAGAGAAGCGGGATTCATCGGGAAGGTTACTCTTAAAGGGATCTTCTGGATATAGTTGTTTCCCATCATCATAGTCTGGCTTTTGAGTATTATCTATAATAACCCAGTGACCACTAAGAGAAGGAGCATCTGCGTCAATCTTGCCACTTGTTATATTCTCCCAATACCAATCCTCGGGTTTTACATTCCAACCTGGATGAGTATCATCTTTGGCAAAAGCCATTGATGGTAAGTAATGGGCTTCAAGTGTGGTGATTCCTTCTACCTTTGCCCGCTCAAGGACGGTAAAAAGATCTGCTGGTGGCTCGGGAATATCAATGCGTCTCCCTAGAAACGACTCCCATGTGCTTGATTCTGTTTTAAGAATGTCGCTGTCAATTTCTTTGGGCTCTCTTATTAATACGTCCGCTTTATCTTCTGAGATAAATATGGCTTTTCCGCTTTCTGCGTCTTTTCCTGCATATCTGTAAGGTTTGCCTTCAATTTCTCTCTACAATGCGATGTTTTTCTTCGGATTTACGATCGTCGAATCTAATGCTACAAGCCTCATCCCTTGGCTAATATTATCTCTGTCTTCACTTTACATCTTCGCATCTCATGGAATTGTAGATTACGGAAAAGGAGTGGCGATACTTATTGGTATGGCATGTGGAGGCTATTTTGGCGCACATGTGGCGATTGAAAGGGGAGATTTATGGGTTAAGCGTTTCTTCAGTGTAGTTGTGACAATCTCTGCAATTAAATTACTGTTTTTTTAAATGATACAATCTGGGGTATGAAACGGTTGATTCTTGCTTCAAAATCTCCACGGAGAAAAAAACTTCTCCAACAGTTAGGATTAAAGTTTAAAGTAGTAGACAGTGGCTTAGAAGAAAAAATTAATCCCAAATTATCTCCATCGCAACTCGCAATGAAACTTTCTCAAGAAAAAGCCCGCGTTGTTGCAAAAAGATATAAAAACTCAATCATAATTGCAGCCGATACGTTTATTACACTGGGAAAAACAATCATCGGAAAACCAAAGGATAAAAAAGACGCGAAACGAATCTTGAAAATTTTAAGTGGAAGAATGCATCCGATCATTACCGGTTTTACGGTGATGGATTCGAACACCGGCAAATCGTCATCAAAATTCGTAGTATCCAAGGTTTGGATAAAAAAACTTGCTGAAAAAGAAATTAATGAATATGTCGCAACAGGCGAGCCAATGGATAAAGCCGGAGCATACGGCATACAGGAAAGAGGAAGTGTTTTCGTCAAGAAGATCGACGGCGACTACTTTAACGTTGTCGGATTGCCCTTACGAACTCTCACAGAAGAGCTAAAGAAGTTCGGCGTGAAAATACTATAATTATTGGATGCATATTTATCTCGTTCGTCACACCCTATATCATAATCCCGAAAATATCTACGCGTTTCATCTTCCGCTCTATTTATCTCCAGAGGGAAGAAAACATGCGGGAAGAGTAGGAGATTGGTTCAAAAACAATGTTTCTTCTGCGATCCCTATTTATACGAGTCCGATTGTCCGCACCGTTCAAACAGCAGAAATCATAGCCTCAATTAATAATTTCCAAGTTCAGACAGATGAGCGTCTCATTGAAAGTTTTTGTCCTAATCTTCAAGGGAAAAAACAGCCGGAAGATGATGAGGTAGCTTGGAAGATGCAGTGCGCCGATTCTTCCCGTGAATCAAGCGAATCAACTCAGAAAAGAACAGTAAAATGCTTCCAGGAAAAGCTCGCCGAAGGAAAAGATTATATTTTGGTTTCTCACGGTGATCCGCTGACAGCTCTTTATTATCATCTAATAAACAAATCCCTCGTTCCCTGTCTCTTTGACGATGAACATATAGATATCTATATCAAAAGAGGAGAGATAGTAGAGGTACAGGTATTAGAAGACGGATATCACATTGAAAGAATTAAAGTTTAACATCATATGGGTATTTCCAAACAAAAGCTTTCTGATTTCAAGAAAACGATTTGGGATTACTATAAAAAGAATAAGCGGGATCTGCCGTGGAGGGGGACAACTGATCCTTACAAAATCGTGGTTTCGGAAGTCATGCTTCAACAGACCCAAGTAGCCAGAGTTGTTCAAAAATATGCAGAATTTATCAAGGTTTTTCCAACTTTTAACTCACTAGCCGTAGCCTCAAAAGAAGAGGTTTTAAGGCTCTGGCAAGGCATGGGTTACAATCGCCGCGCGCTCTATCTCAAAGCCCTATCTACCATAGTTATAGATGACCACAAAGGAAGGCTTCCTAATGAGCCAAACATCCTTATGAAGCTTCCTGCTATAGGAAGCGCCACCGCAGGTTCGATCGCAGCCTTTGCATTTAACAAACCAACCGTGTTTTTGGAGACAAATATCCGCCGTGTTTTCCTTCACTTCTTTTTTCAAGGCAAAAAACAGGTGTCAGATAAAGATATTTTACCTCTTGTTGAGAAAACCTTGGATAAGGGACGCGCAAGGGAATGGTATTGGGCTCTTATGGATTACGGTACCCTGCTTGTAAAAACAGTTCAGAATCCCAATAGAAATAGTAAACACTATGTACGTCAAAGTCCGTTTTCCGGTTCAGACCGGGAGATCAGAGGAGCTATCTTGAAACTAGTTCTTTCTAAAGGCAGGGTACATAGAAAAGACCTTTCTGATAGTCTTTCTTATGAAAACAAGAAAATCACTTTTATTCTTAACGTCTTGGTAAAAGAAGGGTTTCTGGTAAAAAATTCCCAGATCTATACGGTACAATAACCCCATGGATAAAGCACTACTGGCACAACGAAAAAAAAGAGCAGAGGTCATTCTTCGGGAACTCAAGAAGCTTTTTCCCAAGGCAAGCATAATGCTGAAGTATTCAAACCCATGGGAACTCCTTGTGGCAGTTATTCTTTCTGCACAGTGTACGGACAAAAAAGTAAATGAAGTAACAGAGAAATTGTTTAAAAAATATAAGAGGCTTGAGGACTATGTAAAGGCTAATCCAAGCGAATTTGAAAGGGACATATACTCTACGGGCTTCTATAAAGCCAAGACCAAAAACGTCCTTGCAACGGCAAAAATCGTTTATGAGAAGCACAAAGGGAGGATTCCCAGCACTATGGAAGAGCTGCTTGGCCTTCCCGGAGTTGCACGGAAAACCGCCAACATTGTGCTTGGTAATGTCTATCATATCTACGAGGGGATAGCCGTCGACACCCATGTAAAACGACTTTCTAACGTCCTTGGTCTGACAACCCAAAGCGACCCAAACAAGATAGAGCAGGAATTGATGCAAATCATACCTGAAAAAGAGTGGTTTTCGACCACCTATCGATTGATCGAATATGGAAGGAAATATTGCGTTGCAAAGCGCCATAACCATGAGGACTGCCCCTTGTCAAAGGTCATAAAAAACTGACAGTTTTAAAAGGACTTTTTCAATAGGAACAACGGCTTTTTTGGAGAACACTTTAGATTGTCCTGACAGTCCAAAGTATAAATATGGGTGCATTAGCAGGGTCACGGCCCAATTGATAAATTTACTATATACTTTAGATTGTCAGAATAATCTAAAGTACTGAATTTGTCATATCAATATATATAGGTTACAATATCCCTATGGAGAGCCTTATCCGGTTTGCCAACCAACAAAACAGGTTTGTGACCGCAATCATCATCCTTTTATCAGCCTATATTCTTAGCTTTGTTTGTAAATTAGTCATAGACTTTGTATTTAGCCGTATAAAACGGAGGGTTTCTGAAGATAGAGTACATATGCTTGCGAAAACACGTACGATTAGGACGTTACTAAAGAGCGTAGTCAACGGATTTTTCTTCTTCGTAGCTGTTATGATGATCTTGGCTCATTTTGGCCTCAATATCGTTCCGCTTCTTACCGGAGCAGGTATAGTTGGTTTAGCCTTTTCGTTTGGAGCACAGACACTTTTTAAGGATTTCATAGCCGGCTTTTTTATCATATTTGAGGATCAATTCAATATTGGAGACAAGGTTAAAATAGGAAATATTGAAGGAGAGGTTCATAAAATGACTCTTCGCATGACCGTATTGAAAGATGCAAAAGGCAACCTTATCTTCATCTCTAATTCCCAAATAGAATCAGTCACCCGCCTAAAGTAGCTTCTTTATCGATATCGGTCTCTGTAGAGCGTTGGTACGCCGTCTTCAATGATGAGGTGGTGCGCGAGTCCGTGGCGGATCAGCCCGTCATTAATAAATTGGTTTTTCAGATCGACCTCTGCTACATGAGTGTGGCCACACACAAAAACCTCGTTCTTTTTGAGCTCGTGCTTAAGCAATCCCTTAATTTTCTTGTTAAATCTCCCATAAAGATAGGTAAGCGCTTTTGCACCAAAAATTCTCACTGCCGTACCTTCAAGTTCTCCTAAAAGATTATTGGTAACAGGTGGAAGGGTTCTAAGATTCCATATGTCGTCAATATAAGGGGCGAGCCGGTTTCCATGCTCAAAGACATAAGTGTAGCGGGGTGTTTTTAGCTTATATTGAAGTTGAGATTGCGCGCAGAATTGACTCATACGCTTATCCGCAAGGACTTTTTTATCATGATTTCCGAAGATATACACTGCTTTTTTAGCTTTAAGTAGGGGAAAAAGCTCGTTCCATTTCGAGGAAAGAAATTGATCAAATGTTATAGAATAGCCTTCCCAGAAGTCCCCATTTATTATTACTTGATCAACTGATCGTACAAGCTTTTTCAAATAGGAGAGTTTTTTCGGTTCGAAGTTGTGATCTAAATGAGAGTCTGAAAATACAAGGACCTTCATACGATTATTTCCTACTTTCAGCCATTGATTTTACTACATTTTGCGGCACTTCTTCGTAGTGAGAAGGTTCCATGTAGGGGATTCCACGACCCTCGGTAAGGGAGCGAAGTATCGTAACATAGCCGGAAAGCTCAGCAAGCGGCACGTAGGCTTTAATTACAGTACTGTTTCCTCGTTTTTCCGTACCTAAGATCTTTCCCCGTTTACTTGAGATATCACCAATCGTAACTCCCATGTATTCTTCGGGAACCGTAACCTCAAGTTTCATGATCGGCTCAATTAACGTAAGACCTGCTTTTTTAACAGCGTCCTGCAGAGCCATAGAGCCTGCTATTTTAAATGCAATATCAGAAGAATCAACATCATGATAGCTTCCGTCATATAGAGTAGCTTCAAGATCAACCAACGGATATCCCAGAAGAACACCTTTTTCCATGGCTTCAATGATTCCCTTCTCAACAGAGGGAATGAATTCACCGGGGATGTTTCCTCCCTTAATTTTATTCACAAATTTAAAGCCCTCACCCCGTCCCAGCGGTTGGACCCTGATGAGACAGTGTCCGTATTGACCCCGTCCACCGGTCTGCTTGATGTATTTGGCTTCTGCGTCAGCCTCTTTTGAGATGGTTTCTTTGTACGCAACTTGTGGTTTTCCGACATTTGCATGCATGCCCATTTCACGCTTCATTCGATCGACTAAAATCTCAAGATGAAGCTCTCCCATACCTGACATGATGGTCTGGCCGGTTTCATGATTGATCTTTACCTTAAATGTAGGGTCTTCCTCAGAAAGACGCTGAAGTGCGTAAGCAAGTTTTTCTTGGTCTGCTTTCGTTTTTGGCTCTATGGCAAGGGAAATAACAGGTTCTGGAAAGCTTATTTTTTCAAGGAGAATTGGGTGAAGTTGATCGGCAAGGGTGTCTCCTGTTTTAGTGTCCTTCGGACCGACCAATACTACAATCTCTCCTGCATATGCTGTGTCTATCTCTTCACGCTGATTTGCGTGCATGAGTAAAATACGGCTGACCCGCTCCTGTTTTCCTTGGTTTACATTATAGACGTATGATCCGGACTTTAGCGTTCCTGAATAGATTCTTGTGTAGGTAATCTTTCCTACATGGGGATCGAGCTGGATCTTAAAGGACAGGGCTGAAAATCTCTCATCTGGAGAAAGCTTTCGTACTTCAGGCTTATCTGTTTTGGGATCTAGTCCCTGAATCTCCTTAAGGTCAAGTGGAGAGGGAAGATAATCAACAATTGCATCAAGCACGGGTTGGACTCCTTTATTACGAAGAGAAGTTCCGCAATATACCGGAATCAGCTTGTATGCGATAACAGCTGCCCGCAATGCTTTTTTCAATTCGTCAACACTGATCTCCTTATTGTGAAGATATTTGTCAAGAAGGATGTCATCGGTTTCCGCAATTTTTTCAAGAAGTGCGCCCCGCGCAACTTCAGCAGGTTTTTTGAGATTCTCTGGAATATCACCTATAGAATATTCGGTTCCTTCCGGATCCTTGTCCCAGACCATCGCTTTCATGTTTAAAAGATCGATGATTCCGGTAAAATCCTGTTCTTTTCCGATCGGAATGACCATAATTGCAGGATTGGCTGCAAGTCTGTCTTCAATCTCTTTGACCGTGCCTTCAAAGTTTGCTCCTAGTTTATCCATTTTATTAATAAAACAGATTCGAGGAACTTTATATTTGTCTGCCTGACGCCAGACTGTTTCGGATTGCGACTGCACCCCTTCTTCAGCGTCGAAAACTATAACTCCACCGTCAAGTACGCGAAGTGATCGTTCAACTTCAGCAGTAAAGTCTACGTGGCCTGGAGTGTCAATAATATTTATGCGCATATCTTTCCAGAACGTGGTTGTTGCTGCAGAAACTATGGTGATTCCGCGTTCACGTTCTTGGGGCATCCAGTCCATCTGCGTAGTACCCTCATCAATATCTCCGATTTTGTAGGATCGGCCTGTGTAAAAAAGAATTCGTTCTGTTGTTGTGGTTTTGCCGGAATCGATATGAGCAATGATCCCGACGTTGCGGATTTTGTCTAAAGGAACATTCCTGTTTTTAGTTACTATATTTCTGTCTGCCATAATATTATCAAAAAATAAAAGCGAGTTTGATCTTTATCAACTACCATCTAAGGTGGGAGAAGGCCTTATTTGCTTCTGCTAGTTTTTCGGTTTGCGTGCGTTTTGTGACTGCGTTTCCTTGGTTTTCAGACGCTTCTACAAGTTCAGTATACAGTTTTTTGCTAAACGTATGAAAAGATTTATTGGATCGGGTTGCCGCTGCCTCGACGATCCAGTTCAGAGCCAAAAAGAGCCTTCTTTCCCGTCTTACCTCAATAGGAACAAGATACGAGGCTCCACCTAATCGTTTGGGTTTAACCTCATAATTTGGTGCAACATTACTGATTGCGCCAGCGAGCACTTTTAGAGGATCTTTTTTTTCAGTTTCCATTTGAGAAAAAACATCGTACACGATTTTTTGAGCAATGGACTTTTTTCCATCCTTCATGACATAAGTAATAAGTTTTGCCACCTCATGGCTACCGTACACGGGATCTTTTTCTGAAGGATGTTTTTTGTATTGATGACGGGGCATAAGATAAGTAGGGTAATTTATGCAGCTTGTGGTGCAGCTTCTAACTTTGTTCCGTATTTTGAGCGAGATGTTTTTCGACCTACGACTCCTGCGGTGTCGAATTTTCCACGGACAATATGGTATTTTACACCGGCCAAATCCTTAACCCTACCACCCCGGACCAGAACTATTGAATGTTCTGCAAGATTGTGTCCAATTCCCTGAATGTAGGCAGTGACCTCGGTTTTGTTGGAAAGTCTTACGCGCGCGACCTTTCTTAAGGCTGAGTTAGGCTTTCTTGGAGTCATGGTACGTACGACAGTACATACGCCACGTTTCATAGGGCTGTTGTTTTCTACGTACCGTCTTTTCAGAGAATTAAAGGTCGTTTTAAGGGCGGCTGACCTTGATTTTCTAACTCTCTTTTTCCGGTGTTTCTTTATCAGTTGGTTGATTGTGGGCATATTTATGCAAAAACTTACTATAATATTTTTCAATTAGCTCCGCGGTTACGGGAATTAATCTTCCAATTATAACATTTTCCTTCAGACCGAGCAAATAGTCGACTTGTCCTTTGATTGCAGCAGAGCTCAAAACTCCGGTTGTCTGTTCAAACGAAGCAGAGGACAGCCATGAGTCGGTGTAAATAGCGGCCTTTGTTATACCTAGGATCGAGACTTTCCCAACAGAAGGCTTTCCACCCTGTGCGAGTATCTTCTTGTTTTCTTCTTCGAATCTGATTCGTGAGACAACCTCGTCTTTTATGAATGACGTATCTCCTTCGTCTTCGATAATGATTTTCTCACTCATCTTGCGGATAATAACCTCGAAATGCTTGTCGTGAATAGCAATTCCCTGAGACTCATATACTTTTTGAATTTCGTTCAAAAGATAGATCTGAGCATTGTGAAGTCCTCGGATTGCAAGAACATCATAGATGTTAAGATATCCTTCGGAAAGAACAGCTCCTCGGGCAACTAAATCTCCATCAGCAACTTTCAGCTTCTGTGAGACCGGAATGACGAAATCCTCTTCCTGTTGAGGATCATCTGTTGCGGTGATCTTGATCATGTAAACTTCTTTGCTGGTGTCTTCGGTTATAGAAACCTTTCCATTGATCTCTGCAATAGGGGAGACAACCTTTGGCGTTCGTGCTTCAAACAGTTCCTCTACTCGTGGTAATCCTTGGGTAACGTCTGAAATAACGATTCCTCCGAAGTGACGGACTCGCATCGTAAGCTGTGTTCCCGGCTCACCAATGGATTGTGCGGCGATTACTCCGACAGGTGCACCGATCTCAGCAGGTTTGTTGTTTGAAAGATCAATTCCGTAACATTTTTGACACACACCGTATTTGGATTGGCAGAAAAGAGCTGAGCGTATAGTAAGTTTATTGATTCTTGCGGAAACAATTTTTTTCAAAGCTTCCTCGTCAAGTAGTTCTCCTTTTTTCACAATGACTTTTTTATCATGTGCAGTGTCTTCTAAAAGCCAACGTCCTTTGATTCTGTCAATAAACTTGTCTCCACGTTCCAAATTTGCGTCAATATCAAGACCGGCTTTTGCTCCACAGTCATCCTCTCGGACAATCATGTCATGGGCGACATCTACGAGACGGCGGGTAAGGTATCCTGCGTCTGCGGTTTTCAGAGCTGAATCTGTAAGTCCTTTTCGTGCTCCACGAGCAGAGATTACATATTCAAAGATAGAAAGTCCTTCTCGGTAATTAGACTTGGTGGGAACCTCGATAATCTTTCCTACCGGATCAACGACTAATCCCTTCATAGCCGAAAGCTGTTTGAGCTGTTCTCGTGACGCACGCGCTCCCCCCGATTTGATGATGATCTTCACAGGATTTTCCTCATCAAGAAACGCCCATGTTTTATCAGCAAGGTTTTCTGTTGTCTCAATCCAGAGTTTGTTAGAATATCTTCGTTTTTCCTCAAGCGTCAAAAGTCCTTGATTGTAGCTTTTTTCGACCTTTTCGATCTCTTTTTCGGTCTGGATTACAATCGCACCTTTTTCTTTGATGATTTTACAGTCAAAAACAGAAAGTGAAAGACCTCCTGAGATCGTTGCACCCCAGAAACCAAGTTCTTTCAGCTTGTCTATTAGACGTCCAACCTTTTCACTATCATTGAAAAGCTTGATCGCCTCGACAATGATGTTTTTGACATCTGAAGCCTTTACATCAAAGTTCATAAAGCGAAGCTCTTCAGGAAGCTGTTGGTTCAAGAGAACTCTTCCGGTAGTTGTCTGAACAAGTTTTCCGTCAACCTGAAGAAGTATAGGTTCTCGAAGTTGCACTCCACCGACCTGGAAAAGACTGATCGCGTCATTTTCGGATGAAAAACTTTTCAACTCATTTTCTTTTAGATTAATAAATTGTTTATCAATGGTGGTTATGTAGTAAATACCAAGCGCCATTTCTTTGTTTGGAACTACGATCGGAGTTCCATCCGCAGGCTTCAAAAGATTGTGATAGGGGAGCATGCGGTCTTTCACCTCATCGATTGAGTTTTTTGAAAGTGGAAGGAATACTCCCATTGCGTCTCCATCAAAGTCGGCATTGTATCCTGCACAGACCGTTGGGTGGAGTTTAATTGCGTGAGAATCGGTAAGTACCGGATAAAATGCGAGAATAGAAAGTTTATGTAATGTTGGCGCACGGTTCAGAAGAACAGGATGGTTATGGGTAACCTCTTCCAGGATGTCATAGACGATTGGGTCTTTCTGCTCAAGATATGTCTTTGCACTTTTTATGTTTGGCGCAAGTCCCCGCAAGATAATTTCTCTGAGCAAATGAGGTTTGAAAAGTTCAAGCGCCATTTCTTTTGGAATTCCACACTGATCAATGCGAAGCTCAGGTCCTACAATAATCGTTGATCTACCTGAATAATCTACACGCTTTCCGAGAAGATTCTGTCTAAAGCGACCCTGTTTTCCTCGAAGAATATCTGAAAGAGATTTCTGGATTTTTGAAGCAACTCCCTGAGTGCGGGAACGACCTCTTGATTTTTGAAGATCGAGAAGTGAATCAACGGCTTCCTGCAACATCCTTTTTTCGTTTCTCAATATGATCTCAGGCGCTCCGAGTTCAATGAGTTGCTTCAATCGGTTATTTCTATTGATCACTCTTCGATAAAAATCATTTAAGTCAGAAGTTGCAAACTTTCCTCCAGGAAGTTGTACGACAGGTCGAAGATCCGGTGGGATAACGGGTAGTATCGTAAGAACCATCCATACGGGAGAAGTTTCACTTTTCATGAAGGACTCGATGATTCTGAGTTTTTTGAGAAGTTTATTTCTCTTGTCTCCCTTTGCTTTTACCAAGCTTTCTAGAGTTTCGGTATAGATTTTCTGAAGATCAAGACTGGAGAGAATTTCATATACCACCTCAGAACCCATCCCGACCTTTACAAACGCATCAAGTTCAAGACCCCGGAGATACAGATAATCGTCTTCTTCCAAAAGGTCGTTTGTTTTAAGACTTTTTACGATCTTGATAATACGATCGTAAAAAGTAGTTTGCTGAGATTTTTTCTCGACGAATTGATTGGAGAGTTTTTTTAACTGCTCTTTTTCTTTTAAGGAAAGTTCCTGGAGTGCAAGATCCCTTTGCTCTTTATTTGTTAATTTTTTCTTCATCGCCTCTTGCTCTTTTGAAAAGTTTTTCCGAATTTCATCTTTTTCTTTTTCAATAACATCTTCTTCTCCCTTAATCTCTTTCTTTTTCATTTCCTCAAGACCCTGCATGGTTTTCTTTTGTTTTTCCTGATCTACAGACTTCACGACGTACAAGGCGTAGTAAATTACTCTTTCCAATGATTGGGGCGGAATATCAAGAAGTGTACTTAGAGGAGCTGACGCACCTTTAAAATACCAGATATGTGCGATTGGGGAGGCGAGTTTAATATAACCCATGCGCTCACGGCGTACTGCAGAAGTTGTTACCTCGACACCACAACGGTCACAGACAATTCCCTTGTATCGGATTCTTTTGTATTTTCCACAATAACATTCATAATCTTTAGTTGGTCCGAAGATTCTTTCGTCAAAAAGTCCGTCTTTTTCAGGGCGAAGGGTGCGATAATTTATAGTTTCTGGTTTTGTTACTTCACCTTTTGACCATTTTAGAATATCGTCAGGAGAGGCCAGTCGAATCTTTAGTCCGCTAAAATCTGCAATCGGTAGATCATCCATATCTTATTTGATGTAGTCAATTGATAATCCTAATGCATTCAATTCCTTAAGAAGTACGTGGAAGGATTCCGGCACGCTTGATTGAGGGATATCGAGTCCCTTAATAATCGACTCAAATGCTTTTACTCGTCCGCGCAGATCGTCACTCTTAATGGTTAACATTTCTTGAAGTACGTACGGTACACGGTGAGACTCAAGAGCCCAGACTTCCATCTCTCCAAAACGCTGTCCACCCATCTGTGATTTTCCACCAAGGGGCTGTTGGGTAACTAGCGAGTAGGGGCCGACAGATCGCGCATGGAACTTGTCTTCGATCATGTGAATAAGCTTCATGATGTATCCGACTCCCACTAAAACCTTTTTTTCAAACGCTTTTCCGGTCTGGCCGTCATAGAGAGTTGTTTTTCCGTCAATCGGGAGATCGAGTTTTTTAAACTCTCTCATGATGAAATCTTCCTGAATCTTTTCAAAAACAGGGAAAGAAATTTGTGAGCCTCCATGTTTTGCGATTAAGCCAAGTAGAGTTTCGTATAACTGTCCGAGATTCATACGGGAAAGAATCGAAAGGGGAGAGATGATGATATCAACAGGTGTCCCGTCTTCAAGGTACGGCATGTCCCACTCGGGAAGCACTTTTGAGATAACACCTTTGTTTCCATGTCGTCCTGCGAGTTTATCTCCAACCGTGATCTTTCGTTGCTGTGAAATAGTTACCAAAATTCTTTTTATAACACTCGGTTCAAGTTCGTTTGGATCTTTTTTCGTATCAATGGTTTGGATGTCAACAACTACACCACGTTTCCCATACGGCATGCGGAGTGAAGTGTCTTTTACATCCTTTGCCTTTTCACCGAAAATAGCACGGAGTAATCGTTCTTCAGCAGATAATTCCTTTTCTCCCTTTGGCGCAACTTTTCCAACCAATATATCTCCACCTTTAAGCTCTGTTCCTAAAATAACCAGACCGTCTTTGTCAAGATTCTGAAGAACCTCTTCTCGGACGTTTGGGATATCACGTGTCAATTCTTCCGGACCAAGTTTTGTGTCAACGACATCTGCAATGAATTCTTCACTGGTGATTGAGGTTAGGACATCTTCTTTTACCAAGCGCTCGGAAATTACAAATCCGTCTTCGTATCCGAGTCCGTTTAACGAAGTGTACGCAATGACGAGATTTTGTCCTAATGCAAGTTTTCCTCCATCTGTTGCCGGACCATCGACTAAAACCTCACCCTTTTTAACTTTTTGCCTTGGTTCGACCTTTGGTCGCTGATCAAAGACCACGTCTTTATTTGTTTTTGAAAAACGCTCAAGGTCATATTGATATTTTTTACCGCTTTTTCCTTTAAAATTGACTCTTTCACCATCGACGTAGTCGACAGTTCCATCTTCCTGCGCATAAATTGTTCGTTGGAGCGCTGAAGCAACCTTTTTTTCCATTCCGGTTCCGACAAGCGGCGCTTGAGGGAGCACCAACGGTACGGCTTGGCATTGCATGTGAGTACCCATAAGAGCACGGCTTGCATCGTCATTCTGTAAAAACGGAATAAGTGCAGCTGCGGCACCGACGACCTGTCTTGGCGAAATATCAATAAAATCAAGTTTGTCCGGCGTTACTTCTACAATTTCTCCCTGATGTCGTGCGACTACATGATCATCGGTCAAAATTCCATCAGCAGAAATGTTAACCGTGTCGGAGGTAATATAATACTGTTCTTCATCATCAGCCTGAAGATAGGAAATATTGTTGGAAATTTTAGTAGTTGTTTTACCACCTCTTTTTACCTTTTCAAGTTTTCTATATGGCGTTTCAAGAAAGTTATACTTATTTACTTTACTGTAAAGTGCCATGTAGGTAACGACACCGATGTTGGGACCTTCGGGAGATCGGATCGGACAGATACGTCCATACTGAGATGCTGAAATATCACGGATCGAAAAGGACGCTCGCTCTTTTTCAATTCCACCTGGTCCACCTACCGTGATTCTTCGGAGGTTATCAAGTTCTGAAAGGGGATTGGTCTGATCGACGATCGTTGAGAGCTGACTGGTACGGAAAAATGAGTTGAGAGCGACAGTTAGCGGTTTGGAATTGACAATCTGGTGAGGACTTACATGGGTTTCTCCTGCGACAAGACTCATTCTTTCCTTAATTTCACGTTCTGCACGGACCATTCCAACACGGATTCCATACAAACCAACGAGTTCACCGACAGTGCGGAGTCTTCGGTTACCCAGATGATCAATGTCGTCAAATTTTCCCCGCTCTTGAGTTAGATTTACAAGATATTTAATTGTCGAGATAATATCCTCTTTACTTAAAAGATAATTATCTCTTTTGATTTCGGTTTTCAGTCCGAGTTTTTTGTTTATTTTGTAGCGGCCAACATCGGTAAGTGAATATTTCTGAAAATTAAAAAAGAGATTATTTATGGTCGTATAAGCATTTTCAAGAATAAGCGGTTCTCCCGGTTTCACTCTTCTATACATTTCAAGAACTGCTTCGTCCTTACTTTGCGTCTGATCTTTTTTAAGTGTTGGGACAAGGTATTTATCGACAAGATTTTTATCAAGATCCGAAAAATGCTGGAGAATCTGGTTGTTGGAATCTCCCTCAAAGATTTTTATCAGAACACTTGCTAAAAATTTACGTTTTTTATTTACTTTTATCTCAATAAGGTTATTTTTATTGATTGTCATGTCAAGCCATGCGCCGATGTAGGGACGGATCTCTGCATTGTAAAGAGTAAGTCCGGTTGTTTTGTCAATCTCTGCGGTAAAGTAAACACCCGGTGAGCGGACAAGCTGGTTAATGACGACGCGTTCAATTCCGTTTATGATAAATGTACCGCGGTCGGTCATACGGGGAAGATTGAAGAAATAAACATCTTGTCTTTTTTCCGAACCGGTTCGTTTATTGATAAGTTTCAACTTCAAATAAACAGGAGTGTCGTATGTAAGTTTTTTTTGAAGACAAAGTTCGAGAGGATAACGGGGATCTCCCAAAAAAATTCCTTCAAAATGAAGCTCGAACTTTTTTCCGGTGTAGTCGTTGATTGGAAAAAATTCCTTCAAAATATCTTTGAGATCATTTTTGAGAAATTTTTGCCAAGAATCTTTTTGAACTTCAATGAGATCAAGCTCTTCTAATTTTGGTTCTTTTCTTCCCAATAAAAGTTCTTTTTGAGGCTTAGTTTTTGACATCGATACTTTAGGCATTTGGTTCCTTCGGACGTTCCTTGAGAGAAATTATTGAATACACAAAAACTCCCCATATCAAGTGGGGAGCGTGTGAAAATCTATATACTATATAATGCCGGAGGCTAAATGTCAAGAGGATTTTGAGGCAAGACGCTTCACTTTTTCAAGAAATGTTCCCACGGTGCTTTTCGGTTCGTCAAGAGATGTAAATGTGCGTACTACTTTTGGTTTGATATCTTCCGCGACATGAAGGAGCGCCTCTACCCCAAGTTCTTTTAGCGATTCGAAAACGGTTTCTTCGAGTCCTTCTGAAAGTTCAATCGCTCTTTTCAACGACGCACGCCCTCTTTTTGTACCAAGAAGAAAAATTGCAGAAGTTGCTGCGGTTGTCCCAAGCGCAAACCCAAACCAGAATCCAGAGCGTTTATGATCATCTGTCGAATAGATGTCATTCCGTTTATTTCTCATCCTTTTTCTTTTTAAAAGTGTCTAGAATTTTAAAGACGCTTTTTACACCGCTAAAAAAACCTACAACTTCATTAAATCCTGATTCAACGCCCATCCCAACCCGCTCAAATCCTTCAATGATGTTATTTGCCCGCCTCATAACGTCGCGGAGCTCTCTCAGTAAAAGAAAAACCTGTACTCCGACTATGATGAGAAAAATAGTGGTGACCGATAATGTAATTGCCAAAAGTATCTGGGTTGTATCCATAATTACATTATGAAGAAAAATTGCTTATAATGCAAATCTTACTCAGAGATTTTTACCGGAGCGCTTTCTTTTTTTGACCAGTAGACATTTGCCTGAAGAAGCGTGTCATAGGTTCCTGCATCAAGCCAGTATCCATCCAACTCAGCCCATCCCAACTGTCCCTTTTGTATATAAACATTGTTAACATCGGTAATCTCAAGTTCTCCACGGCCAGAGGGTTTACAGTTTCGGATATGCTCGAAAACGTTTTTATCATAAATATACAGACCCGTTACCGCAAAGTCGGATGGAGGATCTTTTGGTTTCTCAAGAATTTCAAGAATTTTTTTATTATCACTTGGGTCAAACTTAGGAACTCCAAATCTTGTAGGATCCGACACTTTCTTTACAAAAACAAGGGCGCCTTCTTTAAAGGATTTTATTGAAGGACTGATGTCGGCATCAGTCGTATTGTCACCGAGAATTACCGTAATCGCACCGCTATCTGCAAAATCTTCGGCGAGCGCAAGGGCGTCTGCGATCCCGCCATTTGGTTTTTCCTGATATGCATATTCCAGATGTGTGATCCCGAATTCTTTGCCGTTTTTCAGAACATGAATAAAATCACCCGAATGAGGACCTGATACAACGATCATAATCTCTGTGATGCCGGCTTTTACCAAAGTCTGGATGGGATAAAAAATCATCGGCTGGTTGTAGACGGGAAGAAGATGCTTATTTGTAGCATAGGTAAGAGGATATAGTCGTGTTCCCAATCCTCCTGCTAAAATTACTCCCTTCATAGTTAGAAAGAAAAAACAACTGTCAGTAAAATAAGGATGCAAAAGCCAATCAGAATATATTCTAGCACATTCTTCAGATGAAGCGTTTGTTCACGGCGGTGGTGCAGGAATCCCCATATAATGTAAAAAGAAACAAACGACAACAACACAAGAAAACTTACCAATTTTTCTCCTTGAAACGCTCTGAGAAACAAAAGGAAGAAGACGCTACAGGTTATAAGAACCAAATAATCAAGAAAAGCTCCAGTCTTTTTTTTCATATATTAAAGAATCGCTCCTTTTGTAATAAAGAGAAATAAACCGGCAAATATCGCAATAAGAAAAATAAAGTGCGCGAGACTTTTTCCATGAAGTCTTACGATATCAAGACGAGAGGCAACGAAAAAATCAATAGCGATCGCGATAGTCAAAAACAATATAAATGCATACGCGACTTTTGCCGAAACACCGGAAAATGCAAGCTGTGGACTTGCCGAGTTTTTTGTAGCAGCTGCAGCTACTATTGCCTCTTGAGGTTGAGGAGTGACGAAAGGCTCAGCCGGCGTAATACGAGGAGCAACTGCAGTATTTGAAACAGACGGCTTTCCAAAGATCTGAACCACAAGCGTCGTCTGTTCACCATTTAAAACTCCGTTTACCACTGCATACCCAACATCGGAGTACTCAGAACGCAGCATGTTTTCTCGGTGTGTTGGCGAGTTCATCCACGCGTCAATAACATTCTTAGAAAAAAGAAAGTTTTTGGCCAGATTTTCTCCTGCAAGCTCATACGAATATCCGGAATTTAAAACAAAGTCCCATGGAGTTCCTCCGTCAGGAGAAAAATGCGCCCAATAATTTTTCGCAAGCATATCTTCTGCCTTTCTCGACGCGGCATCAGAAAGTTTTTGATTATAGGAAAGTACAGGAAGATTGTTTCTTTGCCGTTCTTGATTGGTGTATTCGAGCAATTTATCTACAGTGATGTCTGTTGCAATTCCAAGGATATGACTTACTGTCCCACCAAAGCCACGGATTATAAAAACAAATAGAAAGGCAACCGCAAGATAGTACGTTAGAAAATCATGCTGAATCGTTTTCGCGCGGAAGTTATTTTTTTCACTGGGAATAAAAAGGTAATGAAAGCGGTCCCTAATATTTTTGATCATACTTTCTTTGATAGAATATTCCTTCTTGTCATATATATATACATGATAGCAATTCCAAGCGTGTCGATAAACACATCTCTGAGTTTTCCTTCACGTGTCGGAATAAACGTTTGGTGAATCTCATCTGAGATTCCATACAAAGCGGCAATAAGAAACGCGTAGATTAAGTTGAGCGCAATGTTTTTATTTGAAAAAGCCCGGAATAAAAGGAAAAAGAGAATTCCGTATTCTACCATGTGTAAAAGTTTGAAAAAGACGAAGTTTACCACGTCCTCTTCGGAAACCGAAACGCTCGGCCGTGAGGAGAAGTAAAAAATAAGACCCATCCATATAAGAACAGGTCCCCATGAGTAGACTAGTTTTTTAAGTGTCATTATTTATTATAAAACTTTCTACGCTTGTCATGCTGAATTTATTTCAGCATCTTCTACGGGATCCCGAAACAACCTGCCTGCCGGCAGGCAGGGTTCGGGATGAAAATGAGCTATATACTCATTTTCATTTTAAGAAATATGGAGATCATAGTCAAAATGCTATACGAGAGAGAAATAAAGGGAAGTGTTCCGGAGCGAGCTGAATTCTGCAAGTCGGTTGCAATATAAACTTGCTCGCCAAGGATTTCTCCCTGTGAAACAGTTGGATTACTTGCTTTTTTCGCTAGAGTTGTTAACCTCGCTTTTTTAGTAAGAATTTCTGACGGATAAATCGTTTTTCCGGATGAATTCAGAATAACTTTTAAAGTTGGTTTTACCAAGCGAGGAGAAGGACTTGATTTTGGTTTCGATGAGGATTGTTTTTGCACTGTCGGTAAACAACTTCCATTGGGAAATCCCTTTGTTGGTTCCTGTAGACAAAAAGCTCCTCCAATTTCATTGAGACCCCAACTTTTCCCTTTCTGCGAAGATGAGTATACAAGCGAATCCTTTTCATTTTCAGACTCATCAAGCAAACGGACAGAATCACCGGAATTGTTAAACAGCGAGCTGGCAAATTCCAGAACAGAATAATTTTTCGGCAAAATCACTGATGAAAATAATTTCGGATTTGAGCCGTTTTCATTATCGTCAATAAGCCAATCTTCCAGTTCAATTGAAAATTCATTGGCGTTATACAATTCAACCCATTCAGAATCTCCCGTATCGGGATTAACCATAGCTTCATTAATATAAACGTTTTCTATTTGTTGCGATGGTGTCGCTGAAGGCATATTTGTGGGTATAGGGATAGAGGAAGGAGTTGGCGTTGGAACGGGAGGCGCAATACAGGAATTCATGCTTTTGTTAAAAAATCCAAAATCTGCTTCTCCTGTCGCCCAGTTGCCAATTCCGTCAGGAAGTTTTTTAAACGTAATTCCGGATCCGGAACTCGCACGATATGAAAATGAATCAATGAGGTTTGCGCTTATCGAAGTCGGCTGAGCGGTTTTATCAAAAAGACGAATAGAATCAGATGTCGTTTTATTAAAGTTGAAATCAGATTCAAATACCGAGCAGGAATTCGGAGGCAGAGGATCGATCTGTGGAATCGTAAAGAAAGAATTCCCGCCAAAGTCATCGATATACCATCCGGAAATATCCGCAGATAAGGAGCCGATATTTATCAACTCAACCCGTTGCGGCAGAGGATCAATAAGAAATTCATTTATCCGCACCTGAGCGTGCAACGTTGAACTTGAAACAAGAAGCATTAAGTAACCGGCAAGAAAAACAAATAGATACTTTGACCGTGACATGCTACATGTTATACGCTATATGTTTCACGAGCTTCAACGGACTATGTTCAACACACTAGTTTACGTAGACGTGGAGGTAGAGAGTGTCGATATTAGAATCTTTATGTTTGACTCTAGCGTAGGGAAGCGAGCATCCTACTGCATAACTTCCTCGGTATAAAGTACCATCGGCCACAGCCGTAACATTAAGCGAAGAACCTGCAATGTCGATGCCATTATGTGAAGAATAAATACCAGAACAGTATCCAGAAGAGACGCAGGAAGTAACACCAAAACCTTGGTTGAAAGAAATAGTAGGGCTCAAAGGCCAGTCCCAACTACCATTTGGATTCCAAGGATCGCCTCCAGATCGATCTACATGATCAATATCATGTAATTTAGAGAATGGATTGACAACTCCTCCACCTTCTAAAACAGTAAAGTGCAAATGTTCCCCGGAAGAATTACAAGAGGCCGTTGAAATAACGGATGCAATAAAATCACCTTTCTTGACCTCTCGAAGTTGAGATTCTGTTCCTGCTCCTGCAATAATCCCTTGAATGGCAGCAAATTCAGCCCTTGTTCTATTAAGCAGCGCTTGATAAGTGCGTTCATCACTTTGTGTTTGTGCAAGAAGTTTTTGTTTATTAGCTTTTTGGCTGTCGAGGTCGCTTTTTTGGGCCTCTAATTTTGTTTCAAGTTCTGCAAGTTCTGCTTGTTTTTGCTCTCGCAGGCTTTTCTGTTGTTCGAAATTAAGCTTGGCTTGTTGGACTTGAAAGGCGACACGACGGTCATTTTCCTGTGTGACACGCGCATACTTTAATCTGTTGGCAAGAACCTGTGCGTTGTCAGAATCAACAAAAATATTAAAGAAGGGAATTTCACGACGCTTATAGCTTTCCGCAATTTTTCTTACCAGAAGCTGACTGAGATAATCGAGAGAAGTATTGAGGCCTTCTATTTTCCCCGCTAAATTTTCTATTTCATTTTGCGTCTGTACGATTAATTGTTCGGTTTCCTGAATACGAAGAGTTGTGAGGTAGATCTGCGTGTCCATAAACTGGATCTGTGAAGAAAGCGATTTCCTCTGTTCTCCAAGTCCCGCGAGCTTTTGTTCGTATTCGGAGATTAACTTTTTACACTCATCGGCGTTATTACAGTTTTGCGCAATTGAAGGAATTGCAAATGCGAGAAGAATTAAAAAAAGAAAAGTAAAAACTCTGGATTTTATAAATTTCATTGCTCACTTATGTATTTTGATGTTGATAAATAGTTCCCAATAAACCCAATGAGAATTCCAAACAACGATACAAATACATATGAAAGAGCGACAAATGCCGGAGTCGGTGGCCACACATATAGATTGAGATTCGAAAGTCCATAAAAGGCTAATTGGGGTACGCCGGCAAGGTAAGAGTGCAGAAAAGGATTAAAGTATAAGAAAATCAGATAAAACAGAAGAAATGCGATTGTTCCGGCAACCCATCCGAATAGTGCGCCTTCGTATAGAAATGGTTTCTGCACATAAAACTTTGATCCTCCCAACAGGCGAATAAGTTCAATCTCATCCTTTTTCAAGGCGATTTTAAATGCCGTCGTGGTCATAAGGACGACAAATGAAACGAGAAGTAAAAATACCAGAATAAACAAAGAACCCCGTCTGAGTACGGTGGTCAGTGTAAGAAGTTTATCGATGATATCTTTTTGGAAGATAACCTCATCAACTCCGGGCTGCCTCTTGACATACTCTGCTATTTCTACGAGATACGAAGGTTGTTTTGCAAAAATCTCAAGCGATGGAGGAAGAATGTCAGCCGTTACCATCTCAAGTAATAGAGGATTATTGCGGTTGAGATCTTTATAGATTTTTAACGCCTCGTCTTTCGAGACGTATTTTATAGAAAGCGCTTTCCCTGATTGGCTTATCTCGTCGCGCACCTTAAAAATTTCGCTTTCTTTGGTTACCGTCTGAAAATACACAGTGACCTGAGGTTTTGTTTCAACGTACGATAAGATTCCGTTGAAAAACGAGGTAAGATTAAAAAAGAACAGACTTAAAAACAACGTAAAAAACAAGATGAGAAATGACGCAAGAGATTGATATGGCGTTCTTCGTACAGAAGTAAGTATATCGTTCATTCTTCATACCCTCCTTTTTTTACATCCTTGACCAATTTCCCATCCTTCATGATAATAACCCGTTTCCGAAGGCTGTTTACGATGTCAGAATTGTGCGTTGCGAACAATATGGTTTTTTCACCTTCGAGCTTTTTGAAAATTTTCATGATATCCCATGCTGTTTTGGGGTCAAGATTGCCGGTTGGCTCATCTGCGATGATGATTTCACGATCTCCAACGATTGCACGGGCGATCGCAACTCTTTGGAGTTCTCCTGCTGAAAGTTGCGCAGGAAACACCGTGGTTTTTGAGGATAGACCTACTAAGTTAAGCGCCTCTTTAATCTCTTCTGCGATTTGTTGATGAGAAGCCCCAAGAACCTTAAGACTGAGTGCAATATTTTCAAAAACATTTTTATCAAGCATGATTTTAAAATCTTGAAATACGACACCTATTCTTGTTCTCAGCTTTTCAACATCTTTAAAGGCATCATTGGAGAGATCGTAGTCGTCGACGAGAAGGGTTCCTGATGAAGGTATCAACTGCCGGAGTATAAGCTTTAAGATGGTGGTTTTTCCTGCTCCTGAAGGGCCAACGAAAAAAACAAATTCGTTTTCTTTGATCTCAAAGGAGACGTTTTTGAGTGCTACATTGCCAAGAGGGAACTGCTTGCTGACATCGTCAAATTTTATCATCAGGAAAAAAACTACTTAACTTCAACGTATCCTACATCCATGAGCCATCCGGCTTTTTCAGCCTTGAAAGTTTGTCCCCAGACCTTTACTTTTTTTCCAATATATTGCTCGAGATCAACGGTACTGGAAGTGAGATAGACATTTTGAGATAGACCGCCGGGACGTTCCAGGTGAAATTTTCCTTCTCCTTCGATTCCGCCCTTTTTAAGAAGTCCCTCAGCGCTATCAGGAAAGGTTTTTTTATCAAATACTCCGGCAGTTTTTTCTACCTCTGTTTGAGATTCTGCTGAACCACCCGTTGCGGTTACCAATGAGGCTGCGCCGTATCCCACACCCACGCCTGCCAGAAGAGCTACAATAAAGAGGGCGACGACAACTTTTCCGGACATTTTTTTAGTGGAAGTAAGTGGTTTTACCGGTGCATCTTGAGAAGTTTTTGCCATAAAGAAAGGGTAGCATCTAATGAAAAAAATTACAACCCTTCTTCGCTTCAAGCTCAATATTACGCTTTGTGCTTGAGATACGCTTCAATGAATTCGTCAAGATCTCCTGCAAGGACATTGTCTACCTGATTATCCTCGTGCTGCGTTCTTAAATCCTTGATGAGCTTATAGGGGTGCAAGACATACGAGCGTATCTGGAGGCCCCAACTTGCTATTTTATCTTTTTTCATACCTTGTCTGGTTTTTTCCTTCTTGTCCTCTTCTATCTGCCATAACTTTGCGCGGAGAAGTTTAAGGGCGTTTTCCCTGTTTTTTCCCTGTTGTCTTTCGGTTTGGCATGTCACAACAACACCGGTTGGTTTATGGGTAAGCCGTACTGCGGTGGAGACTTTATTTACATTTTGGCCGCCATGACCACCTGCACGGAAAAACTGCCATTCAAGGTCATCTTCTTTTACTTCAAATATTTTCTCCTCAATCATGGGTAAAACCTCAACTAAAGCAAAGGAAGTTTGCCTCAAGCTATTGGCATTAAAAGGGGATTGGCGGACTAATCGATGGACTCCAGCTTCAGCTTTCAGATAGCCGAAGACATACGATCCATATACATTAAACGTAATGCTTTTGATTCCGGCCTCCTCGCCCGGTACACTGTCGATCTCCTCGAACTTCCAACCTTTGCGTTCAAAATAGCGAGTGTACATTCTTGAGAGCATCTGTGCCCAATCCATAGCTTCGGTGCCGCCCTGACCCGAATGAATCGAGACTATTGCATCACCCTTATCGTGCTCGCCTGAAAGAAAAATAAGCGTTTCGTACTTTTTAATCAATGGTTCTGCCTCTTGAAATGCCTTTTCCTCGTGATACAGCTTCATCATCTCGATATCTTCTGTCTCTTTTTTCAGAAAATCGATCCTCTTGGAGACCGTAGCAGCCTTTGTAGAATCTTTCCAGAAGTCCTGATCGTAGGTTTGGGCTTCCAAATCAGCTAGCTCCTTTTGTTTCTCTGAAAGATTTGTTTTTTCGAGTATGTTTGCGAGCCGTCTTTCCAGCTCTTTTTCCTGCTCTTCCATAGGAGTTACTCGTTGTCTTTTATTAATTTGAGGAGTTCTGGGAATTGTTTATATGCTTCACCTGCAGTATCAATAGTAAAGTGTTTTTGTCCGGGAATAACAACAAGTTGTCCGCCCAATTTTTCAGCTAGAAACTCTGCATGATCCAAAGGACAAAAGGGGTCGTCATCAGAATGAACTAGGACAAACTTGTCGGCCCTTGACTTTATTTTTTCAAAATCAAAGGGTTTTTCAAATAGTTCATCTCGATCGTCGCGATTTGAACCGTCTTTAAATGAACCGATAAGATAAGCCGCATGTATTTTTGTTCCGTCCGGCAAATCTTGAAGGAAGCCCAAAATCGCAACAGCTCCTGATGAATGACCTATTAGAATTGTTTCTTCATTAAGGTCGAAGGGTTTCTGGTTAGAAAGAAATTCATTATATCTTTGTATATTTGGCTTATCTGCTTGGGGAAGATCTGGAACCCAGACTTTATAGCCAATTCCCTCCAGTTCACCTTTCAGCCACGGAAACCAGTGTGCTTGCGAATTACCTCTTGTACCATGAAGAATCTCAGCATTTTTCATAGCACTATTATAATAGATGGAGCCTGTTTTACGTTATTACTTGAAGTCGGAGCCGATTATGATGACGATATCTGAAGCTTCTTCATCGTTCAAAGTTTCAATTTTTGGCTTTCCAACATTTTCTGAGAGATCCTTTACCAACGCGCCTGTAGCTGTTTTTACCGACGGCTTTATCTGGATTATTGTAGTTGCGTAGTCAAAATTGTCAGCATTATCTGTCAGGATTTCCTGATATCCTACTTCTTTCAGAATATCCCGCACCTCGGTTGCTTTACCTACAGTGCCTGATCCGTTGAGGACTTTAATTTTCAATTCTTCTTTTTTAAACGCGGGCGTAGGTGACGGAACCACAGTAGGTTTTGTAGTGGGTGAGGGTTTACCGATAGATGTCAGAGAGTTGGTGTCTACTTTCGGAAGTGAAAATCCTCCGAAGTTTATCTTCGAAAGTCCAAAGAAGATTAAAAAAGATGCGATAAACGCTAAAAAAAATATTCCGACTTCTCGTTTGAAAATTGGAACAGTCGGCACAGAAAAAGAAGATTTCCCTTTCGCCTTGAATGGTTTTTTTAGAATACGGAACTCCTTATTTTCCTGGGAAAAGACGTATGCTCCAAAACAGACATCATAAGAAAGGATAGGAAACGGTTTGTCCGACGAAACAAGCGCTTTAAGGTGTTCTGCGTAAAAATCAGGGATGATCCGTTTCAAAGGATTGGTCCAAACACCGACAGATTTTGTAAATGTATCTTGACGTACTTTATCCGATTGTTCACCCGATAAAATAATCCGATTCAACTTGACGCCTTTTTCTTCAAGTTCTTCCTTTTTCTTTTTCAAAACTTCTTCCAACCGATCTTCTTTTCCCAATGTCTGCACCCATTTCTCCTCGATTAAAAGTCCACCCGAATCAAAGACCACTCCTTCCAGAATATCTTTTGCATAATGTGCATAGAGAATTGCTTCTTTCTTCTCTTTTCGCAAGGTTTTTTCAAATAGTTTAAAAATAGCAAGGGTTTCCGGCAGAAGGATGCTTAACTTAAGAGAAAGTAGTTGCAACACATCAACATACTTTTGAAGCGTCTCTTCACCTACTGCGAAGTAAGAAATTTGTTTTTGTTTATCTGCGTCCCTGACAAAAAAATCCGAATAATAATTTTCCAGACTGGACGCAACAGAAGCGCGAGCTTTATCTTCGACAAAAGATGAGATTGCAGCAGGCGCCAGATCCGCTGGCACCTCAGTTCTTAAAAAGTGAAAAGACTCCTGAGGAAGGATAAGACAAACTTCTTTTTCCTGAGGAGCAGAAAGATCATTAATACCTTCTTTGATCGCAGACGCCAAAAAATCAATATTGGTTACTTTTCCATTACTAAGTAGATCAATTTCGTGTCGTTTTTCAAAATAACCTACTTCAAACTGCCCCAAGAGCGTCTTTTTTAATACAAGAATTTTTATCTCATTCTTATCAAGTGAGACATACAGCATGAAAGTAATTATAAAGATATCACTCTATAAAAAACAAGTAGAACGATAAGTTTTTTTATTCCAAGCCAGTGGTACAATAGGAGCATGAATAATTCGGTTGAGGAAGTAAAAAAGCGAATTGATATCGTGGAGTTTATCGGCTCCTTTATTTCTTTAAAAAAAGCAGGGCGCAACTTTAAAGGTTTGTGCCCCTTTCACCAGGAAAAAACTCCGTCATTTGTAGTTTCTCCAGATCGGCAGATCTGGCATTGTTTCGGTTCGTGTGGTGACGGAGGAGACGTCATCAAGTTTTTGATGAAATGGGAAAATCTTACGTTTTTCGAAGCGCTAAAAGAACTTGCTGAAAAAGCAGGTGTAAAACTTACAAACATCGCATTTGAAGATAAGATATGGCAAAAAAAAGAACGGCTCCTTCGCATGAACCAACTTGCAGCAGAGTACTTCAACTATGTTCTTTTTAAGTCGTCAGTGGGAAAGAATGCACTTGAGTATTTAAAATCACGGGACATCAATGAAAAGACCGCACAGAAATTCCAACTGGGATACGCTCCTGATTCATGGGACTCCCTTCATAAATTTTTAACGAAAAAAAAGTTTCAAGATGAGGAACTTCTTGAAGGGGGACTTTTGGTCCGTGGAGAAAGAGGTGGAATTTATGACCGCTTTCGCAAGAGACTTATGTTTCCAATAAAAGATCCACGTGAAAATACCGTCGGCTTCTCGGGAAGAAATCTTGACGACGTAGACAAAGCAGCAAAGTATATTAATACGCCGGAGACTCCGATCTATCACAAACGTGAAAGTCTTTTCGGGATTCACATCGCAAAAGAAGCGATTAAAAAAGAAGGAAATGTGTTTATAGTCGAAGGAGAGCTGGATGTGATTTCACCCTATCAACATGGATTTGAAAACTTTGTGGCAATCAAGGGATCTGCGCTTACTCGCGAGCACCTGATGCTTCTTAAGCGTTTCACCGGAAGAGCAACATTGGCACTGGACGCAGATTCTTCAGGAGAGGAGGCAGCGCGCCGTGGAATCGAAGAGGCAGACCGATTTGATATGGAGCTCGACATCGTACAGTTTGATTTTGCAAAAGATCCCGACGAAGCTGTGCGCGCCGATCCGGTTAAGTTTAAAAAAGAGTTAAAAAAACATGTGCCGGTGTACGACTTTATAATAGAACTTCTCAAGAAAAAATATCCTGAGACCGATGCGTTTAGCAAGAAAAAAATAGGAGACGAGGCGATTCCGTTTATTGAAAAAATTACCAATCCCATCGTTTATTCTCACTACGTTAAAAAACTTGCAGGAGTTTTGGATGTGTCCGAGGGGAGCGTGGAGTCGTTGGTCAGCAGATACCGTCAAAAGAAAAAACAGCAAGCCTATTTGAAAATTTCGTATTCAAAAAAAGAAGAAAATGATAGAGAAAAAAATCTGCAGACGTATCTTTTAAGCAGTATGTTTCAAAATCAATACCCTTATGAACCCGGCGATGTCGTCTTCCGGATTCTTGAGGCGGTTGATTTTACGTATCCCTCATACGGAAAATTAAGCGAGGCCTTTCTTGCGTATCAGAAAAAACACAAGGATTTTAAATTAGAGGATTTCTTAGAAACACTCGAAAGTGAACTTCGGGCTGTTTTTGATGAGTTGTACCTTTACGCAACATATAAAGGAGAAGAGGAGGAAAATCTGGAAAAATTAGCCTTTGAAATCAAAAAATTGGCGCTCAAAAGACAGATTTCTGACCTCACGAAAAAAAGCGAGAGCTTCTCAGGAGCACAGGAAAAAACGATCAGAGAATTGACCGTCCGATTAAAAGACGTGGAAAAAATGCTCCTTCCAGTATAAAATATATATCCAATGACCAAAACTAAGCTCCCTCGAACTTTAAACGAACTTATCAAGCAAGGTGAAGAAGACGGATTTTTGGTTCAAGACGACATCCTACTCGTATATCCGGATCCTGAAAAGCACATAGAAGAGATCGATGATTTCTTTAGTCAGGCGCTTGAAAAAGGCATTGATATTTTTGAAACGGTTTCCACACGGGAAGAAGAAGATGCTAAAAAATCTGCAGAAGAGATGGAGCGCGAAATCGAACATCTTATCTCGACACGTCATGGTGAGTCGCTCGATCCTATTAAAAAGTATCTGAAAGAGATCGGAAAAACAGCTCTATTGAAGTTTGAAGAAGAAGTAGATCTTGCCAAAAAATACGAGAAGAATGACATGAAGGCAAAAGAGAAGCTGATTAAGGCAAATCTTCGTCTGGTCGTCTCAATCGCAAAAAAATATCTGGGCCGGCGTTTATCGTTTCTCGATCTGATTCAGGAAGGAAATAAAGGGCTTATCCGCGGAGTAGAAAAATATGATTGGAGAAGGGGATTCAAATTTTCAACCTATGCGACATGGTGGATCAGGCAGGCAATAACAAGAGCCATTGCCGATCAATCCCGTACTATCCGCATTCCCGTTCATATGGTTGATCAGATCAACCGTTTTTACAAAACGCAACGGAGATTGACACAAAAACTTGGGCGGGAGCCAAAAACAAAAGAGGTAGCTAAAGAGATGTTGATTACGGTTGAGGAGGTCGATAATTTGGTACGGATCTCTCAGCAACCAAAATCACTTTCAACTCCAATAGGTGATGATAAAGAAACGACTTTGGAACAATTTATCGCTGACAAAAATCAACCAACGCTGTACGATAAAGTTTCCAAGGAGCTTTTGAAAGACGCCTTGAATAAAGTTCTCGAGACTCTTTCTCCCCGCGAAAAAAAAGTACTCATGATGCGCTTTGGTTTGGAAGATTCTAAACCAAAAACTCTGGAAGAAGTGGGGCGGGAATTTAAGGTTACCCGTGAGCGTATCCGTCAGATCGAGGCAAAAGCAATCCGCAAATTAAAGCATCCCACCCGCGCCCGTAAACTCCGAGACTTTTTAGAATAAGGTTTGATATACTAACGACCATGCCAGGAAAGCGTGGACCTGAATTTTGGAAAGATAAAGCGAACTGGAACCTAGATAACAGCAGTGTAATCGCTGCGCATTTCGGCTACAAAGAAGATGAACTGTTTAGAGAGGCGCTAGGAGTTTTTTCTGCAACTATGGTGAGCAAGGCTACCATCACTATGTTTCTCGAGTTGAGTGGGGAAGCTCATTTCAAAAATTTCAGACCTCCATTGACAAGAGTGAATACTTAAGAGCTTTTATTTTTACTTGCTTTTCATCAGAGGAGAGACTGGAGGCATTATAGGTTTCCAGAAATCCTCTCCTTTTTTATGTGTTGTGTGAACCCGCATAGGTTTCCGAAGTTTTTGAGCGATCACATCTAAGACCCGAGTTGGATCAGTCAGAAAGTCTTCAAAAGGGATACCTTCAACGGTCGCAGTATCTCTGGAATTCGTTCTTGGGACATCGAACTTTGTATCGATATACCAATAATTATGTTCGACCACTTCATCAGGGATATCTTTTCTATTTGGTCGGACAAGAGGTTTCACTTCTTGTTGCAACACTGCTCGATCTTCATCAGTCAGTTCAAACTTATCTCCCCATTGCAACGCCGGAAATCCAGCAACTGTTATAAGTCTAACTCTCCAATCGTTGGGATCATATTTTTTATCTTTCTCCGTAGTTGCCTTCGCCTTTTTTGCCATGATACGTGCTTCTTCATCAACATATCTTCTAATAACCGGATCGTGTTCGGCGAGGCTTTGATAAATCTCAATTATTCTATTGAAAATCTTCTCAGTTACTTCATCTCGTTCACTCCGAGCAGTTTCATGGATTTTTGCTCTTGCTTCACGAATTTTTGTAACTCCTTCTTCTACTTCTTTCCGTTGCTGTGTTTGAGCTTCATTTTCATCGTGTTTACGTGTAGCTGTCCGGGTTTTCGCGTCTTTCATTTTGTCCCAGATTTCCTTTGAATCCATAGTTGATAGTAGTATATCACGTGGTGAAAATTCTTTGTCCCAACGTTCTCTGACGCTTTTCAAATGACGCTTGCTTTTACTTTTGCTTGTGCTACGCTTTTTATGTATGCCCGAGAGGGATCGAAGAAGACCGACACCTGTTGAATACCTCACTTCACGATTGAGACAGCTTCCTCAAGTATTTCCACCAAGAACTATTTCTTTCGACGACATTGTCAAAAGAGGAGAGGACTCAGAACTTTTAGACGAGGGTAGACCTCCGATACTCGTTCACGATGATTCATTTGATGAGGTTGATTCATTCGAGCTTGCCAGAGCAACCTCAGTTGCAGATTTTTTTCTTCCATCAAGTTTCAACAGGACAATCCATTTACAACAAGGCAGCGCCTCAATTTTAGATCATGGGTCAATCGTGGATCTTATTTTAGACGCAAATTCTACAGTGGTTATTTCTCCGTATGTCGATGTAGTCACGGTACGAGATGCAGATAGAGACGTGACAGTTTGGCATCATCCAACAACGGTGGTTTTGCCGGGTGACGGAGTAGATATTCACCCAACAGTATACGGAGACGAAGCCAATTTTAACGGACATCGTATTGATCCTGACAATCTAACCCAGTTAAAGAGAGCAAGATTTGCTGTTGCAGACGGAGTGCAAAGGGCAGCAGTGGGAGAGGATGGATTTGATCCAAAAAATATGCAAAATTCGAAGGCTTGGTAAGAGGTTTTAAGGCAGCGGTTCTTCCTATAGAACATCCGGACAGACTATTATAAAAAAGACTCTCACTTTTTAATCTGCTACAATTTCCCCATAGTTGAATAAATTTAACTAATTAAGTACATTGAAGTAATACATGGTACGGTCAAAGTCCCATACAGAAAAAATCTTAAACGTTTGGGCTATCGTACTGATCATCTGGAGTCTTTACCGAGCATACTTTAAAACCAGCTTGGATCCTCTTATTGACGAGTTCATCGCAAAACCTTTGGTTTTTTTACTTCCGTTGTACATATTTATTAATCGCACGGAAAAAAAACCTTTTTGGTCATCTCTTGGACTAACCAAAAAACATCTGGGAAGTGAGATTTTTTACGGCTTTCTTATCGGAATTGTTTTTTTTGTTGGAGGAATGCTCACTACAGGAGTAAAATTTAAACCTGCGATTTTCTTTGAGACAAGATTTCTTTTGGTCGTTCTTACTTCATTTGCCGCTGCGTTTACTGAGGAGGTTTTATCCCGTGGCTTCGTGCTGAAAAGATTGTATGAAGATTCAAAAAATATGTTTACATCGGCATTTTTGGCAAGCGTCCTTTTTTTCCTACTTCACGTTCCCATACTGTTCACTTCCCAAAATATGACCGGGATGCTTCTTTTTAAAGTCATGATTACGGATTTAATCTTAAGTCTTGCAGTATCCTTCGTCTTTTTAGCAAGAGGGAAGAGGCTTGCGATGCCGATTATGATTCACGCGATGTACGCGCTCAGTCTTTTCCTTTTTATCTAATCTTTTCGTAGATTCCAAATATTTCTTCAGTTCCGCTTCTTATTTTTTTTCCGGGAGTTATTTTTAATTCGGTAAAATCCTCAGGATAGCCAATCACGACATACCGTTTATCTTCCTTTGATATGTTTGTGTTAAAAACAAATTTATCAAATCGGTCCACTTGGCCAAATCCGTATTCATCAGGAGCAGAAAGCTGAGCCTGTTTCTGATACTTTTCAGGAGGGTATTGTAGGTAAGCAAGTAGGAAAATGTATGGTTGCCCATTTTTGCGGGTTATGTAAAAGTGGTCGTACTTTTCATAATTTTCTTTAATATATGAGGTTAGTTCGCGATATCCTGGCTGCCATGCGCGAATAACAAGAGCTCTTTTTGGATAGTGATTCAGATAAAAATCCCACGTATAAAAAAGTAAGGAGGTCTCGGCCAGAATAAGCGCAAACAGAAGAAACAAAGCGTATTTTTTTGGAAACTCTTTATATAGTTGAATGACTCCATATGATGCAATAATCAAAATAGGGATCAAGACAAACAGAGATCTTGTTAGGGAAATTCCTGCCCATGATAGTGCGGCAGGTACCGGTGATATAAGAAGAAGAATAAGCAATAAGTACCGATAACGCTCTTTTTTTCTAAATAAGTAATACAGTCCAATGAAGAGAAATACATATTCAAGAACGCTTATCGGACCCATATCATCAAAACCAAACCGTGGATTTTCGTCACCGGACAGAAAAAGAAACTGAGGAGAAAAATATTTTACATACGATTTCAAAAATTCTCTTTTTCCAACAGAGATTTTATTGTAGAAAAGGCGAGAGCCTCCCTCAGACCGTAACTCATTTATTTTTAGCGCAAACCCAGGAGTATTAAAAAATAACAAGTTACCTACCCGTTTCGGCTGATTTATGAGGTCGGTTATTCCAAAGAGAAGCAAAATAAGAAGCGTAAATAATACAATTCTTTTTCCACCCTTTATTTTTAAAAAGTAAAAGAAGGAAAGTAATAAAAACAGAATTCCAAAAAGTCGGCCAGTTTGATACGAAAATAACAGTAAAGTTAATGAAAGTAAAAACAGGACCGTATCTTTCGCTGTAATTTTTTTGATTAGTCTCAAAAAAAAGAGAAGAGTTGAGGCAATAAGAAATACAGAAAGATATGCTTCGTGCGCCTGTCTTCCGATTGAGTGGAGTCCCCACGAAAGACCGACAAGAGCGGAAGATACGAGCGCAGTGTTTTTTTTATCAAAAAGTTCCTTAACCAAACAATACACAAGAAAAGGAAAGAGAAAAACGAGGACGGTATTCAACATTCTCACCGAGTTTTCAGACAAACCAAATAATCCCACAAAAGGGATAGAAAGATACGAATATAACGGCATTTTGTAATCACCAAATGACTTCAGACGTAGTGGCAAAAAATTGCCATACTCATCTTTACCTGTTTGGGAAAGGGAGTAAACGTTGTAGCCAAAAGCCGCCTCATCTGCGTTAAAAGAAGGAGGAACGGTGCTCTTTTCATATACATTAAGAAACAAAGCAAAGAGCGAGATTACGAGAAGAATCAGAAACGTTTTTTTACTCATGTAAATTTAGAAAGAATTTTATCATCGTGAAGGACGAAATATTTTCGCTGTTTTATATGATGGTCAATTATTTCAAACGATCGTGCGAGAGCATCGATTAAACCGGAAAAAAAAGAATATTCACCCTTGATAAGAAAATAAATAACGTTCGGAATCAGTAAAAGCCAGTAACTTGATAAAAGCGCAGGATCAGTAATGTTTTTTATGATAAATACATGTTGGTTCCTGAAAGCAATTTTTTTTATCTCCTTTTTTTTAAAATATTTTCCAATGGTTGATTCATGATGGTGTTTGACTACTATAGATGAATCAAAAAGTACTTCATATCCTGCTTTCCATGCACGGTATGACAGGTCGATATCCTCCCAATAAAAAGGGGAGTATAGAGAATCAAATCCTCCGAGTTTTTCAAATTTCTTTCTATCTATTAATGACGCTCCTCCTTCTGCCCACGCGGTGTAGCCATCTATAAGATCGTCGGCTTTAGAATGGCGTACAAGGCCAAAGTCCCAGAATATTTTATTCTTGCCCACTATACTTCCACTCTTTTCTTTTTGTGCAAACGTAACCGCAAAAAGATTTTTATTCTTTTTAAAGTTTTCCAGGGCTTTTTTAAAAGATGAGTCCTTTAGTAACACATCGCTGTTTAAAAGGAGAATGTATTTCCCCTTCGCCTTTTCCACTGCTACATTGACCGATCCCCCAAATCCCAAGTTTTTTTTATTCTCGAGAAGAGCGAGATGATATGAACGGAGATCTTTCCTGATACTTTTTTCCGGATCGTCATTGATTACAATTACTTCGCAGTCATCGAAATGGGGAGAATTATGCGCTAAGTTATATATCAACTCGCTGGTATTTTTATAAGCGGGGATGATTATAGATATCATAGATCAGTGGTTGAATAAAATTTCCTTTACTTTTTTTTGAAATACATCGTACCCAAAGTTTTCCCTGACAAAAGCCTGCGACTTTGTTTGAATATTTTCCCGCTGTCTTTTGTCAGCTAATATTTTGCTCATTTTTTCAAACAGTTCCTTTTCATTCCAAAACAAAAATCCGTTTTCTCCGTCTTTTACTATTTCTTTTATTCCGCCGGCTCCATAACAAAAAGATATACATGAAAGCGCCATTGCCTCAAGGGGGGCAATCCCCAGATGTTCGGTTTTTTCTGGTTGTTTTACTTCGTCCACTCCTAATCCAGTAAAATGCCAATAATATTCCGCAGACCGATAAAGGTTAAAAAGCTCTTTGAATTTAACATTCGGTTTGAGGATGAGATTAGGATTATTTTTCACTTGCCTTTTGAGGTTTTCAAAATAAGTTTCATCTTCTTTTTTTAATCCTCCTGCAAGGACAAGTTTGTATCCATTCAACAGACCACTATTCACAAGTTTGTTAAAGTAAGAGATCATGACGGTATGGTTTTTAACATGGAGGCCACCGAAAAATCTTCCGACAGAAAGAATTATTTTTTGTTTTACGATTGAGGAGTTCCTTTCAAAAAAAACCTTATCAATATACGGATATAAGACTTTTGATTTTATTCCCCATGAGGCAAGATGTTTTCTTGTAAATTCGGAGTTGCTGATAAACGTAACATTTGAAGTTTTCAATTTATTTAAGACGGACATTGAATATAAAGATCGGGAAGGAACCATGCAAAAAACAAAATTATTTTTTGCTAGAGAGAAAAAATAACTGCCATCGGTTACATAAAAAAAATATTCGTACGAAGCCAATTGCGTGGTCCGTGTCAGTACCGAGATGTTTTTTTTAAAAATATTAGACTGAAACTTCAGTGAGGGGAAGGTGAGGTTGAAACGTTTTTTTATTTCTTTTGTCAGGTCCGAATCCCAGAAGATATCTATATCATAATCTTCATCACTCAGTACTTTTACAATCGAAAGGATGTGTTTTTCTCCACCTCCCAAAACATCAAGATAAGGATCATAGAGAGCCGCTTTTTTTTTCATAGAGAAAGAGATAGGTTACGGTCTTTGAAAACGCTTGATAGATACTCTCAATTATACCAATCGTCCCGTCTAAAAAACCCTTATCTCTAAAAAGTCTGCGAAAAAGTTCACCTGCAAATTTCCGCATGAAAGTCCGGGTCTTTGCTGTTTTTCCTGCTCTTGCCAATAATTGAGCTTCTATACTCTCAAAGATAATTGTTTTATTCACCATTGATTCAATATCTCCGTGAAAAAAATGGAGGAGAGGTTCCTGAAGAGTTCCCTGAGATCCATTGATTACAGGCGTTGAATGTATTTCTGTCGGCCATTTCTGAAGAGCTCTTTTTCTTATCAGTCTTGTTTGGTGATCTGGCCACCATCCGCCGTGTCTTAACCATTTTTTCCCAGCAAATAAGTTTTTTCTTGGTATTTTATACGCGTTGAATTCGAAAGTTTTTATAGCGCTTTTGATTTCACTTGCTAGATTTGCAGTTATGCGTTCGTCTGCGTCGATAATTAAAATCCATTCAGCCTGAGCTTTTGAGACTCCAAACTCTCGTGAGGGTTCTACGTAGTGTGAATTCGGAAAGATATGGATTTCAGCTCCAATCTCAGACGCAATCGTAGTGGTTCTATCTGTACTCTCCATATCAATAAGAATGATATTGGAGGTGAGAAGTTTCGCAGACTCAATACAGACTTTTATATTTTTTTCTTCGTTAAACGAGTGTATTACTACAGCCACACTATCTCTGTTATCTGCCATATCAAATGCTATTATAATAGCATAATGGCTAGTCTTGGGGCTTATAAGAAGTACTTCTCACCAGTCACACTTTTTATTATCTTCATGGTAGGTATTCTCCTGCGGTTTGCCTTTTTCGAGAGCGCAACTTTTGGTTACGATCAGGCCAGAGATGCTTTTGCTTCAATCGGAATCTTCGGAGATGATCCGATTAAAATACAAGGGCCGACAACCGATATAAAAGGTTTATTTCACGGACCATTATATTGGTATCTGACAGCGCCCTTTTATTTTTTTTCAGGAGGAGACCCTTTAGCAGCGAGATTGATTCTCGTGATGATAAACGTACTAAGTATTTTTTTTATTTTTCATTTTTCAAAAGAACTTTTTAAAAATACCACCATGGCATTGATAAGTGCGTTTTTATTTGCTGTTTCGTTTGAAGCGGTTCAATATAGCAGGTGGTTATCAAATCCTCCACCTGCCCTTCTTACTATTGCAATTTTTTACTACGGTTTATGGCTCAGCCTTCAAAAAAAATCAATCGGAATAGGACTTATGTTTTTGGGTCTCGCCCTAAGCGTCCAATTCCAATTTTTCTTGGTATACCTTGTACCTTTTTTTCTTGTGGGGGCTGTCTCTTTTTTAAGAAAATCAAAGTTTTCAAAATTATTTTCCAAAACGAACATAATCCTATTTTTTACAGCCTTCTTTTTCCTTACCTCTTTTATAATTTCAGAGATCAAGTTTAAGTTCCAAGGATCGGGAGCGCTATTTTCTTTTCTCACCAAAACTGGAGGTTCGTCAATAAACCCACAGTTTACTGTGCAAAAAATGATACGGTTTACCGAAACACTAGCTAATAATGTTTCTAAAAACCTTTTTGACTTGCAACCTTTATTCGCAACGACAATACTGGCACTCATACTGCTTGTTTCTGTTTGGTTTGCCGTCAAGGACAAGAAAAATAGAGAAGCGATCTCTTTTTTAATACTTTGGTTTATTTCTCCGGGATTGATATACCTTTTCGAAAAGAATAATTCGTATTTTTTAAACATCGGAAACATATATCCACTCATAATGCTTGTCTCTTTTCTTATTACGACAACGGTTAAACAACTTCCAAAAATCACAGGGTCGCTACTACTAGTTTTGATTCTGAGCGCGGTTACCGCAAGCAACGTGAATCTTATTATAAAAAACAATCCAAACGGAGAGAGTTTATTTTCTGTTCAAAATAAAATGAACCTTGTCGATGAGAAGGAAGCAATCGACTGGATGTATAGCGAAAGTAAAGATAAAGAGTTTTCGGTGAACGCGGTTACCAACCCGCTATTTGTCCACACTAACTGGGCTTATCTTTTCAATTGGTACGGAAGAACGCGTTATGGATTCATGCCTATGTGGTTGGGATATCCTTTGGACGGAAATTTTGGAGACAAAGTAGTTTTCGGCAAAGAGAACATGTTCGTAGGGTTAACTCATTTTCTAATCATAGAGCCGGAAACCGGAATTCCTTCCGAGTACGTCGTGGCATATAAGGGATATGAAGATGCACGAAGTAAGGTTGTTGAATCTCGCAAATTTGGAGAGTTTACTATTCAAAAAAGAGTTCTTACTAAAAAATCGCATTTCTTAAGACAGGATCTTTTACACTATCTTCCCAATCAACATTCGTTACCTGTGGATTTCTGGGAAAATAACTAGGGAAGTTCTTTCCCGCGCCACTTTTCTATGAGCACGTGATCGTTTGGCTTGATTTCTTTCAAAAGCTTGCTCCCTTTTGGTACGTGTATCGCCTTCCATCTATCCTGTCTTGATTTGCACTCTCTCATTTCATTGACCTCAATAGGAAGGAACTTACAGTTGTCTTTTTCTAATATGAGATAACATGAGTCATTAATAAATGCTTCCTTTACTTTTGGTTTACCGATCCTTTCAAAATATGCAAAGAGATATCTATAGGTGTGGGGAATAATTGGTGGGGTGTAGACTTTTATACACAGTTCATCGTTTTTACTATCTGCATAAATGATTTTTGAAACTTCCATATGTTCACGTAATCCCTCTAACTTTGGCGACTCCTTATTTTGAAGTTCTTGTGCGAAGGTCGTTCCTAAAGACAGGATAAGAACAACAACATACACATAAACAATTATTTTCAGCACTGTCTTCTGGCTCCGTAAAAGCGCACTAACTGACAATGCTGAAAATACAACAAAGAAGTAGGGGAGACCTTCAAAGTAGTTTTGCCAAAAGACGGTTTTATACAGTAACGAAAGAACAAATAGTCCAACGAATAAGATGAGCGTGAAAAGAAAAAACTCCTTTCTCAGTTTTTTTAAATTAGAAAAAGAAAAGAATATTCCGATAATTATTAAACATAGAGTTGACCACATGAGAAACTGGATTTGTCCTGGAAATGATTGAAGAAAGAAGTCTTTTAATAAATGAAATCTTTCCCAAAAAACTTCGGAGTAAGTTTTGGAAGCTTGTACACTGGTTTCATTGAAGTATTTCAATACGAGTTGTGTTTGAGAGAAACCACTTTTGAGTTCAAACAAAATACGAGGAGCAATCGGAAGGAGTAAACCGGAAACAAAATACAAAAAACGTTTTTTTGTGCCAAGAAAATCTTTTAAACGCTTAAGTATAAGAATAGCAAGGAAAAAAGAAGGATATAAAAATAAGCCAAAAGCAACCTCTGCCTCAAACACCATTGAAAGAGAGAAGCCTACTAAAAACAAGATTCTCAGATCTTTTTTAACCGTATATTTATAGTAGAAGTAGAGAAAAGCTAAGAGTGCGGGTGGCGCAAGCACGCTATTTATTGCAAAGATCGATGTTTTAATAAAATAAGGTCCCAGCGCGACTAACGCTGCAAATACAAGAGATGCGATTTTCCCAAACTCTTTTTTAAGAAATACTGTAAATAAAACTAGTTGGGCCAAGGCCAAAAGCAAGATGAAATAGTAGAATCCCATCGGATTGCCATTTGTAACAAAAAACGGAATGGTCAAAAAATAATACCACCACACCCCATGATTGACGCCTGGTATACCGGTAGTCGGCCCGAGCAATGCGGGCTGCTTGTCAATTACGATTTCCTGTGTTTTTAAAAAGTCACGCCCCTGGTCAAAGGTATAAGGAACGGTTTGAAAATAAACAGGCTTTACTCTAAAATAACAAAACAGCGCAAGTATCAGAAAAAGACAGATTATGTAGCCTGTCTTAGCAAGATTTTTCATCGAATACATGAAATTATATCATAAGTGGATTTATGTACTTTTTAGTATTTTTGTTGCCGCTCTTCTTATTTACTCATATTCTCTCATCGATTTAAACCTGACTCTTTTTAATGACGAACTGTGGCTTCTTGCTCGAGACAGCTTGGTGCGGTTGGGCTACTTCCAAAGAGAACTGTCTTCGTATATTTATATCGCGGTAGTTCTCGTGTTATTTTACTTTCACTGGCTCTTTACTAAAAACTATAAAGTCGTTTCCTTTTGGAAAGTTGTTATTCCCTTGTTATTCTTAGGAGTTTCATCATATCCGTTGCTTTCCCATGACTTTTTCAATTATATGTTTGATGCAAAAATCCTTACCTTTTACCATCAAAATCCTTATGTGATGCGGCCTCTTGATTTTCCTTCTGATCCGTGGCTACGTTTTATGCACTGGGTTCACCGGACCTATCCCTATGGACCTGTTTTTCTCCCCATTACCTTAATTCCATCCTTTTTAAGTTTTGGAAAGTTTGTTCTTGCTTTTTATCTTTTTAAAGCAACCTCGACGTTCTTTTATCTTGCAGGTTCCTTATCTTTATTTAAAATGAATAAGAAGTGGGCGATTTTTTTTGCTACAAACCCGCTTGTTGTAATTGAAGGCTTAGTAAACGGACACAATGATATGATTGCGGCAGGACTGGCTCTTATCGGAATTTATTTTCTTTTTCAAAAAAAGAACCTATTTTCCCGAACGTTTTTTCTTTTATCAGGTGGAATTAAATACCTCACGATTCCATTCCTTATTCTTTCCAGAGAAAAGAAGCATATTTTAAACAAAATCGCCTTTAGCCTGTTAGTTTGTCTTTTGTTATATCTTTCAATTACGCAAGAAGTTCAACCGTGGTATTTTCTCGGAATCTTACCTTTTATAGTATTTTTTGAAGGCCTTATAAGCAAATTGAGTCTTTTTTTTGCAGGACTTCTACTTTCTTATTTTCCGTATATCAGATTTGGAGAGTGGGACACTCCTTGGAAAATCAATCTAAAACACCAGATCATAATCGGCTTTTTAGTAGCTAATGCAGTTTACCTCTTGCCAAAACTAAAGACAAAGTTTTTCAAAAGATGAAGCTTCGTATTAACAGGCGCGTATTTTAAGCCAAATTTCAAGCGATTTTTGTTCTGATACTTCGCATGCAGGGACGATCCTGACCCACCAGTGGACTGTGAAATCTTATGCCAAATAATAATAGCTGGATCATAGTAAAGAGATACATCTTTTTTTGAAGCACGAACGCAATAGTCGGCATCCTCAAAGTATAAGAAATATGACTCGTCCCAAAATCCTACTTTACCTATTACTGACTTGTCTAAAAGCATGAGTGCTCCAGTGATAAATTCTGTTTCTACTGAAGTATTATATTGCCCATGGTCAACTTCATCAACCCCCCGATGCTTACTTAATGCATGGTCCCAGTCAAAAAATCCACCCGCATACCAGATCACCTTTCCAAGATCTGCTTGTGGATATCGGTCTTTATGATATTCATGGCCAGGAGCATATAAAATCTTGCCGCCAACAATTACTCCCGGATGTTTTTCAATAGAGGAAAGTGACCGCTCGACAAAATCTTGTTCAAAAAACGTATCGTCGTTAATAATACAAAACCGCGAAAATTCCTTTTGAAGAGCTTCCCTCAAACCTTCATTTACACTGTGGGCATATCCTTTATTCTCTCGTTTCAAACAGGTGATATTGTCGCCTGCTATTTTAGACGATGTTGAGCCGGAGATGTCGATTACAAATACATGAAAATTTCTATTTTTCTGTTTCTTGAGACTCTCAATAAAATCAGCAAGAACCCGGGGATTAATCGTGGGAACTATTATCGCAAGAGATTGATTCATGATATTAGTTTTTTGCTAAAAAGGATTGAGTCTCTTTTTTTATATTGACGCCAAACACTTTCGTTATAAAAAACAAATAAGAAAATACACCGACACTGACAAATAAAGCAAGAAGTAATCGGGTATTAGGAGGGACGGTAAGACTTAATGAAAAAAGTACTCCTGCCATAACAACAGAAGAAATAAAAAATTTGTAAACGGGTCCAAAAAAATGAAAATGGTATGCCCGCTGAGCGACCAAGAGTACGCTTATAAAAGAAATGGACACGATAAGATGAGCAATTGGAAAACCAAGCAACCCAAGGTTTTTTGTTAAAAAGGGTGTAAGTACCCACGTCAAGACTGTGAAAAATATCATAAAGGAGAATGTTATCTTTACTTTTCCCAATGCGTTAAACAAATTCATAAACGGTGCGGAAAATGAAAGAATAAGGGAAGAAAGAGCGAATATGTAAAAAAGTGGAATCGCAGACTCCCACTTCTGATAATTAGGAATAATGTCAACGACATACTTCATCGTCATGATCATCCCGATAAGTAAAGGTGCGATAAGAGCGGTTTGATAGTAGAGAATTTTTTCTGCAATCGATCGGATTTTTTCTTTATTGTCCTGATACCGCGCCATGAGAGGAAATAAAACCTTGCTGACATTATCCATCACAATTCGGATCGGTGCATCAGCCCATTTTTTTGCCCATCCGATATAACCCAATCCTTCAAAACCAAGCGCCTTCCCCAGATAAAGCGTAATGAGGTCGTCTTTAAAAAGAGCCAAAAATGAGCTTGCTTGAAAAGGAATTCCAAAAGAAAGAAGTTTTTTCAAACTCTTTACGGATATTCCGATTTTAGGCATCCAGAATGAAAGTGTATAAATAAGTGCAAGCCCGGTAATGGCTCGCAGGAAAACGGCAATAGTAAAGCTCGTTAAGCCGTAACCTAAAACAGCAAAGGCGGAAATAGCTATGTAAAAGACGGTGTTCTCGACAATCTGTACGAGTACAATTTTCTCAAATTTAATTTTTCTCTCAAGAAAAATCGAAGGAATGGTTTTCATCGATGAGATAAAAAAAGCGACAAGGAGAACCTGATAGAGGAGTGCGCCGTCTGGAGGGAGCTGATAAAAATTCTGAACAAAAGAGGTGCATATAAAACCAATAATAACTAGAATAAGCGTTAATCCTTGTTGGACAGTAAATGTGGTGGTAAGGTCATCTTCTGAGATTTTCTTTTTTTGGATGAGCGCACCGGCAAGTCCAATATCTGAGAAATAATTAAGGAAAGAAATGATAGATAAAACAGTAATATAAATTCCAAAGACTTTAGGTGACAGAAGAATTGTTAGAATAAGGTTTGCGACGAGTCCCAAAAACGCTGAGTAGCCGCTTTGGAAAAAAAGGCTCAGGGTGCTTATAAAGCTCCGTCTTTTTATATCACTCATTTGCGATTGGGGTTCTTTCATTTTGAGGTATATTTAAGTAAAGGAGATTGTATATATAATATGAACATGTTCAAAAGAGTCCTTGGATTTATTACGGCTCACAAGCTCCCATTTGAGCTTCTTGCTATTTTTATTATAACAATTCCGGCATTTGTAAGCCTAGTAAATCCACACTATTTTTCAATGCATGACAGCCAGCATGTTGCTCGTTTATTCCTTCTTGATCAGGGAATTCGTCAGGGTTACTTTTTCCCCCGATGGGTGGACACCCTTGGATTTAATTTCGGATACCCTTTGTTTAATTTCTACCCTCCCCTCGTATACTATTTAGCCGAACTTTTCCATCTGGTTGGGGTTTCCCTGACCCAGTCCATAAAACTTGTTTTTATTTTAGGGTTTATACTTTCTGCTGTCGGGATGTATCTTCTTGCGAGGCGCCATCTGGGCCGTGCAGCCGGCTTTTTAGCAGCAGTGCTTTATACGTACTTTTCTTATCACGCGGTTTTAATTTATGTCCGGGGAGCGCTCGCTGAGTTTTTCACCCTCTCACTACTTCCAGTTTTATTTTTATCCCTGGATTCTCTTCGGGATAAACTTACGATTAAGAGTAGTTTGGTATTCGGAGTACTTTTCGCACTTCTTATTTTAAACCATCCTCTTATTGCAGCACCCTTCTTGATGTATCTTTTTTTTACCTATCTTTTTTATCTAATAATCAGCAAAGGAAAACGCTGGCGTCTTACATTGTTACTATCCCTCGGTGGGCTAACAGGACTTTTACTTTCGGCTTTTTTTTGGTTGCCTTCAATGCTTGAAAGAAGATTCACGTTAGTCGATAGCATACTTACCAAAGAACTGGCTATGTATAAAATTCACTTTGTTTGTCTTGGTCAATTTCTCAATTCCCCCTGGGGTTATGGAGGTTCGATTCCCGGATGTTTTGATGGACTTTCATTTCAACTCGGAAAAATTCATCTGGGGCTTATATTAATTGCAGGAATCGTGGCCTTTTGGTTTGCGATAAAGCGGAAGAGTATCTCTGAAAATTTTGAATACTTCACGTTCTTTTTATTTTTACTTTTGTTTTCTGTTTTTATGACAGTTGGTAGCTCGAAGCAGGTTTGGGATAACATTTCATATTTATGGTATCTCCAATTTCCATGGAGATTTTTTACGTTTACCGCGCTCTTTGTGTCAATGATCGGGGCATTCGCACTACATTACGCACAAAGAATACTGACTTCATACCATGTTTCACATACGATAGTGAAAAGATTTCAAGTAGGTTTCCTTTTGGCGATAAGCATAGTAACAATTGCAGTGTATCAAAAGTATTTTCGTCCTTCTTCATATCTTCCGGCTGATGACCGCGCCCTTACATCTTTTTATGAAATTGCAGATAGAGTAAGCAGAACTTCTTTTGAATTCGCGCCGGTAGGAGTCAAAACTAAACAGTCAGAGCTTAATACCACAGCCTTCGACATTGAAAAAAAAGATATTCCGACGGGTCGCTACAGAGTAGTACAAGGAGATGTGCCGATTACTCCGCTCACCGATAAATTTAATGAGAAAAAATTCTTTACCGACGCGGGAGCTCCGGGAGTTATCCAAGTCAATACATTTGATTTTCCCGGGTGGACTTATTATGTGGATGGAAATAAAGATATACACGGAGCAGACAATACATATAAACGTATTACGATTCCCGTTGCTGAAGGGCACCACGAGCACCTTCTTCGCTTCGAAGATACACCGGTGAGAAAGATCGCGAATATAATAAGCGCAGTAACACTTGTAAGTTTGTTAGTTTTCTTTGGGTTTCAATTCAAAAAGAGTAAAGCTTGATTTTCCACCTGGTTTTTCAAACACCCTGATTTTTTTGATTGGCCAACTTTCTGGGAACTCTTCTCGATGTGCGAAAACCACAAATACATGGCTGTTTTTTACCAGCGGTTGATTTTCATAAAGATTTTTCTCATCAAGCGGCCAGTATCCTTTTATAGAAATTCGGTCTGAAGATTTCAACGATGACTCGAGCATATCTCCGGAAACTCCAAAGTTACCTTCAGCGATTAAGATAACCGGTTTATCGGCAGATTTTTCTCTTGCGTATTCGACCATCTCCTTGATACCTGTTCCCGCAGAAATTCCTTCAATGTATTGCCACCGGTCCACCTCAGGAAGCGGGATCTTAGATTGATTAAATAGAATCGTGTAATCGAAAAATCCCACAGAAAGAAGAAAGATGATAACAGCAGTTAGGAAAAAATTCTTTTTCAGTTTGTCCAAAAAGTACGCGCATAAAATAAGAAGCGTCATAACGATAAAAATAAGATACCGTGGATACACAACCTTTGCAAAAAAAGCTATGGCTATATACGGAAGCGCAATCCATAAAAGAAAATAGAAAGCGAGATTCCTGTCTTTCTTAAAAAGAAAAACTAGTCCGATAAGTCCGAAAAATGGAAGTATATGCCCTGATTCAGAAAAAACATAATAAGGAATCAGGGGCAGATTTCCGACAACTTGACTAAAGGGAGCACGAACAAATTCACCAAACGTCAAGACGAATGTTTTGTTTTTTTCTGAAACAAAGTGGAAAAAGGGAGAAAAACGTTGGACGTTGTAAATGACGAGCGCAAGAAAAGCTGAAATCGCATACAATACATAAAAATTCAAAAGTCTTCTCGAAGTTTTTTTTGTCTCTTTTTTGAAAAGTAATATTGGTGCAAGAGCACCGATCCCCATAAAAAGGCGTGTTGAAGATTTTGCAAGAAGAGTAATCCCTGCTGCTAGTCCGTATAACAATGCAACATCGAGCCTCAGAGTTCTGGCAAGAGTAATAATTAAGAAAAGACTCCATATAAATCCTGCATTCACCGCAGAGTCAACCAACGCCAGGCGGTCATAAAAGAGAAAAAATGGTGTCAGCACATACAGAAAGCCGCCGATAAGCGAGGCTTTTTTCCCAAAAAGATAATACGTCAAGACGATTAATCCTAAAAGTGCAGCAAATCCACTCAATACGCCAAATAGTCTTCCTGCAAAAAGCATATTATCGGGAAAAAGCTTCAAGAGGGGAATGGTTGCCCACGTTTGAAGCGGTTGCCTTCCATCGGTGAGGGAAATGAATCTCCACGTTGCGTCATGCCATGCAATTCTCGCCCATCTGATATAAATTCCCTCATCAGTGAAGATCGGAAACTTATCAAGATTTATGAGGCGCGTAACAAAAAAAAGAAGAGAAATCGCAGCATACAAAAATAAGTCCCTTCCTTTTATGTGTTTTTTAAACCAGGCGACGTACTCCAGTAAGTCAAACATAAAGGGTTTGTATGTATTATACACGTTTTAGGTAGCGTTTTGATATAATCTTTCGCATGAGGTATTCCATTATTCTCCCTGTCTTTAATGAAGAAGAAAGCCTGTCTGTGCTTTACAAAAGAATTGTGACAATAATGCGAAAACTTAATCACCCGTTCGAACTTATTTTTATAAACGACGGATCATATGATAGAACATCTCAAACTCTCACCAATCTTCACACAAAAGACGAAAGAGTAAAGATTATTAACTTCTCACGAAACTTTGGACATCAGATGGCAGTGAGCGCAGGTTTACGTTACTCAACCGGCGAACAGATTGCAATTCTGGACTCTGATCTTCAAGATCCTCCGGAAATTCTCCCTGCATTTTTTGAAAAACTTGACGAAGGGTATGATGCAGTATATGCCGTTCGAAAGAGAAGAAAAGAAAATCTCCTGAAGCGTGCAGCATACAGGACGTTCTATAGATTTCTTCATAAAATTGCAAGTATTGATATCCCTTTAGATAGCGGAGATTTTTGTGTCCTGCGACGAAATGTAGTTGATGCGATTAATTCTCTACCAGAGAGGAACAGATTTGTACGGGGGTTAAGAAGTTGGGTGGGTTTTAAGCAGACTGGGCTGGAGTATGAACGATCGGAACGGTTTGCAGGAGAAAGCAAATATACATGGAGAAAACTTTTTAAACTTGCTTTTGACGGAATTTTTTCATTTTCCTATGTCCCTCTCCAACTCATGTTTTCTTTGGGACTTTTATCTCTTATTATTTCTTTTTTGGGATCAATTTGGGTTACCTATCAGAGATTTTTTACTCCGAACTACAATCGGGTTCCAGGATTTGCATCAACAATAATACTTGTTATGTTTGTTGGCGGACTTCAGCTTTTTTCACTCGGCGTGGTTGGTGAGTATATGAGAAGAATTTATGACGAAATCAAACAACGTCCCCAATACATTATCGACTCAACAATAGGCTTTTAATAGCTAAACAGTGTATAGTCGCTGTTTTTAAAGAGAATCTTTATGGGAAGTTTTTCGATAAGTTTTAGGTCTCCATTTTCAAGGAGGAAGAGTCCCTTTCTTTGCAATCGTTTTTTGAATTTTTCCATATCATAATAGTAATTTACTTTTTTGTTACTGTAGTAGACAGCACAGGGATTGCCTCCATACACAAAGGTCTGAGTTATTTCTTGTTCGGGAGGAAGTATCGCTTCCGCTTGTCTTTCTGAAAACGCCACAAGGTAATCCAAAGTTTTTGAAGGATATTCCCCTGATTTCAATACAACCTCATAGCGGGGATCAACAGTCCTTGTTTTTTCAAGAAACCTTGTCTCCTTATTTATAAGGATCGATGCATCAAGCAAGATCAAGACGACAAGAAGATAGAAGAAAATAGAGTGCTTTAATTTTTTCAAAAGAACATCCATACAGTACGCAAGAAAAATCGCAAGGAAAGGATAAATGGGGAGTACATACCACGCGATCTTGGTCTTTATTCTTGTTATCGCAATGAGGGGAAGTATGACAAGGAGGATTATTGTATAAAGTACTTCATTGGCTTTTACGTCATGCCGAACTCGTTTCAGCATCTGCTGAATAGGATTGTTTTTTTTGAGATCCCGAATCAAGTTCGGGATGACAGTAACAGCCTTGTAAAGTGGAAATACCGCAGCAAAAAATAGCCACGGAAAAATTTCTTTGTAAATAAGCTTTGCATAAAAAAGCCTTCCCCCATAATGAAACTCGATCGGGTTTTGCGCCCGTTTTATGATGTTATCCAAGACGTAAAGTTGCACAAACTCTTTCCCGTAAGTGAGATATGCTGCCAGATGCCAGGGAATGACAGTCGTAGCAAATACGACAGATAGTTTTACAAAATTCAGTAGCTTTTCCCGTTTGAAGTTGAAGAAGATCGTAATAAAAAGCGCCGCAAGATACGGGATCACACTAAATCCTTTCATCATCACAGAGAGTCCAAAGAAAAATCCCGCAAGGTAACTAAAGTTTGATTTCTTGTGCGAGAGGAACCACGCATAGACCCCCAAAAATATGAAAAACATGAAGCCGATATCCGTATTCGCTCGTCGCATATAGACCACAAAAAGTTCGGAGGCAAACATAATAAGCGTTGCTAATATTGCTACTCTTTCTGAAAAGTATTTTTTGGTGAAGACATATAGTACTGCAATGAGCGCTAGTCCAAAGACGATGGAAAAGAGTCGGATATTAAACTCATTTGCTCCAGGTGATGTTGAGATGGCTAAAAGCCAGGAGTAAAGTGGCGGTTTTTGAAGATCCCGAAACCCATTCCATTGATTGATAAGGAAGTTGCCGGTTTGTCTCATCTCCTTTGGGTACTGTGCATAGAGACACTCGTCCCAGTCCCACAGGAGATCTCGCTCTAGACGAAATGTAAAAAAAAAGCCCGTAACAAGAAGAATTAAAAGAAGCGGCCAATGAAGACGAAATATTTTTAGAATTTTCTGGAGCATAGAGTGTTATTTATACTTCCCCATAAGGTGGTTTGTTTTTATCTTCAAAAGGTCCTTTAACGTTTCAAGTGAGTCTTTTATAAAGTTCACATTTTTTGTTTCAACATGTCTCCATGTTACCGGCACTTCCTTTATAGTAAGACCGAGACGCTTAGCTAAAAATAGAAACTCAAGATCAAAACCTGCTGAAACCGAAGATCCTTTTGTTTTTCTTTCAGGATTAAAAACCTGCAGTTTGTCGATTATCTTAAGCGCAGTTTTTCTTTCAAACGCCTTAAATCCACATTGAGTATCTTTTATATTTCCTAAACCAATAAATAAACCACGTACCATGATCAATCCCACCGCCATAAGTTTTCGCAAAAAAGGCGCTCCTTTTCTTTGAGAGCTTCGTGATCCAATGACGATCTTACTTCCTTCTCCAAGTTGCTCGATAAGTTTTTCCGCCTCTTCAATAGGTGTCGCAAGATCTATATCCGAAAATATTATATATTTACCTTTAGCTTCTTTTATTCCCGTGATTACTGCAAATGCTTTTCCCCGGTGTGGATTTTCAATCAGCTTAAATTTGGAATATCCAGGAAGGTAGAATTTTTTTACTATGTTTTTTGACCTGTCGGTTGATCCATCATCAACCACAAGGACTTCAATAAATCGGGAATCATTCTGGGCATAGCGTCCGATTTTATCCAATACTCCTTTTTGTAGATTAGACTCTTCGTTATAACAGGGAATAATCAATGAAATCTTCATATTAATTACTTAAACGATACATAATTAGGGGATCAAATATTTTTTTGGTCTCCTCGACTTTTTTCGGTTCAAAGTATGCAATATCCCACTGGGGATTGCCAATGGGTTTACAGACCCCCTCACAAATTACAAAAAGTTCTTGAGAAGGTTCCAATGTATCCTTTTCCAAGGGACGGACTCCCCACAACTCCAGGAAATAGCGATAGGTAGCATCCGAATACTGATTGGGAAGCGCGGTGACACTAAACTTTTTCTTTGTAATCGAGTTTTGGACTGCGACTGCGATTTTCTGTGCTCTTCCAATCTGATCAGAACCCTTATGAGAAAAATAATAATAGTTTTCCCCATTAAAGAAAATGTAGAGCGCCATAAATACAAAGAAAATAGGGATAGACAGACGCGATTTAAATAGGTTAGCCAAAAGATAGCCGACAAGAATAAAGTAAAAAGGATACACTGCTCCAAAATAATGCGGGTACTTGGGACCGGAATAAAAGGAAAGTCCGATAAGAGAAAGTAGAAAAAAAAGCGCAATGTATGCTAGGTTTCTGTTTTTTTTAACATGTAAAAAAAACAATACAAACAACATAAAAAGCAATAATCCGAGAAGAATAATATTTAACTGCGTTTGAAATACGTGTTGATTCAAAAAGAAAAACGTCTGAAGCAGTTCCGCGAATTTATTTGAAGCTTGTGCGGAAGAAGAAGTTTGAAACAGTTTCATAAAGTTTTTGCTGTTTAGAAAATCATGTCGTAAGTCAAATATCAAAAGGGGAGAAGAAAAAAATACAAAGGACATGATACTTGCAAAAATATTCTTTAAACTTTGCTTCCATTCTTTTTTATGCTCCCAGAGTTCCCAGGCAAAAATAACAACAATCGGCGGAGCGAGAAAAAGCGCAAGATAATGGAGCTGAATAGTAAAAGAGAAAAATGATCCGGCTAAAATATAAAAAAGCTTTTTTTGTCTTTTTACGGCAAAAATTGTTGCGTACGCCGTAAGCAAACTAAAAAGCGGCAAAAGATTTGGATTCCATGAGAAGCGGGAAAATTCAATCAGAACGAAGGAGAAGGTGAGGAGAGTAGAGGAGATTAGCCCAACGATTCGATCAAATAACTTTTTGACCACGATGTAATTAACTAAAATAAAAATAGAAGAAAGTATGGCAACCCCCACTGCCGGACCAATAGGATTGAAGTTGAATAACAAGAGCCAAGGTGCAATAAAATAATAGTAAAACGGGCCCAAATACACTTGACCGACTGAAGTAGGTGCTCCGATTGCAGGAAAATGCTCAAAGGTTAGAATTCTTTTAAGAACGATCGCATCGCGCCCTTGGTCTCCTAAAAAAGTCACAAATTCCGAGAAATGATAAAAGCGCAAAAAAACCGCAATCGCAAAAAGAAGAACTGCGAGCCACAGTGTTTTATCTTTCCGAAAGAACTCTAAGCTTTTCTTAAACATTGTTTGTTAGAATAGTATGAGTTTATGAGCAAATTATACAATAAAATCTCCTCATATCTTTTTATCATTGCGGTCGTGGTTCTTTCGTCTCTTTTGGTTTGGTTGCCGTTTCTTCTAAAAACTCCAAACTGGTTGGGTCTTTCAATACCCGCTTCTAATTTTGAGTATGTTTTAAGGCATTTTGACGGACCGCTATATGTTATTGTCGCAAAGACGCTCTACGATCCGGCTGCAATTCTTAGCTTAAGACTCGAAGTAGCATTGTCACCCATATATTTCGCAGCACATCTTCCTTTATATCCCTTGCTGATTCGTTTATTTGCAGAAGTTTTTGGGTACTTGAAATCAATGCTGTTTGTAAACGTTTTGCTCTCGGGAGTTTTGGGAATCTTTTTCTATGAATTTGTACGTCGATTTAAACTTTCACAACATCCACTTCTTCTCACTGTTATTTTTCTATTTTTACCTCGATTTTTGGTCGTAAGATCAGTGGGGGCACCAGAGTCCCTATTCATACTTCTCATTCTCGGATCACTTTTTTTCTTTGAGAAAGGACGATATGTATTTGCGGGAATACTTGGTGCTCTAGCTACCGCAACAAAAACTCCAGGAATTCTTCTTTTTGTAGCATATTCTTTGGTAATACTGGAAAGACTTATTACGAAGCGAAAATTTGACCCGAGAACGTTTTGGTTAGTTCTTATTCCAATGGGGCTCGTGAGCGTCTTTCTTCTATATCAGCGGCAATTAGGAGACTTTTTTGCCTATTTTAAATCAGGAGATAACATTCATCTTCTCGCTCCGTATTCAGCATTTAATTTTCAAAAGCCATGGGTGGGGACAGCATGGCTGGAGGATATACTGTTTTACTTCTTTTTATATGTAACGACCATTTTTTATCTTAAAAATTCTCGACACCGAAGCTTTTTTTACTTTACATTGGTTTTTACTGTCGCAGTATTATTTGTGCAACACCGGGATATTGCTCGATACAGTCTTCCTCTTTGGGTTATGTTTTGTATAACATTTGAAAGATTTCTCACTTCAAAGAAGTTTTTCTATGTCTTTTTAATCTTGCTTCCTGCGATTTTTATGTATGCCTGGAACTTCATGCTTTTCAACATCATGCCCGTCTCCAATTGGGCACCCTTCTTATAATCTTGACAGAGCCTCCTCCATTAGTTATACTTACTAATAATTAGATTAGCTATTAAAATTATGAGTGTAAATCTTGACCAAGAACTCATGCGCGCACATCTCGATCTTTTCCGTGCGATGAAGCATGAAATGAAACCTTCAAGTTCGATTACGAATCTCACTTTAGTTCAACTAAACGCTCTTATTTTCCTAGGGGACAGGAGAGACGCACACGTTTCGGATGTTGCCAATTATTTTGGAATAGCTATCCCTACCGCTACAGTTCTTCTTGACCGGTTGACCTCACTTGGATTAGTACAAAGAGTTCCGGATAAGACAGATAGGCGAGTAATCGGTGTAGTCCTTACTAAAAAAGGTGAAAAATTACTGTCCAAGGCGATGAAAGAAAGGGAAAATATGTTTAAGAAAGTTTTTGCAAAATTATCTACTAAAGATAAAAATGATTTTCTTAGGATTATGAGGCATATTGCGCAAAACTAATATGGAAAAAGTAAAAAAAACAGGAAAGAAATTGCTCCGTATCTTAAAAAAGAGATGGTATTTTGTTGTCGCGATCTTGCTTGTTACGGGTGGATTTTTACTCTCGGCAAAGAACGCACAAGAAAAAAATAAACCAAAAGAAACATACACGGTAAAAAGGCAGGCTCTTAAAGAAACCGCTACATTTTCAGGAGAGGTTGATGCAGATGAGAAAGTAAAACTTAAATTTCAGACAGCTGGAAGACTTGCTTGGGTTGGAGTAAAAGAGGGTGATATTGTCAAGCCCTATCAAGGGATCGCTTCTTTAGATCAACGAGAGCTTAAGAAAGAGTTACAAAAAGAATTAAACACGTTTGCAAAAACGAGACTCGATTTAGATCAACAACAACAAGACATTCGTCCAGTGGTAATCGGCGCTCTCAGTAAAGACCAACAGGAAAGACTTATGCGTACAGCTCAAAAAGTGCAGTATGATGTGAATAACGCCGTGCTCGATGTTGAACTGAGCGACATCACATTAAAATTTTCGTACCTTACTACTCCCATTGGAGGGGTGGTAACAAAAGTTACGTCACCTTATGCTGGTGTAAATATCACTCCTCTTGATACCGAATTTGACATAGTAAATCCGGAAACGATCTTCTTTGCAGTATCTGCAGATCAGACAGAGGTGGTAAAACTGAGCGAGAACATGACTGGGGACATTACTCTTGACTCTTTTTCTGACGAACAACTAAGTGGATCCATACGTTCAATTGCATATTCTCCAGTAGAAGATGAGACCGGCACTGTGTACAAGATAAAAATGGCAATGGATCAGACAGCAAGCGAGTCTTCAAGGCTAAGATTGGGAATGACCGGAGATGCGACATTTATCTTGAAAGAAAGGGAAGACGCGATTGCGGTACCCACCACATTCATTCAGCATGAAAACGGGAAGTCGTATGTGCTTAAAAAAATAAACAATAAGCCAGAGAAAACTTTTGTGAAAACAGGAGAAGAGATTGATATTGCAACAATAATTTTGTCAGGACTTGAGCCAGGTGACGTAGTGTATGATTAATCTCAAAAATGTTTATAAAGAATTTCAACTCGACGAGAACGTAGCTTACACAGCTCTGCGTAACGTAACACTTACCATAAAAGAAGGAGAGTTTTCCTCAATTATCGGGCCTTCAGGAAGCGGCAAATCTACACTTATGCACATTATCGGACTTCTTGATAAAGCTTCAAGAGGACAGGTACTCGTTCAGGGAAAAGATGTAAAGAGACTAAACGATGATGAATTATCCACATTGAGAAACGAATTTGTCGGTTTTGTATTTCAGCAGTTTAATCTCATCAATAAACTTACGGTACTTGAAAACGTTCTTGTGCCAAGTATATATGCACGAAAAAAACTCAAATATGATCCTTACAAAAAAGCCATGTATTTGTTAGAACGCTTTGGCATTGCCGAAAAAGCAAAATCATATCCCAATAAAATCTCAGGAGGCCAACAACAACGAGTTGCAATGGCACGAGCACTTATCATGGAACCGAAACTAATACTTGCCGATGAGCCAACCGGAAATTTAGATACAAAGACAGGGGATGAGATTATGAAACTTCTAGGAGAGTTGAATAAAAAGGAAAAAATTACCGTGGTAATCGTAACTCATGAACCCTACATTGCTGCAAAGACAAAAAAGCAGATAAGAATAGTTGACGGAAAAATAGTATGAACTACATAACGTTTTTAATAAAATCAGCGCTTTTTAACTTCTCACGAAATAAAGGGAGAACCTTTCTTACTTCCTTGGGAATTCTAATCGGAGTTATGTCGGTTGTTTTGCTTACCGCAGCAGGTCTGGGTCTTAAAAAATACATCCAGACTCAGTTTGAGAGTATCGGAACAAATACGCTTCGGGTAATCCCCGGAACCGCTATCCGCAACGGACAGTTTCAAGGAGGTCCGTCTTCGATCGGCACCATTCGCTTTGACGAAAAGGATCTGAGGACTTTGACGCGAATCCGTTCGCTTGAAAATGTGGCTCCCGTATTCACAAAAAACGGAAAAGCCTCATATGGAAAAGAGACAAAGTTTGCGGATATTTACGCAACGACTAGCGATATTTTTCCTGTTCTTAACTTTACTCCCCAATACGGGAAACTATTTACAAGAAGCGATTCAATAAAAAGCTCAAAGATTGCGGTGATAGGACCAAAGCTTGCTGAAAATCTTTACGGAAATGCAAAAGATGCAGTCGGAAAAAATCTTAAATTTGAGAATCTTAACTACAGAATTGTAGGTGTTACTCAGTCAAAAGGAGGGGGAGGATTTGGCGGTCCGGATCTTGACTCATTAATATTCGTACCATACAGGAGCGCATTTTCTTTCAATCCTGATAAGAAATTCCTCACGCTTGCGGTGAAGGTAAAACAAGGTCAGTCAATCCCACGAGTCAAAAAAGAAATAACCGAGGCTCTATTAAGACGATACGAAGAAGACGATTTTTCTGTATTTGAACCGACAGAGATCCTATCAGCGCTCAACTCGATTTTCGGAACTCTTAACATCGCGTTGGTTGCGATCGCTGCGATTTCCCTTGTCGTGGGTGGTATTGGGATAATGAATATAATGTATGTTACGGTGACAGAAAAGATCAAGGAGATTGGAATACGAAGAGCAATAGGAGCACGGAAAACAGATATTTTGTATCAATTTCTAATAGAGTCGGTTATTCTCTCTCTTTTCGGAGGATTGCTGGGTTTAATACTTTCATTTATTATTGTATTTTTCGTACAGAGTGTATTTCCTGCTTATATAGATCTCCCAACCGTCGTCATTGCTCTTGGCGTCTCCACAGGAATTGGGGTTATCTTTGGAGTGTTTCCTGCAAAAAAAGCAGCAGACCTCACTCCGATAGATGCAATTAGATACGAGTAAAATTATTACTTCGTTTTTTCTCGTATGAAAGCGGTTATTTTTTTCTTGAAGTTTTCAAAAGAATACTGTTCTGATTCTTTTCTGGAGTTTTTTCTCATCTCCAGATATTTTTCTTTTGGTAATGATTCTAGTTTTTCTATTTCCTTAAGAAGTGACTCCGGATTTAATTCGTTAAACAGGAACCCGTTCACTCCGGATTTAACTGTTTCCTTTAATCCTCCTGAAGAATAAGCAATTACGGGAACTCCATATCCCATTGCTTCAACAGGAGCTATGCCAAACTCTTCATCAACTGACGCAAAAAGAAAAGCTTTTGCATTGGTGAATAATTTTTCAAACTCTTCATCAGCAACATGGCCCAGAAATTCAACAGTGGGTCCTGCAAGACTTTTAAGATATTTTAGATCTTTTCCTTGTCCCACGATCTTCAATTGGAACTTTTTCTTGCTTGCTGCCTCTATAAGAACTTCAATATGTTTGGCGTGGGCAAGCCGGGAAAGCGTTATGTAATATTTGGGACTTGGAGTCCGAAGCTTAAAATCTTTAGAAATGCTTACCGGAGGATAGATGACGATTGAGTCTCTTCGGTAAAATTTCTTTACTCTTTTTTTCGTGTCTTCTGAATTGACGACAAAATAATCTGCTCGTTGAGAAGCATAATAATCCCAAACTCTTAAACGGTGGTTAATGATATGCGCATAAATTTTTATCGGCCAGTATTTTTGCCACTCCAACGCCGTCTCATATCCATACAGATATCGCGGGGGATGATGGATGTAGGAAATGTGGACCGTTGGCTTTTTGGTTTTGATATTTTTAGACATATACCAACCTGAGGATGAAATTACCAAATCATATTTTGAGAAATCAAAGCTTTCCCAGATCTGTGGAGCGAGAAATCGGAGAGGGGAGTAAAGTTTGCCAAAAAATGGGACGAATGAACCCCACGAAGTTTTTATATTCCAACTTTTATAGTCAGGAGCATGTTTTACAAGTTCGTGTTTGTTAATAAACGAAGTAAAAACATCGGAATTTGGGTAGATTTTTTTTAACGCGAGAAAGACCCGCTCTGCTCCTCCAAACTCCTGAAGCTGATCGTGCACAAGAGCTATCTTCATAAAAGATAGTATATAGCATGTAGCATTTAGTATGTAGGAAAAACCTAAATGCTTTATACTGTATGCAAAATGCTAAACGTCTTGAATGCGCTTATTCTCGGTATCGTGGAGGGAATAACAGAGTTTCTTCCTATTTCCTCGACAGCGCATCTTTTAATAGCTGGCAAACTTCTACATATCTCGCAAAACGATTTCTCAAAATTCTTTGACGTATTTATTCAATTGGGCGCAATACTTGCCGTCGTATTTTTATACATGACGTTTGTCTTAAAACATAAGCAGTTGATAGGAAAGCTCCTTGTTTCGTTTATTCCAACCGCGATTGTAGGATTTCTATTTTACGAAACCATTAAAGGTGTTTTTTTCGAATCCTTTAATCTCATGAGTACCGCCCTATTTCTTTTCGGACTTATTTTTATAATTCTTGAATGGATGATAAAAAAAAAGAAATTCTCGCTTACAAAAACTTTAAAAAAGATAAGTTATAAAGATGCATTTTGGATTGGACTTATGCAATCACTAGCCATCGTGCCTGGTGTTTCTCGCGCAGGAATAATTATAGTCTCGATGATGTCTATGAAATTTAAGCGCGAAGACTCTGCGATATACTCGTTTTTATTGGCGGTTCCCACAATCGGGGCAGCATCCCTGCTGGATCTTTATAAATCGCGAGAACTTCTTTCAGGAAATATGCAAAATGTAGAAATACTGATTGTCGGGTTTGTAGCATCGCTTGTTACGGCATATCTTACCGTAAAGTGGCTAACCTCTTACCTTAGGAAAAATTCTCTTACCCCGTTTGGAATCTACAGAGTCCTTCTTGCTATAATAGTGATGTTTGTTTGATATCGCTAGTCTCTGTAGTCTTGTCCCGCCGAAGCCTCGGCGAAGGCGGATCAACGGATACCCTCCTGCGCCCAGAAAATAGAAAAGGGCTACGGAAGGGCAAGGAATATGGGAAAGTTCTTGTAGCTTAACCGGATAGAGCATCGGGTTCCGAACCCGAAGGTTGGAGGTTCGAATCCTCTCAAGGACGCACGGAGGGCCTGTGGTCCAGTGGCAGAACACCCCGTTCGCAACGGGGAAACCCGAGTTCGATTCTCGGCAGGTCCACCGAGCTCAGCTCGGTGGTAGTCGAGCTTAGCTCGACTACATTATGAAAAACAACTTATGAAAAATAACTACAAATCATTTGCCATAGATCTTGCCTACAAAGCAGGAGCGCTCATTAAAACAAATTTTTATCTGGGTTCAAAAAGAACTTGGAAAAAAGACAATACTCCTGTTACAGAAACCGATTTTGCAGTGAATAAATTAGTTTTGGATGCAGTACGGAAAACATACCCAGATTTCGGAGTACTTGCCGAGGAAGAAAGCGCCATGAAGGATAACGCCGAATACGTGTGGGTCTGTGACCCCATCGATGGAACCGTTCCCTTTTCTCATGGCATTCCCACCTTTGTTTTTCAACTGGCATTAGTAAAAGACGGGAAGCCGATCCTGGGAGTCGTTTATGATCCAATACTTGATCGATTGTTTACAGCTGAAAAAGGAAAAGGATCTTTTTTAAACGACAATCGTATCAGGGTTTCTCAGGCAAAAACATTTGACAAAACGTTATTTTTTGGAATTATGGGAAAACATTCAAAATACTATATGAGAGACGTATTACACGTTATCACAGAAAAAGGAGCCAACCCTATTAATTTCAGATCCATAGGTTATGGTGGGATGTTAGTTGCTGCCGGAGAGATTGCAGGCGCTGCCTACAGTTTAAAAAGCGCACATGATGTCGCGCCATTAAAAATCCTCATTGAGGAAGCAGGCGGAAAAGTCACTGATATGTTTGGAAATGAACAGCGGTATGACCGTGAAATAAAAGGAGCTCTTTTAACAAACGGAATTCTTCATGACGAGCTACTCCAAATCATCAAAGAAAACGTCATTCTACGGTAGATTACTCGGATTAAAACCGTTGTCTTCGGTAATAATCTTTCTTTCCCCAGTTTGAATGTCTAGAAGAGTTACCTTGTTTGGACCATTCCCTTCCGCAATAACAAGCTTGTTGTCGTTGTACCAGTAGGAGATATAATTGACTTGTCCTAAATTTTTTTCTGAATGGGTTTCTAAGTCGTAAATAATAACATCGTTCTCAGAATTAGAGTTGCGCTTCATGTAAGCAATAAAAAGACCATTTGGTGATACCTTCGGACCATGGACGCCTGCCCAGGCTGACGACGAGGCAATAAGTTGCGCAGCTTCAAAGTTAATAGAAGAAACAGAAATTTTAGAGTAGGTCGGCTCTTTCGGATTGGAATCGCCAGAGTTGCCTTCTGCAGAAACTACCCTTTTGCCGTCACGGAATAAAGAGAATTGAAGCGCAAAGCTGTCAAAAGTTTTCACTTTGTTATAGACCCCGGAAAGGACATCTAATGCAAATAAATGTACGATATTATTATCATCACTTTGGATAAATTCCGAGTAGGCATAAAGCAAGGTATTTGTTTTTGGGATAAATCCGACAATGTCATAATTTTGGGTATTGTCAAGTGGTGGAACCAAGTAAACTTTACCACTATTAAGATCGGCTAGATAGTAACCCTCTTGAGTATTCGGGTTTTTTTTATCATCCGGATTCCTCATGCCTTTATTGTCTATAGCGACGTGGAATAAGAGAAGTTTTTCATCAGGCGACCATGTAGAAATATAAGTGCGGATTCCCCATGTGTCTTTGGCTTCAATCAGGCTTTGGTTAGAGACTTTTATTTTGTGATTTCCCTGATTGTCCATAATCCATATATTGCCATCCCGGGTATCTATATAAGCAACCCATCTGAAAGTTGGTGAGGGTAGAATTTCAGATACAAATGGCGCATCAGAAGAGAGTTTGATAGGAAGAGTAACAATCTTATTTGTAATGAGGTCCACTGATTTAACCTCATTTTTTTCTGCGTAGATTAGTCTTGGAGAAGTTGTTGTAGTCTTTAAGGCCTCAAAACTGTGAATCAATGGTAATTGAGATGAGTTTTGCGGAGGTTGAGTAACTGCCGACTTGGTAAAAATTCCCGAACGTTTAGCTGAAGGACTTTCTTTTCTGGATAAAAACAAAACCAGACTCGCTCCGATTATCAGCAAGACAAGGACGACAATTGAAATATAAACAACTTTCTTTTTGCCTGTTTTATCTTCAACTTCATTCACGATGGGGGTTCCTACTGATTCCATGGATATATCTAAAGATTAGTCAGGAAGTATGAGGAATGCAATAGAAGAATTTGGAGCGGGTGAAGGGAATCGAACCCTCGGCTCATCCTTGGCAAGGACGCATTGTACCACTCAACTACACCCGCAGGAGTTAATATTATATCATGTGTAGACTGCCGAACATTTTATGAAGAGATTTATTTTTCAGGCTTTCCCAGCATTCGAAAGTAGAAACTTTAGATTATGGTTTATTGGACAGTTAGTTTCCCTTTCTGGAACCTGGATGCAAAACGTAGCTTTGGGATGGCTTGTCCTGACTCTTACCAATTCAGCCTTTTGGGTGGGATTAATCGCGGCCATCACAACATTTCCGGCATTACTTTTCTCTCTATTTGGCGGAGTTATCGCTGATCGCTTTCCAAAAAAGAACATTCTCCTCATCACTAAAAGTTTTGAAATGATTCTTGCGTTTGGACTTGGCGCACTCACATTGACCGGCAGAGTTCAGATAGAACACATCGTGGTTTTTGCATTTTTGTTCGGACTTAACTTAGCAATAGATGCACCGGCACGGCAGGCATTTTCCAGCGAGATGGTTGAGAAAAAGGCACTTTCATCGGCAATTGCTCTTAATGCGGGTGTGTTTAACTCTGCAAGAGTTATAGGTCCGAGCTTGGGAGGATTCGTAATTGCATATATGGGAATAGGAGGAGCGTTTATCGTAAACGGACTCACATATCTTGGAGCTATTGGCGGACTTCTTTTAATGAAGTTTTCAGAAAAGATAATCCGGAAAGACACACATCCACTACAACAAATTAAAGAAGGGCTGGTTTATTCGTTTACGAATCCCAGTATCAGAACGCTTTTATTTTTTGTATCCATTGCTTCTATGTTTGGATGGTCTCATCTGACAATTCTCCCGGTCGTCGCAAGAGACATCCTCCACTTGGATGCTTCAGGACTGGGATTCTTGTATGCAGCAAGCGGATTCGGATCGGTCGCGGCTTTGGTCACCGTATCAGCACTTTCACGAAAAGTTCATCCTCTCGTATTTATCATTGGCGGTTCAACAATCTTTGGAATCAGTCTTATTCTTTTTACTTTTACTACGAATATTTACTTATCATATATTTGGCTCTTTTTTTCAGGCGCAGGAGTACTAGCTCTTCTTGCAATGTTAAACGCCACCATTCAGCATCAAGTAAAAGATTCGATACGGGGAAGAGTAATGAGTGTTTACGTGCTGATGCTTATTGGATTACTACCTATTGGCAATTTCCAGATAGGATATTTCGCGCAGGTTTTTGGACCATGGGTTGCATTGCGCATTTGTGGAATCGTAGTATTGCTGTACGGATTCCAGATGATCTTCAGGCATATGAAGCTTCCTGTCGTACGCTTTGATATTGGTGCGCAGAGTCAGAGTCGAACTGACATCTGAGGTTTTTCAGACCCCCGCCGTGACCACCTTGGCTATCTGCGCTCTTCGTCGCTTCGCTCCTTCAGGATGAATCCCTCAGGATGAATCCTCAGAGCAAGCTACTAAACAATTTCTCTTTCTTTTCTCTTCGCCAACCTTTAATTTCCTTTTCTCTCAGCACTGCTTCTTTAAATGTTTGGAAATATTCTACATGAACAAGTTTAAAAGGTCTCTTTTTATTTCGTATGAAACTCTTTATTCCTAACTGGTGCTGTCTTATTCTACTTGGTAAATGTCTACTAGCACCTGTATAGAGAAAATTATCAGCAGTTCTAATTATATAAACCGCACATTTACCCATAACTGTTTACCCTGAGACCCATTCTGGTCGAAGGGTGCGCCTGCTTGGATTCGAACCAAGGACTTCCACTTTATAAGAGTGGCGCTCTAACCGCTGAACTACAGGCGCTAAAACAAGTCTAATTATACAAAATAAGGAGGGAATTATGAGGAAGCTTCGTTTATTTTCCGACGATGACCGCAGCGTCAAATTCGTTGTCCGCATCAAGTGTGCCTGATCCTGTACCGATTTCGTACTTTTCTTCGAGATCTTTTTGAAGAGTGGACAGAAATTTACTGTAAGCACTTTTTATTCGGATGCTAACTTTTTCGTAATCAAAATTATCTGCGTTTCCAGTAGAAAGATTTTTATAACCTTGTTCTGAGAGGAAATCACGTACTCCACCGGCTGCACCTTCTGCTCCGCTTCCATTCAGCACTTGGATATTAAGATCCGCAGCGCTTTTTACTTCTCCTGCCGCTGCTTTTGTGGGTGTTATTGTTCCACTTGGCGTAGCTTCTTCGGTTGGAGTTGCTATCGGCGCCTCTGTTGGAAGAACGGTTTCTTTTGGCGGTTCATTGTTTCTCGAGTTGGAATAGATGAAATATCCTCCTATTAAAAGAACAAGAATAAGTACGACGATGATCCAAATTTTTGAATTCTTTTTCTTAACGCCGATCGAGGAGTGAGTGGATGTGAAACCGATATTATTTTCTGACGATTGATCCATAGAAAACGTTAAACGTATTTCTATTATAGGTAATTATCTCGTCTTGTCAACCCCGCTCAGTGGGGTTAACCCTTTTCGAATTTATCCAAAATTGTCTGAAAAGCTTCTTTGTCGGTTTTAAAACTCAGCGTTTGTAGTAATTCGTCTTGTGGTAGAAAACGCGCTTCGGCCACTTCCCAGTCATGATCCTTTGGGTCTCCTGAAATATACTCCATAAGAAAATAGTAAACATTCTTATCGATCAGATAATCCTCAAATCGATATTTATAGGAAATTTTCACCGGTTCTTTATTTACTATCTTAGCCTTTACTCCGCCTTCTTCCTGCACCTCGCGAAGCGCTGCCTCCTCCATAGGCTCGCCCTTATTTTCATCACCGATTAATCCTTTTGGAAAACTCCATCCTTTATGTTGAGAATGCTGGGTGATTAGCCAAAGAATTTTACTGTCGATTTTTTTGTAAACAATTCCGCCCGCCGAGACCTCTTCTTTGTGTTTCATACTTCTTTATCGTATTCACCGAAACGATACCCTACATTATTAGCGAGTTCATATTGATTGAAAATTACCAAAAACATAAGAATAAGATATTTTATAGTTGTTTTGAGTCGTCCGTATTTTTCAAATCTCCTTACTGATATATATGCCTTTGTTTTAATAATCCCATATTTACCTAGCTTTGCTGCTTCGCGGACAAAAGGAAGATCGTCCATCGTATACTCCTCGCTAAATCCGTGAGTTTTATCGTATAAGTCTTTTCGTGAAAGCATTCCGCATCCTCCTCCAAATGGATTTATTTTTTGCATAACATATGCGAGCTTATTGGTAAAGACTGCAGCAGCTTTGTAAAATTTATTTGTAACTTCTAGATACGTGCTATAATGGGGGACAGCAACTGTAAGATTTTTTTTCTGCATTTCTTTTAGACTTTCTTCTAGAAAATCCGAATCAAGCCTGGTGTCTGCATCCACAAAAAGAAGCATCTCTCCTGTAGCTTTTCTTGCTCCGATATTCCTTTGTCTTCCCTGAGGTTTAGTACCGGCAATAATCTTGGCGTCTTTTCTATCTTCCACGATACTCCATGTTTTATCGCTAGATCCGCCATCCACCACGATCACTTCGTAGGGTTTCACTGTCTGCTTTCTTAAATTATCAAGAATGGTGGAGATATAATTTTCCTCGTTGAGTGTGGGTATAACTACAGAAACTTTCACGGATTTATTATATCAGCGCTCGACGTCGTAGGCGACGCGAAGCATTTCTCCACGTTGTTTTATTTTTCGAATAGTCATACTTTTAATATCTGAGAGTTTACTTACATGTGTTCCTCCGCAAGGGACTCCAAAGTCTCCGTACATTACAACCCTCATCGGCTTTCCCTCCGGGAGATAATCGGGAACGAAGTTACAGACTTCGTGCATCTTGGATTTCTCCATAAAACGAAGAGTGGTTTCTGCGCCTTCCTGGATTATTTCATTCGCCTTTTTTTCAATATCCCCCTTGGTCTTTTCTTTTTCATCTTCACTTATCGTTCCTTCATATTCTATATAGGGACCGTCTGGATAGTGATATCCTTTTCCGGGAATCCATCCGAGGCCCAAAGCATTGACCGCCATGTCAGCGACATGTCCTGCAGAATGAATCCGACTATGCAATTCTCGCCGTTCTTTTTCAACAATGCATATTATCGCGTCGCCTTTTTTAAATAATCCTGATTGAAATGATCCGATATGCTTTACGATTCCATCTGCCCATCGGACTTCATCTACTTGAAAAGTTGCTGAATCATTTTTAATGATTCCCTTATCGTAGGGTTGACCTCCTCCTTGTGGGTAAAAAATCGTTTGGTCCAGAATTACGACGGTTCTTCCATCTTCTTCAACCACCTCTTCAACTACCGCAGAAGTTTCAAGCAGCGTCATATCCTCAAGATAAAGTAGTTTTGTCATAGTCATTCTGAAATGTTTAATATTTTACCATCCCAAATTCTTTTTAAGTCTTCTGAAGCCAATTCAATTCCGATTTCTGCTTTTCCACTCCCGATATTCACATTTTCTAATGTGAAAACCTTTTCATCAATGACTTTCTGAATAGTGTCATTGTCGATCGCAAACGGACAGACTCCGCCTACTGGATATCCTGTCAATTCTTTAACCTCATTGGGCTTTGCCATACGAAGAACTTTTTGTCCTGTCAAATTTTCTAATTTCTTCAACGAAACCTTTTTATCTCCTGACAACACCGTTAGTATTGGATTTTTTTCACCTATAAAAAGCAGAGTTTTTAATACCTGTTCAAGAGGACAGCCAAACAATCTTTCAACATCCTGCGCCGTGCGAGGAACCTCTTTTAAATAGACGGCCTCAAATTGTATTCCCTTATCTTTTAGGTAGTCAAAGCTTTTCATCTGTGTTTTTTGGCGGAGCATACGGGTCTGGAACCCAGACGTCCTGATAGTAATTGTATCATTTTCAGGCTAAATCAGACAAACGTCATTATGCAAAGTAGTTAAGGATTTACACATAAAATCTGAGGAGTTGTAAACTGTTATACAGAAGTGGCAAGTGCTCGAATATCAGGCAGGGCTTTTAGCATCAATGTGTCTGTAGGGTCTGCTTTCAATCGTTGTTCTGCAAGTTCTAGTATTAGCGCCTTTGCTTCCGCATATCTTGGTAAAGATAACGGCAGCCTGTCAAGTATCGTTAAAGTGGATATTGCAAAAAAGGGGTAAGGGCTCTCGTTTTGTTTGGTACGTTTGTTAAACCTCGGAGTAAAAAAATCTATTGCATGCTCTGCCCATGCTGAAACAATTCTGAATATTTCATCTTCATCAAGCGCGACATTGTGGCCAAGATGTTTACCACCACCTAAAACTTCTTTTGCATGGCGACGATCCATTTTGCCATTATTGAATGAGAAAATTACATCAAGGTTGTAGAAACTTTCATTATACTGAGGAACGATTTCAACAACGGGCCCCGCATCTAAGATCCCTCCGCCATGAATACGAATGTTTCTACTCTCGTCGGTTGGCCACCAAGAATACAAGAGTATTTGAGCGCCTGGTTGGAGTTTTTTAAATATAGCTAGTTCTTCAGCCGCTTCCTCAAGATTGAAACCATCTTCAAATGAAAAGCCTTCAAGTAACCCACGTGCATAAATGACGGTATCAACCCCTAGGGCGCCTGTTTGAAAACCATCCGTTACTTGTTGTTCTAGTGCCTCCTGCCTGGCGCGGATATTAATATCATGCTCGCTAACTTCAGTTTCTATTGTCTTTATCCTACTGCCCCAACGTCCTTTAATCTCTTCCAAAATCCTTTCTTGCGTTCGTAACTCTGTTATCTCATCTTTGATAGCAGTTTTAAGTTTCGCATTAATCATTGAGCGCTTATGGTTAAGATCTGGAAGATCTCTAAGGATCCCTAGAGTATTAACGTCTGAACCAAGGATTTCATTAAAGACGACTAAGGGATCCGATTTTGATCTTCCAGTTTCAGCGTTGCTCATAAGCGGGACCTTATTATAGGTCAGACCATAAGAGAATACAAGTTTGGGAAGAATCTTAAAATAGCAGGTTAGATGTTCTTGGAAAAGGTTGGCAGAGAAGGTGGGATTCCCTTCGACTTCGCTCAGGGTAAACTTCTCATCCCACTCTCAATTCTTCACCAATCTCGAGTACTCGACGTACTGAGCTTGTCGAAGTGCGGAGCATGCGGGTCTGGAACTTTTTAATCCTTATAGTATCTTCCGTCAAATTCCATATCTCAATGGAAAGATGGCTTCTTTTAAATGCTCCTCGAAAAACTTTAAATGGGCAGACCCTGTTAAGATTAAGACTATTCCGCTACGAATCATCTTCTTATTGATATTCTCTAACATTTCCAACTCTCGTTTTTTAGCTTTATTCGGGTCTATTAATTTACTCACACTGGAATTTTCAATAATTTTTCGGTTTTCTTCTTTATTCATATCCTTCCACGTGAAATTTCTCACTTGAAGTAGTTTTTTTATTTCTTCTATAAGTTTTTGATTGTCTTGTTTTGCTATTTTTTTCTTAGTTATGCTTATTGACGAATCAAAGCCATCAACTTCGACGCCTTTGTTTTTAGCCCACATATAGGCATTAACCATCTCATCAGGATAATTTTTTAACTTATCCTTTTTTAGATCTTCTTTTGAAATCTCTAATAAAAGTTTATTAGGATTAATTTTATTCAAAATTTCTAACAATTCCTCCTTTGGAGTAAGTCCTCCATGAAGTGTTCCGATTACAATAATCTTTCTCATGTATGGGCGGAGCATGCGGGTCTGGAACTTTTTGATCCTTATAGCCACATGCCTTAACCTAGCTATTATATCAATTCTCCAGGACACTGTCTCATTACTGAGGCTAAATGAGACAAATGAGACAATATAAAAGAGGTCTACTTTATGATGTAGTTTGATATAGTCTAGTTGTTTGGATAGAATTTTGAATACTCCTCTGAAGTAAGGATATTTTTTGCATCATAGTTCTTAATCTTATCTTTGTCTTTCTTACCGCTTGTAGTCAAGTAATTTACAAAAAGTTCTTTTATATATACATCGGTGGGTGAGAAAAATTTATATCCAGAAATATTTCTTTCTACCCTTTCGAGTATCTGAGTAGAATATTCTTTAGAACCTCTTTTGAATTTTAATTCAACGATATGATCCTTTATATACGCTGGTACCATTGATAATCTTTCTGAATCAATTCTTATTTCTACTTTACGCCTACCATTAGATAGTGGAGGGGGCTCAGATAGCTGGAAATTATTTTGGATACATGAGTTGTTTAAAATTAACTTTGCCCTCTCGAAGTCTGCCTCTCGGACAAAAATATCAATATCTTTATTTGAACGAATAAATTTACCTACATAAGCAGCCACACTAACACCCCCATAAACCCAGTAATCAATTCCTGCTTTATCTAGCGCCGGCAGGAGAAGATTAAATACCGGCTCAAGGTGTTCATTCATAGTTGAATCTGTTTTCCACCAGAATAAATGAATTCAATTTTCTTCTTCTCTTTCCTTGGGTATTTTTTAAGAAACTCTTGATTGTCGCTATGCAGATAAATTGTGTAATAGACGTCTCCTTCTTTTGTTTTTAAATCTCGGGCATGAAGTAGCCTTTCTCTTCTGAGCTTTCTCGCAGTTGAAGGATGAACTCCGTGTTCATCATGAATTTGCCAATCAGCAAACCAGCTTTCTCGATCTTTTAGCACTTTTACTGGGATAAGTTTCTTATCAAATGCTCTCTGGCAATCCAAGCATTTAAATCCATACTTATCATACCATCCGTTGATTCTTGTGATAGCACCATGGCAAAGCAAACAGCCATATGTACCATCTTCGTCAATAGGATACCCTTTTGGATAATCTTTAAGCTTGGTTTCTCGTCTCATCTCTTTTTTTGCAAACTCGTAGACAAACTCAACGTAGTTCACAAGGCTTTGCGCTTCTCCTCTTTCTTCATCATCACTCTTATACTCTCTTCCTCTTTTTTTCATGAGGACTTTAAATTTGTCAAGTAATTCTTGTGAGACTTGCATAAGAAAGTATACCTAGAAAGTCTTATGCGTCCTCTGGCAATTAATACCACAATCTGCTAATATTATGGAACAAAAATTAAATTTTGTTATGGTTAAAATTCATTTTCTAAATGTAGGACATGGAGATTGCACGATAATAGAGCATGCAAGTGGGAATATCACCATGATAGATGTTAACAATGGAGAGGAACTCGATTCGGAAACAGGTGCTGAAATTTCGGAGGCACTAAATTATGATCCCGCCCTAGTATATAACGCTGCCCATATGCAAAACTTGTCCCCGACAGATCTCCTTAAGAATTTAGGTTATTCTAGGGAGCTAGAAAATCCCGTTCGGTATTTCAAAAATATGTTCTTGGGTAAACATATTTTTCGCTATATTCAAACCCATCCAGATTTAGATCACATGCGAGGAATTGCAGCTTTGAGAGAGGAAGGTATAAATATCACAAACTTTTGGGACACCGAACACAGTAAGGAGCCTGAAGAGTTTATAGGAGATGATAAGAGTCATTGGGATGAATATAACAATCTTCGTAGTGGAAGTGGAGTGACGGTCTTAAAACTAAGTAGACACGCTAAAAATCATTACTACAATTCCCATCCTGTCCTAAATATTGATGGCGATGGAATATACATTCTCGCTCCTACATCTGAGCTCACCTCGCAAGCTAATGAATCAGAAAATTGGAATAACTTAAGTTATGTATTAATGCTTGTCCACAACGGCATAAGAGTTGTTTTCGGTGGTGACGCGGGAAGTCAAGTGTGGGATTCCATAGTTGAAGCTGCAAATCCAAAAAGCGAATTATCTTGTCACATTCTTAAAGCAAGTCACCATGGCAGGGATTCAGGCTATCATGAAGAAGTAGTAAAGCTTATGAAGCCCGTGTATACTATTGTTTCCGTCGGGAAAAAACCAGAAGCAGATGCGTCCAATAAGTACCGACAACATACGCTCAATGAAGTATGGTCAACTCGATGGAAGGGGAACATTATCTCAACAATATACGATAATGGTAAGTTCGATATAAGTTCCCAATATGCAAATGGATAAGTTTGATATCTATGAATTTT
>MGBA01000009.1:76715-77038 GCA_001789965.1 Candidatus Roizmanbacteria bacterium RIFCSPLOWO2_02_FULL_40_13
CAGGTCATCTCATTCAAGCTGTTGGAAATCAGATAGAAAAAATTTCATGGATTAAAGATGGAAAACCGTCAGATTGGGTTCGACAAGGTATGAATAATATATTGATTGAAGATCAACGAGAAAATCTAAAAAAACTTATAGTTTCGGAGTTGAGCTATAAGAAAATAGATTTCAAAAAAACCAGTCAAGAAGAATGGGAAAACATTACACGAGAAATCTATATATTTTGTCGTAATCAGGATAAAACAAAACGGATCGATATTTTTAACGCCAACTATGGTCTCTATAGGGGCCTTGCCGCTTCCCTCTTACTATTATCTTTA
>MGBA01000009.1:77078-80058 GCA_001789965.1 Candidatus Roizmanbacteria bacterium RIFCSPLOWO2_02_FULL_40_13
GCGCAATTCTTGCGGCGCTGGCTTTTCTTTCAATATATAGAATGCAAAGATTTAGCATCTATTATGCAAAAGAATTATTCATGCAGTTTCTCCATTCTTACAAATAATCTCTTTTTTTCTTCGACTATTTTCAATTAATTCTGATCCGTGATCATATCCAAAGTGGTAAAATTTACTCACGATGAAAAAGACACATTCGAACAAACTATTCCAGCGAGCCCGACAACGAGCAAAATTAATAATAGCCCGACCTGACTTTCAAGAAAACATATCATCTTTGCGAAAGAAATTCAATATTCCCGCCGATGGACTTAAAGGTGAGAGAAAAATCCAAAAATGGCATCATGAATTCTACCAAAGCGATGACGATTACCATGAAACAGTCTGGCGTAGTAGAAGACAGAAAGTTTCGTGAAGCGGAAGAACTTAGCAGAGACCTAAATAATACCTCACCAGTGAATGCTTTTAGAATAACTATAAAAAATCTCTTGAGGAAATATAAGATTCCATTGCGCTGGAACGATAGCATCCGCAGATATACTCTCTTTAATGATATAAATAACATGTGGCTACCCGGCGGTTTACTAATTCAAGAAAGAATGGATGAAGACAACGGACTTATGAGACTTTATATAGAAATAGATGACGATACTACTTTAGAGGATATCAAGCAAGGCTGGCAAAGAGTAAAATATCATCAAAAAAAGCTGCACTCACGTACCAGAGAGAAATTTCAACCTATTAAGGAGTTTGAGCGAGACAAGAAAGCATATGAGCTTGATCGACAGGGAAAAAGCTTAAAAGAAATAGTAAAAACACTCTTTAATGAATCCGGTGAAACGTATGAATGGACTGAGGCTTCTAAGTTCATAGAGAGACATCGCAAAAAAATAGGCATCAATTAAGCTTGACTTCGGCCTTATACTTATAATCTTCCTTCATATAACCTTGAGGTATGAGCACGAAACTAAAGGTTGAGTATGTCCCTATCTCTCTTCTTAATCCCGCACCATACAACCCACGAAAGTGGAGTGACGAGGCTTCAGTTCAGCTAACCGAGAGCATCAAGCGCTTTGGATTGGTTGACCCATTTGTTGTTAATACGGCATCGGAGCGCAAGAATGTAGTAATAGGTGGCCATTTCAGACTCAAGGTGGCAAAGGATCTAAGGTATAAAGAAGTGCCAGTCGTATATGTGAATATTCCTGATGTTGAAAAAGAAAAAGAGTTAAATATAAGACTCAATAAAAACACAGGAGAATTTGACTGGGAGCTTTTAGCAAACTTTGAAGAATCTATCTTAGCTGACATCGGTTTCTCCTCTGAGGAGCTTGATAAGATCTTTGACTTTGATGACGAGAACCCCGAAGTGTTTGATTTGGAGAAAGAACTCCAGAAATTAAATATCAAGAATATTAACTATAAAAAAGGTGACGTGTCTCAACTCGGAAATCACCGTTTAATGTGCGGAGACTCAACAGTCGAAGAAGATATGTATAGACTTCTGGGTTCTGAGAGAGCTGACATGTGCATGACCGACCCACCTTACATTTTGGATTACTTAAAAGGCAAGAGAAAGGGTGGTAAACCAACCGAAGGGTTTGGTTTTAAGCGAGACAGGAGGTACCTTGAAACCAATGTATTACCGCCAGACTTTACTCAAAAGTGGATGGCCAATGTTAACAAAATACAGAAGGAGAATTTCTCAATCATAGTCTATGAAAACTGGAAGAATATCCGTACCATATGGGGCGAGATGGAACAGTATTGGAAGGTCAAAAACATGATCGTCTGGCACCTACCCAACAGAACCCAAGGATTTGCTGCAAAGTACAAATTCTTCTCAAAACATGATATTGCCATGGTCGGAACAGCAGGAACAACTAATTTGAACGATATTAGAGAAGAAGAGCTTCTACAAAACGAGTATGAATCAGCTTTATTTGCCATTTCAGGCAAGCCACAATGGGAAGGCTACGAAAAAGGTAAAAAGATACAACCTACGGATTTTATCGAATATCGAGCCTCTGATGAGAAGAGTTCAGGACAAGGAATTGTCTTTGGAACAAAACCTGTAGAAATTCTTATTCCATATATAAAAGTGCTCACACAAAGAGGTGATCTTATCGTGGAACCCTTCGGTGGTAGTGGCTCAACAATGGTTGCCGCAGAGAAATTAAAAAGACGATGTTATGTTATGGAGAAATCACCAGTGTATTGTGAAGTAATTAAAAACAGGTGGGAAAAATTGACGGGTCAAAAAGGAATCAATATCTATGGAAACTAAAACGTCAATTCGTCATCGAATTGCATCACAGAGAGAAGCGTTACTTGCGCAACTTAAGGAGACTCCTATTGTTGAGATTGCCTGTAAAAAAGTAGGTATCGGTCGGGCAACCTATTACCGCTGGAAGAAAGAAGATTCCCCATTTGCAAAAGCGACGGATGAAGCGCAAAGCGAAGGAAACAAACTCATTAATGATATGGCTGAGTCGCAACTCTTGTCTGCAATTCGTGATAAGAACCTTGGAGCAATTGTTTTTTGGCTCAAGCATCATCACCCCACCTATGCTACTAAAGTAGAAGTCACCGCGCGATTGAAGACCGATGAGAAACTGAATCCCGAACAAGAAGCGTTGATTGACAAAGCTCTTAAACTTGCTGCACTTGTTCCCACAATTGCTACCGCAAAGAATACGGAGGAGAAAAACGCATGATGATTCCAACCCTGAAACCTGATGAGCTTGAGAAGATTAAAAGCGACAGGAGTATCAGGCGCATACTTGCTCAAAAGAATCACTACTGGTTTTTCTCAATATATTTACCTCACTACATTCATTATCCTTTTGCACCCTTGCACCACCAAATGTTTGATATTACAGAAGATCAGGAGTTGTCTCTTGCCGTATTGGTGGCTTTTAGGGGATCAAGCAAGTCAACAATTATGACCATGTCCTACCCGATGTGGTCGATTGTTGGA
>MGBA01000010.1 GCA_001789965.1 Candidatus Roizmanbacteria bacterium RIFCSPLOWO2_02_FULL_40_13
ACTTTTGAGAAAGGAGTTTTTGACGAATAATTATGGCAAGAGAAAGAGAACAAAATACAGCACGAGCCGTTCGTTTCTACCAACCCATAGAAGGTTGGTTTAAACAGCCTACTCCCGATCTACGTTTTTATGCAGAAACTATGTCAAAAATTGCGCAAGGAATGTTAGTACCTGCAGTACATTATTTACTCGATGAAACAAAAAACAAGCCGTTGGATAGAGTTTTCGCTGAGAATCCTGGGTCTAAGGAGACAGTAGAAATCTTCGCTAGAATTTCAAACGAGCCATTTTTTGGGATTACACCTGAAATAAAGGAAGCGATTGCTTTACTACAGTTGCGAGGGATTTTAGTACCCGATGAACAGGAAGAGGAGCAGATTCCGGAAGAAGAGATAGAACATACACTTAGGTTATATAAAAGAGAGACAGAAAGCTTTCCAGAGGGCAGAATATGTGCGCAAATAGATCATAAAATGTGGCGTTTTATCACGCCACTGAAAGCCCGCGCAATAAGCGCCTTAGCGAAAGGACCCATGACAAGAGATGAATATAGCACAGGACTTTTCGGTAAACCCTATGACGAGCTTACTTTTAATGAGAAGAGAAAATTTAACTCAATAAACGGAGATTTAAGAGCTGGATTTCATTTAGTATTACCTGATTTTAGATCTCGCGAGAAAGATGAGTGGGGACCGGAAAAAGGAGTAATGGTGGAAATTGCACCCGGTACATTTGATGAATAACTATGGCAGGAGAAATACCCTTAAGAAACAGAGTTGATGCGTATCTTATCAACGAAAACCATATCAAGAAAATTGAAAAACCCAAAGAACACGTTGGCCAACTTTCTTTTCCCGGAACAGTTGAATGGATAGAGTTCCGAAGTCTTATGTTCCTTCTTGCCCAGAGCTTAATTCGACCTGTAAGGCATGTCCTTGATCATTACGAAGGAATCTTGCCAGAACAACTACTCAAACGTCATCCGGAAATTGTAGATGCTTTTGGAATACTTGCGCGGATGACAGAATATTCACATCTTCTCTTGTTTGACGCGGAGAAAATGAAAGAACCTTTAGAAGAATTACAGCAGAAAGGATTGGTAGAAAGAGCAAAGACAATTAGGAAACAAGCAGATAGAATGCCTAATCTTGGAAGAGGGGTGGCAGGTCGTGCTTTCGTCAATAAAGAAAGTCCTCAAAATCATGACCTCCATCTGTACAGAAAGCCCTCAAAAGCCCATCCAGAAGGAGCGTACAAAGTGAACTTTGATGGCAAAGTGTATAGTATAACTCCTTCGGGAGCGCGGATAATTAGAGCTCTTAGTGGGGGACCACTAGAAGGGCCAGAGTATCTATCGAAAGCGCTAGGAGAGGATGTTGTCGACCGGAATATGAGAGGCTTTGTCAATTTAGGCAGGACAGAGCAATCACTAGCTCGGAGATTTGGTTTGAAGTTTCCCCGCAATCAGATTAACTCACGAAGGATGACATATGAATTGCCTAAAAACTATACGGTTACCATAGAACCTGGAATTTTTCCTAACACACAGCAAACTCTTTTTTAAACTTCCTGGTATCTTCTTTTGTTACACTAAAGGGTATGGTTTCAGAAAATAAACTCGAAGTTCTTAAAAAAGATTCTCTTCAGATTATTTTTTCCTACTCACCGACCGGATTTGGACACCTTCGCGTAATGGATGCACTTCAACATGGATTGCCAATTGGAGCAACTTCAGAAACCTTTGGCGCAGAAGACACATCGCTTGGTTCACTCTATCGGTTAATAAGTATTTATCCCCCACTCAGAATATTATACGAACGGCTTCAGGGAGGTTGGATAGAGAAGCCCTTTACAGCTTTCTATCGGTGGATGATTCGCACACGTCCGTTTATTCTTTATCTCAAACTTAAAACCTTAATCAATAAAAAAAAGAAAAGCGTCACAGAAATTCTTTTTATTGCGACTCACTTTGCACTGGCACATAAACTGGGCGCTATTAAAGAAGAACTTGAAAAAGAAACAGGGGTAAAGACAACGTTAGTAGTGGTAGTAACCGATGATAGTCCTCAACAGATCTGGTATGTACCGGAGGCAGATCTTATTACTGTTCCCAGTGAATATACGAGAACAAATCTTCTGTGGTATGCCAAAAAAGCAAAGTTAAAAGAAACACTGATTAAAGTAAATCCCTATCCGGTAAGCCCTGATTTTAGTAAAGATCTCTCTAATGAGCGCTATCAATTTCGACTCCGACAAGTTGACCCAGCCGGTTATGATCGTGCACAGATCGCGCTCCCGATTTCAGGAGCTGCTGTCGGAACTGCGCACGCATTGCAGTTCATTAAAACACTTCAGGATATCTCGGAGCGCTTTGAGTTTCATGTTATCTGTAAAGAGGCTCCCTATACGCTTTTTTTTCTTCACACGATTTCAGGAATGCCTTACGTTGATCTCCACTCGTCCTACATCGACAGGAGAATCGTAGATCTGTACGAAGAAGCGTATGAAAAAGAAACAATCGCATTTGAGATCACCAAACCGAGCGAGCAGGCCTTTAAAGCTTTGTTAAATCCAACTCAAATCGGCGGATCAATTCTTCTTTTTACAAAACCGGTGGGGAGGCAGGAATATGATAATTTAAACTTTCTCGAAAGACATTTTCTAATTCCCCAGGAAAGCGATAGGCGCTATTTATATGAAAAAGCAGAAAAAAAAGAAAGTCTTGAGGATGATGAGCGCGGAAAGAAACTTCTCGCAGAGTCTGTCCGATGGAGAGGCTTGATACTTCCGTATAAAGCTAACAATGCTGCGGAGTTTGTTCTCTGGGCATTTAAACAAGGTCTTTTTAAGCAAATGATGACCTGTTGTGTAGTGCCGAGTCCTAATGACCCTGAAAGAAGAGAACTTGACCCGCATGGAGTCGAAAAATTTTGGAATCTTGTCGCCGATGTTTTAGAATCTAAGTCTCGATAGCATTTAGCATAGAGCATCTGGCATATAGGAAAAGTTTCGTCTGCCCTAAATACTCAATGCTAAATTCTAAATACTAAGAGTTATCGTGTTGGCTTTATTTTTGGAGACGGCGTTATTATTATTCCTTCGGTAGCTTTTTTTACCCAGAGCTTTACTCCATTCCACTGGTCTTCGCCTTCCTCAGGGATGAGAACGAACTGTCCGTCTGACGAACGTGAACTTTTCAGCCACTCATTATCCGTTAAAACAAGGTTTGTAATCTTATACTCGTTGGCGTGAATGTTTTCACCAAGAAACTTATTTAACTGTACCGCAGGCATATCTGTTTTAATATACTCTTCAAGTTCATCAAGAAGAGGGATAATTTTTGGAACAAAGCCAATAGTTAAGACCTTATCTTTCGTTGCTTCTATAACTTTTTGTTGACGTCGCGCTCTCCCAAAATCCCCCCCATCCTCAGGAGAATTCCGCGAACGGGCATATTTGAGCGCTGTTTCCCCACTCATATGAGCAAGTCCTTTTGCAAAGCTAATCTTTTCGTATCGGCAGGGAAATGCATTCTGCGGTTCATCCGTGATGTCCGTAAAAAACTTTTTAAGATTCGGCTCTTTCTTAAAAAGCTCATCACGCTCAGCCTCAAGGGTAGATTCGGTATCTCCCAGATACTTTTCCACTTTAGTAAACTGCTCGTCTTTTCCGCACAGATCTTTTTCTTTTCCTTCGATCGGATATCTCTCGTCAGTGAAAGATTTATCTACATTGACATCAATTCCACCAAGAATATCCATTGCCCGCGTAAACCCGTAAAAATCTATCGCAACAAAATAGTCAATTGGCAAGCCGGCGATATTTTCTATTGTTTTATTGACAAGATTTTTACCTACTACGTCAGGAAACGGCTCTCCCAAAAGTTCGAGTTCGTAAAGAGTATTGATTTTTACATGGAATGGGTCGCCTGATTTTGTCGGAACCGCGACCCATATATCACGAGGAAGTGAGACGAGAACCACGGATTTTTTCTTTAAGTCGACGTGAGCGACGATCATAGTATCGGTAAGAAATGTGCCTTCATGCGTGCCACCGGCATATCCAAGAAGAAGAATGTTATATGAAGATTTTTCAACGGAAGGTTTTTTTTCGACAGAGTTTTTAGGGTTATAAATCTTGCCGTAAAAAATTCCAAGACGTACTAAAAAAAATACAACCGCCGCAAGGACGATTGCAAATAAGACAATCACTACGTTTTTCATCTTCATGAGAATATAATACTAAAGTAAAAAAGTCATTTTGAAAAGAGCAATTTTTTACTTGACATCGCAAAAATCGAGGAGTACTATTTCAATATTCATGAAAAGTAAAGACGGTGGAAGTGGCAGTAATGGTGGCGGATTTGCACCGATCGTAATAGTAGCCATTGTCGCAGTAGTTGCAATCGGTGGCTATTTTGCTCTTCAAAAAAGTGGCAAGGCTCCTTCTCTTTCACTTCCTGCAATGGTTGCCCTCAACGATAAGTGTAAATACAACGATCCGGATCTCTGCAAATACTTCAATAGGACTCTCTCGGGAGATTACTTTAAAGGATCCATGACCATGAAAGGAATTGCAAAAGACAAGTCCGGAAAAGTGCTTAGTGAGACTTTGGTCGAGTCAGAAGGAGAGAATAGTCATGTACTCGTTTCGCTTGATGGAAAAGAAATGACAAATACGATTACCATCGGGAAAACCGTTTACGTCAAAGATCAATCCGACGGAAAGTGGTGGAAACAAACCCCGGAAGATGAGGAAAAGCCGGAGACCGAGAAAATGGAAAGAAGTTTCGACCCAAAGGAGCTTGCAAAGGAATTTAAAGAAGAAGCCGACAAGACTACCTTTAAAAAGATTGGAAAAGAAGCCTGTGGAGATATGACCTGTTTTAAATATCAGATGATTAATCCAGCCTTTGCTGATGTTACCGAGTATTTATATTTTGATGATAGAGAATATATCCTGAGAAAAATGGTTACGGTAGCAAAAGACGGAATGATCAGTGAATCGACATTTGAATTTGGAAAGGCTTCTATCAAAGAACCGTCGCCGACAAAGGACGTCCCAGAAGGTCAAAATATCTACATGATGAGCCTACCAGGTGGCGGAATGATGAATAGTGGACAGAAGAATGGTCCTCAAGGCGGTCCTTCACAAGAAGACGTTGAAAAAATGATGAAGGAATTTCAAGATAAATATCAAGCCCCTGATACTTCAGCAGATCAATAAGCTCTCTCACGAATCATTGTTGACAAAAATAAAAAAGAGGATTACTGTGATACTAGTGTCACATGAGCGCCCTTGAAGTCGAAAGTTTTCGACCGGTTCTGACTCCTGAGAGAAATCTCCAATCAACTCCATATCTTTTTTGGTTTTCAGGTGCAGGATGCACTATGGATACGGGTCTTCAATTGCGAAATCAACTAGAGGCCGATGACGCTTTTGGACAAGGAAATATGAGATTTATCCCTTCAATAATCTCAGTGGAAAAACCTGATAGGGCAAAATACGATGACATTGCACGCCATATGATTCAACTTTCAAAACAAGGCAGAAGAATCATTTCGGTAGTCCACTCCTTTGGTTTGGTCGAACAAGCGGCGGTATTTCAAAAAATAAGAGAAATAGACCCGGATTTTTTCGAACAAGATTTTACTGAACGATTTGATGCCGTTGTGATTAGCGGGGTTGGGTTACATGATGGATTCAGTCCTCATAAACACATCGCGACTGGATTGAAAGGTGTCATGGCTTCGTTTCCGCTTGGTTTTGCAACTCCTGGCCAAGGCCTGGATTCTCTGGCAGTTGCGCATCATTCTGAACTCGAAGATGAAGTTATCGCAGAAAAGCTACGGAAGTTTTTCCATCCAGCGGTTTCTCATCATGATGATCGATTTGACGTCTTACATTCACCTCATGACGAAATAGATCTCGATGAGAAGGTCCAAAAAGCAATCAAAACGATTGATGGGAGGATTATGCACGATTTTGACCACAAAGAAAGAGACAGATTAGTAGAGGATCTACAGGAAAGAGCCCGAGCAACAAAAAGATATGTTCTTGAACGTTATTCAGGAAAAAAAGGATCACGTCTTTTTATGGTTCCTGTAGAGTCTGCGGTGAAACTAGGAAAATCTTTACTGGGACTACAAGCTCTAGGATATATGGAGTTAGTGCGTTTGCTTCCATCTTTTGTACAACAACATCCGAGGGAAACTCTTCAGCAATTGGAGCAACAGGGAGCACAGATTTGGTTTATTCATCTCGAATACGATTCATTTTACGATAGTGAAGACATCGTACAATTAAATTCTCATTTTGAAAGAGGAAGGGTTTTAGAAGTAGAGCTCGACAATCATCATTCGATAGTCGCAAATCCAACACGAATAAAAGGCCATCTACAGGAAATTATTCATGCAGACGCTGCTATAGCCGCTTAAGAGTCTTTAGGAGTTTTTCTACTTCTCGGTCATTGATACGATGATGTGGTCCTCGGTGGGAAAGAAGCGCTCCTGAAAAGGTCTTGGGGATATGCATGAGCTCGTGAATCAAGGTTTTTACCTGATCTTTTTCTGAAAGCTTGTCAAACTTCTTTGCATTTACTTCAATAATATAGTTTGGTTCAAGGCCTGCGACCTCTTTAAATAGTTTCGCCATTCCCCAGATACGTGCAAATGCTCTGGTTTTTGCATCAAAACTTCTAATACAGTGAACATTGCGCTTTTTTATGTGGAAAAAATCAAGCTGCGCGATAAGAAGGTCAATTATTTTCTTAACATCCGGCGCCTTTTGATATTTCATTTAATAATCCTAATATGTTACCATGTTTATCATGAAGAAGCTTTTATCATCCTTCTTTCTTGCGCTATTCTTTTTTCTCACCATAGTCCACGGAACTTTTGCCGAAACAATCAATGATTTTTATGTCGTGATGAAGATCGGGAAGGACGGAACCGTCGATGTAATCGAAAATATACGATATGACTTTGGATATGCAGAGCGGCACGGTATTTTCCGAAATATCCCCTACGTTAAAACAAATAAAGATGGAAAAAGATACAAGCTCAAGATAGACGTGACCTCGGTGGTAGATGAAAAAGGAAATAGTTACAACTTCAAGACAAGTACTGATGTTTCAGACAAAGAAATTGAAGTAAAAATTGGTGATCCAAATGTATACGTAACAGGAAAACATAATTATGTAATCAATTACAAAGTGTACGGAGCGCTTACATATTTTTCCGATCATGACGAGCTTTACTGGAATGTAACTGGTGATGAATGGACCGTCCCTATTGAAAAAGCAGGAGCGCAACTGGTTCTTCCTCAAGCAGTTCAAGAAAATAATCTTCAAAAACAATGTTTTACCGGACCCTCCGGAAGTACAGAGTCTGCCTGTGGGACTAATGTGGAGGAGGAGAGTGTTGTATATAGAACCGACAGGTCGCTCTATGGCGGAGAAGGGTTTACGGTAGTTGTAGGATTTCCAAAGGGCATGGTGGACGTTCTTGAACCACAGCCATACGTGGAATTTCAAGATACTTGGTACGGAAAAATAATAATATTTTTGATTGTTTTCGGAATAGGATTGATAATCTTTCTCTGGTATATTTTTTATCCAATCTGGATCATGATAAAGTGGTATCGCCACGGACGTGATCCAAAAGTCCCGATGGGTGAAACACGGGCATGGTATGACCCTCCAAAGACACGTGGAGGACGTTCGCTTACCCCGGCTGAATCAGGAGCTCTGGTGGATGAGGTGGTGGATCTAAGAGACATATCGGCAACAATAGTGGATCTGGCGCGAAGAGGTTATCTGAAAATCGAAGAAAAGAAAAAGAATGATTTTTACTTTCACAGAACTACGAAAAATGAAGGGGCATCGCTTTTGCCGTTTGAAAGCAGCTTACTCAATGGAATTTTCGGATCAGACACCAGTATTCGGGTAAAGGATGAAAAACTTTATAGTGAAATAGAACAGGCGAAAAAAGACGTGTATGCGCTGCTTGTCGAAGAAGGGTTTTTCCCCAAAGACCCGAGTAAGATCAGAAATTTTTATATCGGGATAGGTGTGGCGGGACTCATGACGATGAACATTCCTCTCGCAGTAGTGGCCTTTACTTTTGGGATATCAACGCCTGCTAAAACTCCATTTGGCGCACAGGCGGCAGCGGTCGCACGATCGCTTAAGAACTTTCTTTCCTCACAAGAGCGACAGCTAAAATTTCAGGCAAGTAAACAGCTGATGTTTGAAAGACTTTTACCGTTTGCAGTCGCTTTCGGAGTGGAAAACATCTGGGCCGAGAGATTTAAAGATCTGCATCTAAAGAAACCGGATTGGTACAGCAGTTACGATTCTTCGGGTTTCCGGACAACTACCTTTACTCATAGTCTCAACTCTTCATTTAAAAATTTGTCGTATGCGGCAACTCCAACCAGTAGTTCCTCAGGCTTTTCTTCCGGATCTTCCGGCGGTTCCTCAGGTGGCGGTGGAGGTGGCGGTGGAGGTGGAAGCTGGTAAACATCAGCATTCAGCATAGAGCATGTAGCATTTAGGGGCTTTTTCCTATATGCTAAATACTAAACTCTAAATGCTAATTTAGCTTGGTATAATAGGATATGTCAAAGGAAGCACCCGTCGGAAAAACTCCACACGATCTCGTAAAAGCCGAATTTAAGCGCGACGGGCTCGCAGCCGTTGATCGAGTTTCAGAGCTTTTTGAGATCGTAGATCCCGAGGAAAACATTGGGAAATTAAAGCTTCTTACTCAAAACAAAAAGAAAATCATACCGGTTATTATTGGTTCTCACCAAAGCATATCGGATGGAATCGGGTATTCGGAGATTACCAAACAGTTTGATGGTATGATCTTTAGAATGCCACTCTCAGATTCTATCTCCGGTGGAGAACAAGGAGCAGACCTTGCTGAACTTTTTGGAAATGCCGGAGAAGGTTTGACTCAAAGAGGGATAGAACCAGTGGAAGTAAGAACCGAAGGGGATGTTTTAAGAAGAGAAATGGATGAAAAATTAAACCTTGAAGCCATGGCCAAACTAACTTCTTTAGCACGTCAAGGAATGGGTTTGTTGGTATGGCCGGAAGGCAGTGTGGAAGGTGGAAGAAAAGCAAAAGCAGGAGCTGAGCAT
>MGBA01000011.1:0-211 GCA_001789965.1 Candidatus Roizmanbacteria bacterium RIFCSPLOWO2_02_FULL_40_13
CTAAAGCGGTATTAGATAGTTCTATCAGTCGTCCAACGGGAACCGAGTGTATGTTGGGAACTTCGACCAGAAGGGCGTGAACGTCAACAACTGGCATCCTGACAATTCAAACCCGAACATCGGCGTTTGTCCCTCAAGGTAGTACACCACTTTTAGAATCTCCTTTTAGCCTGTGTTCCTATAGCATTCTGCGCTTGATTCGCTTAACCAT
>MGBA01000011.1:272-459 GCA_001789965.1 Candidatus Roizmanbacteria bacterium RIFCSPLOWO2_02_FULL_40_13
TTACGCTAGGAAATCTTCAGAAAGTGACGAGCGTCAGGCAATGAGCATTGACTCTCAAATTAAAGAAATGCACGCTTTGGCAAGCCGTGAAGGACTTTTTATTAAAGAGGTCCGGGAGGAAAGCCATTCAGCAAAAGCCTCAGGTGGAAGACCTGTTTTTAATCAAATCCTTGTTGATATTGAACAA
>MGBA01000011.1:467-23138 GCA_001789965.1 Candidatus Roizmanbacteria bacterium RIFCSPLOWO2_02_FULL_40_13
TTCAGGACTACTTACATGGGCACCTGACCGGTTAAGTCGTAATGCAGGAGACCTGGGCAAGCTTGTTGACCTCATGGATCAGGAGAAGCTTCATAAAATTAAAACCTACTCGCAATCCTTCGGTAACAATCCTAACGAGAAGTTTTTACTTATGATTTTATGTTCTCAGGCAAAGCTTGAGAATGATAACAGAGGTATTAATGTGAAGCGAGGCTTGAGAGCGAAGTGTGAGGTGGGATGGAGGCCGGGAGGTGCACCTTTAGGGTATCTGAATGTAATGAGCAATGGGAACAGAATTGAGCAGATACTGATAGATAAAGAGCGAGCTTCAATCATAAAACAATTATTCATAAGAGTAGCAGAGAAAGGTCATTCAGGAAGAGTGCTTAAAAAATGGCTTGATACCATAGGATTTACCACAAAGACTGGTCACAAATTAGCCTTATCTAAGGTATACGCAACCTTAAAGAACCCTTTTTATTACGGAGAGTTTGAGTACGGAAATGTATGGTACAAAGGAGCACATGAACCTCTAATCTCAAAAGAACTTTTTGATAAAGTACAGGCGCATCTAGTTGTTGCACCTAAGAAATGGCACGAAAAGATTTTCCCCTTTAAAGTCTTATGTATTTGTGGATCCTGTGGTGGTGGAGTAACTGCTGAGGAGAGATACAAAAAGCTCAAGTACGGTGGATCCACAAAGCATGTATATTATCATTGCGCAAGATCAGTTGATTATGAATGTGATGAGCCCTACATAACAGAAAAAGACCTTATTCAACAATTGGCAGCTCACATAGGCACCATCAAAATTAACGAGAAACTCCTTACCAAACGACTGAAGGAAGAAATCGAGAGATTCCATACCTTAAGGTCTAAAGTCCTTCACAAGGAATATCTAGACGGGAACTTAAATGAATTTGATTATCCTGAACGTGATCCTGTTCCTCATGACACTGCACAAGCGTATCTCCTACATGTACTTCAGGCTGGAACTGCAGAAGAGAGGCAACAAATACTCTCTGTTATTCAGACTAAGTTCACCCTTCGAAATAGAGTTCTCCGGATTAAATAGCTTCGTTACTCGTCTTCTCCAGGATTCTTAGTCTTTTTGAGAGCGACTGAGGTGAAAAAGTGGGTTATAGTGCGTCTATTTGAACCTCTCCAAGATGTCCACACGAAAGATGTTCTTACCAAGAGAGGTTAGCAAGCCACGGCAAGCCAAACATGGATAGTGAGTGGGACGGATAGAACTTTGATGAAAATGCGGAGAGGGTGGGATTCGAACCCACGAAGAGCTTGCGCCCTTAGCAGTTTTCAAGACTGCCGCACTAGTCCGCTATGCGACCTCTCCTTGGAGGTGCGGAGGGGAATCGAACCCCTGCATAGCGGTTTTGCAGACCGCCGCGTTGCCACTTCGCCACCGCACCTATAGGCTATATTTTACCTGAGAATTCCCCCTAATGTCTGTTAAAATAGAACCTTAACCTATGTATAGAAGTCCCACATACGGCGAAGTAGACTTGGACAAACTCAAGAACATTGTCTCTACGTATATGTCGCAAGACAAGAAGGGCAGATACGAGATTATAGTCGGTACTGATTCACAAAAACTCCGGGGTCATTGTTACGATTTTGTCTCAGCACTTATCGTTCACCATGTCGGTCACGGAGGTATCTACTTTTGGAAACGGGAACTTTTTGACAAGCAGATTTCGCTAAAAGAGCGTATCTACCGCGAGGCAATCATGTCTCTTGAAACCTCAGAAAACTTCATTAATTTCTTTAAAATAAACGGAATCTCCAAATATAACATTCAGATCCACGTAGATATCGGACACAACGGAGAAACAAGAGAACTCATCAATGAGGTTGTCGGAATGATCCGAGGAAGCGGATATGAGGTCAAGATTAAACCGGATTCATTTGGAGCATCCAAAGTAGCTGACCGCCACACCTAACGTATAACATGAAACATGGAATGTGAAACGTTCCAAGATCAAAGAAAGTCTCTGATATTTGCTTCGGTCACCGTAAAAGATGATCCTTGTCCACTCACGATCTTAAATGCAGTTTTCCGTACCACACCCTCGATCGTTCTTTCTAAGGATCTGATTCCTGCATCAAATCCTAAAGGTCTTGCTAGTTTGGTCCAAACAGCCTCGTCAATCTTCAAACTCTCAGGATTAAGACCAGCGCTTTTTACATAGCGGGGAAGGACATAGTTTTTGGCAATCTGGATCTTTTCATCATCAGTATAAGAGGGCATCTGGACGACCTCCAGACGGTCCATTACAGCGGTTGCAATATTTGTCGTGTTATTGGCTGTTGCGATAAAGATCACCTCTGAAAGGTCAAAAGGATAGTCGACGAAGTAATCGGTGTAGGCGCTATTTTGACCCGGATCTAATAGTTCGACCAAGACTCCCATGATGGCGGCGCGGGACTCTGGAGTAATACGATCGAGTTCGTCTAAAAGGATTACGGGGTTTTTAGAACCAGCTCTTCGTAAGCCCCTGATGATCATTCCGGGTTCTGCTTCAGGCGCTGTTTTCGACTGGCCACGGAGATCCAAGGGAGAGGAGAGACCTCCAAAAGGAATTCTGATGAATTTACGACCAAGCGCCTCTGCAAGTGAAATGGCAAAGGTGGTTTTCCCCGTTCCTACCAATCCAACAAAAAAAAGAGAGGGAGCATGAAACCGTTCTTCCTTAAAATTTCTTTTTTGGAGAATAAGCACAGAAAGATACTCGAGCACTCTGGCTTTTATTTTTTCAAGTCCGTAATGATTTCTATCCAGCACCTCTTTCGTCTTTTTTATATCGAGAACATCTTCTGTTTTCTTTTCCCACGGAAGATTGGTGATCCAGTCAATGTACTTTTCGACAATATCAAACTGTGCAAAGTTCCCTCCATACTTAAGAGTTAAGTTAATGCGTTCGATCTGTTGATTTGCTTTCTCCTGAAGATTAGCAGGAAGATGCGCTGACTGCAATTTAACCTTTAATTTTTCCAGTTCTGACAGGCTTTGAGACGTATCCATACCATTAGCAAACGAAAGTACTACTTGACAAAATCCAAAACTTTTATTATGATAAGTTTCACTTCTTTTTTAAGTATAGAGTATTTTTACTCTTTTAGTAAATAAGAACATTAAGTAGATATTTTAAAAACATGGCAAAATCAACATCAGGGTTTAAAAACTTAAAACCACTATTCGACAATATATTGGTTCGCCCTCTTTCAGAGGAATCAACCACTCCTTCAGGTATCGTTCTTCCCGATTCAGCAAAAGAAAAACCCCAAGTAGGCGAAGTTATGGAAGTCGGACCTGGTCGTCAAAACGATGAAGGAAAACTGATTCCCGTAACCGTAAAAAAAGGCCAAAAAGTACTTTATAAAAAATGGGGAGGAAACGAAGTCAAGGTCGGATCAGAAGAGTGGATGATAATCGAAGAAAAAGACATTATGGCAGTTGTTCAATAAATATATGGCAAAACAAATTTCATTTGCAGAAGAAGCGCGACAAAAACTCTCACGCGGAGTAAATATTCTTGCAAAAGCAGTAGTCACCACACTTGGCCCACGAGGTCGCAATGTCGCTCTTGACCGCAAATGGGGCGCGCCATCCGTGGTTCACGACGGAGTAACGGTCGCAAAAGAGATCGAACTTGAAGATCCGTTTGAAAACATGGGAGCACAGCTTGTCAAAGAAGCTGCTTCAAAGACCAATGATGTCGCAGGAGACGGAACAACCTCTTCAACACTTCTTGCACAGGCTATGGTAAACGCCGGTCTTAAAAACATCACCGCAGGTGTAAATCCAATGATCTTAAAAAGAGGAATTGAACGTGCAGTCGAAGAAGTAGTAGCAGAAGTCAGAAAAATGGCACGAAAGGTGCCTGCTAATGATCAATCGGCAATCACACAGGTCGCGACAATTTCAGCGGGAGACGACGTAATCGGTTCAAAAATCGCAGAAGCAATTATTAAAGTCGGAAAAGACGGAGTAGTAACTGTTGAAGAGGGCCGCGGACTTCAGATGGAGATCGAATACAAAGAAGGAATGGAATTTGATCGGGGATATGCTTCAGCATATTTCTCAACTAACACGGAAAAAATGGAAGCCGAAATTGAAGATCCATACGTTCTCATCACTGATAAAAAAATCACTGCAGTTTCTGACCTTCTTCCATTTTTGGAAAAATTTGTCAAGGTTTCCAAAAACCTTGTTATTATTGCCGACGAGGTAGAAGGGGAAGCTCTGGCAACTTTAGTTGTCAACAAGCTCCGCGGTACATTTAACGCGTTAGTCGTAAAAGCTCCGGGATTTGGAGACAGACGAAAAGAAATGCTTGAAGACATCGCGATTCTTACCGGTGGCACCGTTATTTCTGAAGACCTTGGAAAAAAGCTTGATAGCGTCGAGGTTGAAGATTGCGGCCGTGCTGACAAGATATGGGCAGACAAAGAAAACTGCAGAGTAATCGGTGGAAAAGGTCAACCTTCCAAAATTAAGGCTCGAGTCGGGCAGATTCGCCGAATGATCGATGAGTCGACCTCAGACTTTGATAAAGAAAAACTTCAGGAAAGATTGGCAAAGCTTTCTGGTGGAGTAGCGGTAATCAATGTCGGAGCAGCGACAGAGATCGAGATGAAAGAAAAAAAAGAACGAGTTAATGATGCAGTTGCCGCAACAAAAGCAGCTCTCGAAGAAGGAATCGTCGCAGGTGGAGGGGTAACACTTCTTCAGGCTCGAAAAGTACTTCCTGCTCTAAAGAAAAAAACTAGCGTTGAGGAAGAAAAAACAGGTATAGATATTGTATATCAGGCCCTCGCAGAGCCTTTAAAGATGATCGCATCCAATTCAGGCGCTGATGCCGGCTGGGTACTCCGCAAAGTAGAAGAATCCAACTCGAGCGATTTTGGCTTCAACGCTATGACACTTGAATTCGGGTCAATGTTCAAAAAGGGAGTAGTAGATCCTGCTAAAGTAGTCCGCACAAGCCTTGAAAATGCCGCATCCGTCGCAAATATGATCCTTACCACAGAAGCCTTAGTAACCGATCTTCCTGAAAAGAACCCGCAAGGTGGAGGAGTTCCTCCGATGCCGGGTGGTGGAATGGGCGACATGGGTTACTGAACTTCTTGAATCCTCACTCTTTTCCTGTACAATCAATCAATGGCTAAAGCGCAACCCTCCTTCGCTGCCCACTATGCTAAAGCTACGAGGGCCAAGAAAGCTTCGAAGAGCAAGAAAGAATCTGGAATATTACTTTATGGATGATCCTGCGTATTCAATTCAGATATTCAAGCCATTTAAAGTAGTGCAAACCTGGAGTCTAAGCGACTCCTACAATATGTATCTGGTCGAAAGAACGCGTTAATGTACTTATTTACCTCCGCAAAGTTTACAGTTTGCTTTATGGGTAACCACCTCGACAACTGCTGCGACACCAACTAAGCTGTAAACAACCGTGGTGAGTCCGCTGGCGCCAAGTAATGATTCAACGAGATTGTATTGAAAGAATCCGACCAAACCCCAATTTAACGCTCCAACTACTACTAAAAGAAATGAAACCATGTGTAATGCTTTCATATGTATCACCCCCCTTCGCTAAAGCTTCGGAGGGCAAGCCCCCCCAAAGGATGTGAAAATATATCCTTGAGTATAGGATCGAAAAATGAGGCTGTCAAGTAGAAAATTGGAGCCTTGTGTCAGGCTTTTTCAGAAACCCAACAACTCAAAACTTCCTAGTGCCAGAAAGCACGACGATAAGTAAATACCATCGGGAGCTTTGCTTTGTTTGCTGCGTCAATCGAAGCCTGATCGTTCATCGATCCTCCTTGTTGTACGATTGCCGCAATTTTGTATTTTGCCGCAAGCGCGACCGAATCAGGAAAGGGAAAAAAACTGTCACTTGCAAGTATCGCACCCTTCGTATGTTTACCTGCATGTTTTAGCGCAATCTCTGTAGAAAATATTCTTGCTGTTTGTCCGCTTCCGATGCCACGCGTCATTGGAATTACTTCATCGACCACGATTATCGAGTTTGATCTAATACGTGAAATAAATTTCCACGCGACCTGCATCTGTTTTAATTGCTGCCCAGTTGGTTTTTTCTTCGTAACACATTTCCAGTCTTTGAAACTTTTTTCAATATTATCATCCCATGGTTGTGAGACATATCCACCATAAAAATATTTTAGATGTTTGGAGTTCGATCTTTTTTGAGGTATAGTTCCAAACGTATAAATTCCCGTGGTTTTTCTTACCTTGTGAATGATTACTTCTGCTTTTTTCGAAAGAGAAGGAGCGGCTACAATATCCATTTGGACTCTGTCTTCTTTAAAATCTGCAAATGCTTTCGCTGTCTTTTCATCAATCGGCTTGTTTAATATTACGACTCCGCCAAAAGCTGACACAGGATCTGCTGAGACCGCACGTCGAAGCGCCTCTTCAGAACTTTTTCCCAAAGCGATTCCCGAAGGACTATTATGTTTGATAACTACAGCAGCGGGTTCCTTAAACATGCGGACGGTTTCAAGACCTGCAGTAATGTCAGTAAAATTTATATAGGAAAGTTCGCGCCCAGTGATTTTTTTGAGATTTTTTAAAGGAGAGTTGGTCCGTGGTTCAAAATAAACATAGGAGGGGATTTGATGTGGATTTTCTCCATAGCGTAATTTTAGTTTTCGCATGAAAGCATTATATCAAGAGAGGTAAGGATTATCGAAGTTTAACGTCGGGTTCTTGTTCACGCTCAGGAAGATCGGTATAGAAGCCGGTTCCATCTAGAGCGCCCCTACAAAATTCTTCATCCTTGTCCTCACCTTTGTCACCGCTAAACACAAGTGCTCCTGCAAATTCTGTAGCATCTTCATCAAAAAAGAAAGCAACTCCACCCTTAAACAAGCTACCTAGCGTATCGGCAAACTGTAAGGCGCCTTGGCCCTTTGTTTCCATTCTATCCCTTTGCTCTGAAGTAGATCTGTGGGTTGCAAGTACGCTTTTTCCTTTTGCCAAAGCTATATTCATGTGTTGGTTGTATGCATTGGGCCCAGTAGCCTGATATGCCAGCATCATGCCTCGGTTATCGAATATAGCCACACTACCCGAGGCTCCTGCCGCTTTGGCTCTTATTAAAACTTCACGCTGTAGAACCAATGCTCCTTCTTCCGCAATGGTTCTATATTCTGCTACCCAACTATGTTGTACTAAATCGCTTCTTTCTGGATGAGCCATAAGTGTATTGTATCAAAAGGGAGTAGAAAATCAACTATAGGCTGTTGGAGCAGGCTTTTTCGTGACCAAATAGGCTCCGGCGAAGGCAAGAATTGAGCCTAAAATGAAGCCGGGTGTCAGTTTTTCACCCAAGAGGATTGATGCCCAGATAAAGGCTGCGATAGGTAGTAGATAGAGGGACATGGAGGCTATTACAGGCGTGCCATGCTTGATGGCGTATTGATAGAGAAGATAGAATAAAAACGCACCGAAAATTCCGGTGTAGAGGATCGACCATACCGTAATCATCGAGATGTGTAAGTACCATCCCGGAGAAGTGACAAAATCAAATAATCCAAACACAAGTCCGACGATCATCGAGTTTATGATATATGTGGCAAGAACATATACTGGTGAATGTTTTTTTTGGAGTTTTTTAGAAAAGATCGTATAAAGCGAGAAGCTTATAGTGCTTATAAAAATAAGAAAATTTCCAATAACACTCGCCCGAAGATCAAGACCTCCATGAAGAAGTGGTGAAAAAATAATAATCGCAACTCCTGCAAGTCCGACGATCAATCCTATAACTTTTTGCCTCGTGACTTTTTCTTTCAACATGAAGTAGGACAGAATAGCGATGATCATCGGAACTCCTGCATAGATCATCTGAGAAACGGATGCCGATGTAAGTCTTACGCCAAATGCAAACATGACTATATTAATAGTTGCAAATGTCGAGACAGCAAACGCATATCCGAAGTCTTTATCGATCTTAGGTTTTTCCCGTAAGAAAAGTGGTAGGACAAATAAAAAAGCGATGAACCATCTTAAGAAAATTGAACTGAAAGGTGGGATCTCACGAAGTGCGATTTTTGTAAAAACAGCATTGCCTCCACCGGCAACCACTGCGAGTAAAACCGCAATAAGCGCTTTTGTATGATCATCAAGCTTTTTCATAGGTAAATTATATATCAAAATAGGTTTTTTGAGACGCGGCATCGAGGAGGGATTTGGTGGACATCGTATTTCACCACATCCTGAAGCTTGCATTGTATCTCAAACGAATTCCTGAAGACACGAGACTGAAACAAGAAATATGTCCGAAGTTCGTACAATGTTGAGAGGATAAAAAGAACTGCGACACAACCGATCAAAAACTTTTTCGGTAATTTACGGTCCCAAATCCAAAGATATGCTTTACCTATAAAATAGGCGATTCCAGGGATTGTGGTAAACGTCCGGAGCATATTGGGATTATCTTGAGTAATGCCGATCAACGGCAACGATACGGAAAGTAAAAAGTAAAACAGGAAATACTGATTATAAACTTGCGAGAAGTTTTTTAACGCTAGAACGAATCCCCCTAAAAATAGAATCCCCAAGATCGGATTAAGCGCCGGTTTTCCGGGAAAGTTATGTCTTCCGTTGCTATCGCCCTCGACATGAAACATAAAAGCGGTTTTTTTAATATTAAGACCAAAGTGATTCAGTTTTTCTTGAAAGATCAGCTTCTGACTTGCAAGTAATGAAACTTCACCGACGCGTATATCGGGGTTCTGCACGAGATATGAGATCAGAGGAGATGCAATCAGTGCAAATATGAGAAGAAATAAGACCGCATACTTTTTGATTTTCTGCAAAAATAACACAAATAATGGGAGTAAGAAAAATACCCGCCCAGGATAATACGAATGAAATGCAAGACCGGCAAAGATTCCTGAAAAAACCACACTTTTTGTTTGTTTGTCTTCAAGAAACTTGAATAAAAAGAGTGTAGATACCAATTCTAGAAAAAGAAGGAAGGTCGTCTCATATGAGAACCGACTGAAGTTGATATACCATCGAAGAAAAAGCATTATGCATGATACGAAGAATGCGAAAAAAGAATTTTTAAAGACTTTGCTCATGACAAGGTAAAAAAGGAGCACGCTCGCGACACTAAACAAAGCCGAAGGAAATCTCACGGCAAAGATGTTAACCCCAAACGTTTTTAAGGATAAAAGAAGAATGTAAAAGTACAGAGTTGAATGCCCGGTATGCAACGTACTGTAAACCGTATACGGAGATTCAGAAAGAGAAAGAGCTACTTGGGAAAATGCTATCTCATCCAACGTTATGTTCTGGGGTATCGACAAGTATCGAAAAAAAATAACCGCAGAACTCAGGAACGTCAGAACAACGATCGGTAAAACGCGCTTTTTCATGCCCTGCTCCTTCTATTGAAATAGTAACGAAACAAGTAAAAAAATAGTCCCAAAAAAGTAACGATAAAAAAGTTTACTACCAATGGATTGTGCACGAAAGAGATTAAAACGTCAACTTTTGGGACAGGCCAGTTGTGGTACAGATTTAAAAAGTGAACAAATGAAAGAGCAACGAAAACTTTCATTATGTGTTTATCTTGTAGTGCAGCAGGAATTAAAAAGGGTAGTACTTGTTCAAAATGCCGTTCGTGAATTTTGGTGAGGAAAAGAAAAGCAGCAAAAGCAGTTAACCCAATTGCGAGCAAAATATTACTGGACGAGAACTTTCTCTTGACGAGTATTTTTAAAATAAAAACAATGAAAAAGCCTGTAAGAAGATATCCCCAAAACTGATACCGAACCCCAAGCAAATAGATTGTGTCCGGGATGTTTTTCCACTGTGAAATCAAAGCCCAGAAATTAAATGCGTGATTGCTTATAAAAGGGAGTCCTGAAGCACCCAGAACTCTTTTGAAGTAAGTAGTAAAAGGGAATAGTAGAATATCCCCGCTTTTGTAAAAAGGAAAAAAACTGATCCAAAAAATAATAAGAGAAATCAGTACTCCTTTAACGACATTCATTTTGAATTTCAAAAAGTATAAAAGTAAAAAAACCGGAACAAAAACGATTGCGCTTTGTTTACTTAATAATGCCAGGGTGAATAAAATAGGAACAACGACTGCTTTTTTTGAGAATAACAAGAAGTAAAAAGATAAAAGAAGGAAGAAAATGGAAATCGCTTCTGTTTGTCCCCAATAGGCACTGTTGTAGAAAAATGCGGGATTAAAAAGCACAAGTGAGGCAGCGAGCATTGAATAGCTCTTTTTTTTCGGAAAAAGTTTTCGAACAAATAAAACAAGTGTAAAGGCTATTCCTAAATCTGAAAAAATAGAGGGTAGCTTATAAAATGCCGCGAGAGTCGATCTTGCGTCGAAGAAAAAAACGAGCTGCGAGGGAAATACGGGAAAAGATACATTTAATTGCCATACGAGCGTTTTGACTAAGGTATATAAACCATGACTTAGGTAAAACAAGTAGACGGCAAGGGGTGGATAGTTGGGGTAAACATTAGCAAAGACTGCAGAGGAAGGTCTTTCATAAAATCCCCTAAATCCAAGGACAAACGCGTCTCTTCCCCAAGTTATGAAACTATTAACATCAAAACTAAAATCCAAGAAAATCAAACATAAGCGTAAGATTAATCCGAGAGAAAAAAGTATAAGTAAGGGATGTTTTTTAAAAACCATGCAGCTATTATACTAAGAAGTTTATGACAATAAAAAATGCAGCAGGTCCTTTCTGCCTCCCTTTCGAGATGCTGCTTTTTTACCTTGCGGTAAAGAGCTGCCGGCAAAAAATCCCCGCTGCAAGAGAATTTATATCACACGGAAATTTTTTGTCAAGCGAAGTTTCAAAACGCTTATCCGAATTCTTGGAGGAATTTAACAAGGGGCTCATGAAATCTGCTGTGGTATGCATAAATGAGACCGCCAAAAGAGAGCAGTGTTAGAAAAAGAACTACCATTTCTGCCGGGATATTATCCTTAAGAAACATCTCATAAATAATACTCGCAGAAATATTTATCAAAAGCCCAATAACTAATGCGAGTATGAATATAACGTATCCCTGAGTGTAGTTGTCTGAGGGAGATTTTTTTGCCATGGTCAGTATTATATCAGGAAGGTTTAACTGCAATCATACTGATTTCCACTTTTGAACCAAGCGGAAGTTCTTTTACGCAGACCGCTTCTCTTGCTGGATATGGAGCGGTCATATAGCTTCCATAAATCTCATTGATTTTGCCATAAAGAGACATGTCAGTTGTATAAATTGTGGTTTTGACAACGTCTTTAAAAGTTACTCCAGCTGCTTCCAGAATAGCTTGAAGATTTTTCATTACTTGGTGGATTTGTTCTTCGATTGTTCCTTCAAGTAGTTTTCCTTCTGGAGTTAGATGTATTGATCCCTGGGTAAATATTAAATTATCAGCGATGATTGCTTGTGAATGAGGACTGACCCCTGCGGGAGGAGCTTTTGGCGTTTCAACTTTTGTTTTCATAACAAAAAGTATATCAAATATTTGGCAAGGCCAATTGAATAAGTATGAATATTAAAGAGGATTTTTTATTTGGGGAGTATTTTACTATCATGGATAAAATTTCCAATTTCATGTCCGATGAAATCAACTCCTGCAAATGACGGGTGAATGTCGTCAGTGGGGTTAACATACATCACATTCCCATCTTCGTTTTCAGTTAGAGATTTCTCATAAATATTAATTAGAGGTATATTATTATCTGTTGCATACTGAATGTGGTTTTTAATATAAGATATTCGTTCCTCCGCGCCTTTTGCTCTTTCTTCAGCTGAATAATTAGGTTGAGTCATCTTCGCATAGTTTTGTTTATTGGGCGCAATGGTTGCCACAAAAACAATAGCCGCACGGGGGAATGTGGAAATTAGTTTTTTCATAAGTCCTTCCAACGCCAGGCTTTGCTGCCTCAATCCTTCCTCCAGTCCAAATTGAGACAGTGGATTATAGCCAAATGACTCGACTAAAATCAGGTCATAATTTTGTGAGAGCAAGGGTCCAAGGGTATATGGGTCAATCGTTACCTTTTGAGTAAGCTGGGTATTCACGGCTAGAATACTACTTGATGTTGCATAATTATCAATGATAATTCTTTGTGGATCTTCTGCGTTTTCTTTATATAGCGAATTCATGTGATCGCTTAACCCCCCTCCATGTGGACCCAAAGCAGCTGTCATCGAGTCTCCAATCATGGCAATCCCATAGACCGGCTTTTTTCCAATAGTCGGAACAATATACGATTTAGAAATAGTTGGCGTTGGTATGGGGGTTAATGTGGGAATAGCCTTGGGTATCTTCTTGGGAACTGAATTTTTTGATAAGAAAAAAAGCGCCACTAAAAGAAGAATACAGATAAGAATATGCTTAAATTTCATTGGTGAAGTATAAACTAAATCCAGCTATATTTGAAGCTGAGTCAAGCTGGTCCAAGGGGAGTAGAGGATATTAGAACCTTTTACGCGTAAATCGATTGTTTGTTAAAATAAACAAATGGAAGCAGGAGAAAGTGTCTCGAATCAAAAGGGAGAGGGAGATTGCAGGAGGAATACCTTAGAGGATTTAAGAAGAGTTGGACCTGATAAGCCTTTAGGATATTTACCATTAAGTTTTATTCATAGAGAGTCAGGCTTAAAAGCAATAATCCGAGAAATGCGACAAAAAGGATTAAAAACAGAATTATTTCCAACAGTAGAGCAGGTTAAGCCCATGAACGGAAGGGGTTTGGCTCTACCAGTTCTTAGCGCAAACTTATATGTGTACGATGAAAAGGCACTTGGGGAATTTTTACTAAAACATAAAGATATTTTGAGGCATTATAAATGGCCAACTAAACCTGATAAATTTTTAAAAAAAGTAGCAAGGAAAACAGCCCAAAGCAAGACCGAACTATTTGATCTCATTGCGGATGCCTTTGCTGATTATGACAACCCAGGAAGACTAAAACCTGGAATTTCTCCAGATTTCTCGAATAAGTAGTTTCTTAAAGCCAAAGTAGGCGGGTCCATGGCGTGGATGAAGTTAGAAGCATTTACGTACGAATTCAAAATGTAATATAGGGTTAAATAAACACAACGTTTATGATGTAATTTTATTAATTTTTGATACAATAGAATCATGAAGAAGAAAAAACCAAACAATCCATACAATATCCCCTCGACTTCTAAAAATGCCTCAAACACGGACGACATTGATTTTATTGACCCAGTAGCATCAAAGGATCAATTAGAGGAAAAGGACCCCTTCTTCAAACAGATGGGAGACGATCGAAACGCTAAGTTAATCGAACAAAAGATAGATGATGATGAACCCATCGGTAGCATTAACGGAGAATATAAGCATGATGATGAAAATACCGATGAAAATCCACCAAAAGAGGCAATTCTGCATGAAGTCCGCACGAAGCTAAAATAGGCGAGTCCAGGCGAGTGGGAAGTTTACCCTGAGGTAACCGAAGGGACGTTAGAACCTTTTGGGCACAAAATTCGGGATAAGACGGAGGCAAGGGTGTCGTAAATGCTCCATTAGACGGCTAGCCAACAATAACATCTTCTAAAAAGCCATGTTAAGCTTGTTGTATCAATCCAAACCTGCTATAATTGGACAGAAATGAACTTATTTTTAATAGTACGATTGTATTAATTAAAAAGTTCCTATGAGAAGTAGATCTGAGCTCCCAGGACCCAACCCATACGACGAGGGAATGCGTTTGTCTCCTGAACGCAGAAAAGATTTACCAATAACCGTCTTATACGGTGGCATCTCCTCAGAAAGACCTGGCTCCATAAGATCTAGTCAAACAGTCGCTGACTTATTGACACGATCAGGATATTCACACGTCCAAAGAGTTGACATCACACCTGAATCAGTTCTTTCATTAGCGAATCGAGATGCAATCGGAGTGGCCTTTATGACATTACATGGCGGTTTTGGGGAAGACGGAACCCTTCAAGGACTACTGGAAATGTTAGATATTCCATACACAGGTTGTGGTGTAGCTGCTAGTGCAATTTCTGCCGATAAAGTGCTTTTCTCCCGATTTGTCCGGGCTTTAGGTTACAAAAGTGCAGGTCAAATAGTTGTAAACAACGCACAAGAGCTAGAAGGAATGACAATGGAATATCCGAAAGTTATTAAACCTGCGACACAAGGGTGTTCATACGGAGTTTTTTTCGTCAAAGATCGTAAAGAACTATTACACAGAGCTGATTTTACTCAACAGTTTAGTGATCGTATGGTGGTAGAAGATTACGTAGATGGAAGAGAGTTAACTGTCGGAATCTTCGAGGATTCTCGCTTAGGCAAACCGCGCATCTTACCTATAACTGAAAACATACTGGCACGAGAAATACTCGACTACGAAACAAAATATCCTGGTGGCGAGCATCTTTATCAAGTAGTGCTACCAGCTCAAATTGACCCGTCTGTTCAAGAAGAGATTGAAACAACGTGCGTTGATATTTTTAAGCAGCTCGATTGTCGTGGCTATGTTCGGATGGATCTCCGTCTGACCAAAGATGGGGACATTTACATTATAGAGAATAACACCAGTCCAGGAATGTTGAATTTGGAAGAAAGCGACTTCCCAAAAATGCTTAAAGCGGGAGGAGTAGAGCCATCTGAATTTGTTGATTTAATGGTTGAGGCAGCTTTACTTCACCATCAAAATAAACGTGATAGTGCCCCGCCTAGTTCAACTGAAATGCTAGAATATTTAGGTCTTAAGCCCAATGAATAATCAAAAAGATTTACCCTTTTACATATCTAGTTAAAATTATCAAATTGAAACGATCATGAAATCTCTCGTAGTTTTAAATGAATGCATGTTCAGCGACAAACAAAAGGAATTCCTTAAGAGGAATTTCAAAGAAGTGTCTTTTTATACCGATACGTCAGATGAATTAACAGCAATCAAGAGAATAAAAGACAAGAATATAGTTGTCCTAGATCAATTCATATGGACCCCATCAGAAGAGTTATTTAAGAAGTGCGAAAATATAGAATTAATAGTAGTAAATACTACTGCTTACGACAATATCCCAGTAAATATTCTCAAGAAGTACAAGATTAAGCTTGCTAATTTAGCTCAGTACGCTACTCAAGACGTAGCGGAAGTAGCTATTACGATGATGATGTCATTAAATAGTAATCTGGACCTTGCTAGAAGAATAGTCCAAGATAAGAGCTTTGTGTATAAAAAGTATAAGCATACGAAGTTGGTCCGAGATATTTGGCCAAGTCATGGAGTTATCCCTTATTTGATAAGGCATCAAATAGCAGGGCAAACAGCCGGTATTGTTGGATTGGGTAATGTAGGAAAAAGTATCGCCAAACTATGTCAGGGATTAGGTATGAAAACGATTGGATTTAATAGGACACCAAAAAATGTACGTGGAGTCAAATTAGTTCTTTTAAAGAAGCTCTTCCAAGATTCAGACATAATATTTATAGCTCTGAAGTATGATCCTAAAACCATGAAGAATTTTATATCGAAAGATAAGTTACGCTTGGTAAAAACAGGATCTATATTAATATCAACTTCACCCTCCGAGTTAGTAGATGTAGATGATTTAATAAAACACAACAAATTTCGAGGAATAGGCTTTGATTATTTTGTGACTAATAAAATAATGGATCTTAAAAAAACCATGAAAGGCAATGTCATAATTACTCCACATCTTGGACATCAGTCATTTGACGCTTATGGGAACCTGACTAACTCAATTATCGAGACGGTTGTCAACTATGCGAAAAATAAACCTCTGCACCTTGTGAAATTCTGATCTCTATCGTTCAGACTGTCCGTAAATTGCTGTTTTATCTTTCTGGTGGTAGCCCCACTCCCGATCTCCATAGGACCAATGCCACCACTCTGCAGGAAAATTAATAAAACCAGAAGCACTCAACACTTTCTTTAGCAAATTTCTACTTTCTATTGCTTCGGAGGAAATTGAGGGTGACTCTGTGTAGGTTTTTTCAGTAAATTCATCCAATTGGGTTCCCATATCTAATTGTCGTTCATGCTGATCGACTATAGTTAAATCTATAGCACCACCAGTGCAATGTGGTGCAATATCGACTGTAGAAACACGCTTATCCATTTCCTCCTCTAGGAGTTTATTTGACCATGAAGGACGCTCCTCCCTAAGCTTTTTATAAACTGCATCATAGCTTTTCTGTTGCATTAGTGGAGATCGATATGCGCACTCTATCATTAATTTGAAACCCCCTGGCAGGAGAGATTGAGCCTGATTTAATCTTCGAGCTACATCTGACCTTGCATAATGAGCGTCTATAATCGCCTTGCCGCCTCCATTTTTTTTAATATATTTTGCGATATTAAATACCAATTGAGGACAGATTTTCCTTAGGTCTACAAGCGGTTCTTTATTATCGATAACTCGTATGCTACGGAGGTCGCTATTAGGAATAGTATTTAGTTTGTACATGTGTGTTTAATATTAGAGCTAATAATATCATAATTTTGAAGCTAAAAACTTACTTATATGGTAGTATGTGATACATATTAGTATATGAATTACTCGATAAACTGTATAGCTTGTGGGCATTTAGAAAAAGTGAGCATTATATCTTGCAGTCGGTGCTCCAAAGGTTTGGAGGTTAAGCTCAATAAGCAAAATGAAATTTACAATTCTGAAGAGTCTCTATTACTTCGCTACCGATCTTTTTTACCCTTAAGTGATAAAAAGATTCTTGGCAGATATCCAAATTCTTCAACACCTGTAATTCAGATATATAAAAAAAATGTATATGCAAAGTTAGAATATTGTACTTTCTCTGCTTCATCCAAAGATCGTGAGGCGTTCATAGAGATAGTTATGGCGCAAGTCTTGGGATACAAAGGAATAGTTGTGGCAAGTACTGGCAATATGGGTGGAGCACTGGCCTCCCTATGTGCAATGTTTAAATTTCCTTGCATTGTTTTGATACCGGAAGATACCAGTAGAAATAAGATAAGACACATCGAGCAATTTGGAGCTGTTGTCAAAAAAGTTCCAGGGACATATGATGATATCGTTCCTAAAGCTATTGAATTTGCTAATAAAGAAAACATGTTTTTAGCGAGCCTTCAGGCGTTTAGATTTGAGGGATATAAAACAATAGCCTATGAGTTATTTGAGAAATTTGGAAAAAACCTACCTAAAAACATTATAGTTCCGTTAGGTGATGGAACTACATACGTTGGGATATGGAAGGGATTCAAAGATTTAAAAAATCAAGGACTTATTGATTCATATCCCTCATTAATTGGCGTACAGGCTAAGCAGTGCGATCCAATTGTTTCCGCATATATTAATAAGAGCCCTATTAAATTTTTAAAAAACCCGAATACAATTGCACAAGCTATAAGGATAGGAAATCCACTTGATGGGGATTATTCGCTCAGAGTAGTAGAGGAGACGCGAGGACAAATGTTTAGTTTTAAAGAAAATCAAATATTGGAAGCTCAGTCGTTGCTCCTAAAGGAAGGTGTTGATGCTGAATTTACATCAGCCTTAACCTTTTGTCCAATTCTATTCAAAGACATAGGGGAAGGCTTGTTATTAATAACTGGGCCAGGCTTTAAAAATTAATCAAATAAAGAGTGATTTAAACCTTGGGGTTTGTTAATTATTACTAAGCTTCATTACGAACCCCCTCATGATTCCAGCCTCCTTCTTGTTTAATGACTCCAAAAACGAGACGCTTGTACTTGAAAGAGTTTTATGTACACCTCCACTTGGCACACATCTTTTTATATAAAGATATTCTTCATGTTTAACTACCGACTCTACGTATTTAATAAATCGCTTTGGGGTACTGTTAAATGAAACGGTCGAATTAAAGACTATTTTATCTATACCGGCGCTCAAGGCGTATTCCCTAATGGTTTGCAAGATGAAGTTTAATTGTTTTTGATGACGTAATAGTCGATCCGACCCGTTTATCCTATCAACAAGAATAAAAACCTTGTTTTTATCATCCAGTGCCAAATAAAGATAAATTCTTCCACGCCTTTCTCCATTACTCCAAATATCGAGGTTGCTTACATTTAAGTCTGCAAGAAAACCTGGAGAATTATAACTTGCGAAATCGCCTATGTTTGAGCATGCATATAGTTCATCTGAGCGCGAATAGTCTACCCATGGATCCCGTGACCAAGTTGAAATTACCAATTGGCCCTTATTTAAAGCTGTAACCTCCTGAGAAACATCACCATTTAACAACAACCCTCTTAGTTGAGATAATGTCGATTTTACATTTTTATTAACAGCTTGCTTTTCAAGAAACCTGATGACGTTTAGCAATATATCTTTCCGTGCATTGGCACTAGAACTCATGAGTTCTTTTACTGCCTCGTAAATTATCTGTTCACTTTTAGAAAAATTCTTCCCCGAAAATATTAATTTCTTAATCTGTGAATAAACATACTTTGAATCCATTTCTAGTTTGGGGTACTGCCAGAATGAAAACCAATTGTTTTTAGTAATTTTCTTAATTTTTGCAACATCTTTAGCAAGAGTGGGATTTGTTAAAAGATACTCCTTGTAATCTAGTTTGGTCAATTGAGAAAGCATGTTTTTTTTCTGAAAATCAGAGAAACTATTCCAATGGATAAGGATAGAAAGAATATATTTGTCATCTAGAATACCGGGTACGTATTGAAAAATATGTGAAAAGTCTTTATTAAGACATTTAAGTATTTGCTTTCTTTTAACTGGTTTTAAATACCCACGTTGATTAATGTTTATTTGAGGGTTGTAGAGAAAAAATTCCAGGTAATTGTGACTTCGCGCTCCAACTTTCATAATCACTGGGAGGATTTTATTTAATGGAATTACAGAGAGAATCTCATTGGTTTTTTTAATAAATAAATCAGTAATATCAAAACCAAACTGCTTGTAAATCTGACTGCTAATATTTATATAAAGCAGTATGTCTTTTTGAGCAACTATTTTATTGATAGTCTTTGCTCGTACTAGTAAGGAAGCGCTTACTGCTTTTAGTTCTGAGTGGTTTTCTCCAACGCTTTTAATTAAATCTCTAAAATATTCGATGCCAACGCTAAGAAGGATATCTTCGAGATCGTCAGATTCCAAGTTTGAGCTACCAAGAAAATACGACACGTTTCTAGCATTGTAGTCCTTAATTTTTATTAACAAGTTCATTACCTCATCATAAAGTTGAAATGACAACAATACTGGAATCTTTTCAATAAAAAATGAAGAGGCGAAGTTACTTGTTCTTGACAAATCTTGTAAAAAAGGCAGTAATTTGCTAAATTGTTTTTTATTTAATTGGAGTACATTATCTAGATTTTTAGACAAGTTGCTTTCAATAACACTATCGTACTTTTTAATTTCGTTTACTAAATCGTAAAAATCTTCCGTTTTATCTTTACCAAATGATTTTGTAATCTCTTTGAGCGTAAATTGTTGTTGATTATCTGCCATAGTTCTACGTCAACTGACACCTTTTAGCTTATTTTGCGGCCCCATTAGGATTTGAACCATAACTTTCTTAGTGAAACTAAGCGTCCTAAACACTAGACGATGGGGCCTATAAGTTTTCAATTACTTTGATTCATTTAATAACTTGATTTTACCTTGTGGCAGCTCTAGTTCTCTGTGAAACTTTAAACTCTTTTTAAACTCCGAATTGTGCGACACAAGAATAACTGTGCCATTATATTCTCGTAGGGCACTTACAAGTCGATCAACAATCTCTGGTTTTAGGTAATCAGTAGGTTCATCTAATAATAGCAAGTTTGGGTGCTGGGCCATAATTTTTGCTAGGGCTAATTGTTTCTTTTCGCCAACGCTTAGTTGATCTATTTGTCTATTTCTAATAGTAGCCTTTGGAAATCCCCAGAAGTGTAAGATGGCAGCAGCTTCGCTTTCGCCACCTCCTTTAACTACCGTTCTGACTTCCTCAAAGATGTCTCCTTCCCTTGCGATTCCGGTATAATCTTGAGAATAGTATGCGGCATTAACGCTTGCACCTATTTCTATACTGCCAATTGTTGGGTCAAATTCTTGATTTCCTGCGGCTGAAGCTATAAGTCTAAGCAGGGTGCTTTTACCAGAGCCATTTCCACCCGAAACTAAGAAAAACTCTCCGCGCTTTATTACGGTATCCAGCAAACTTAAGTCTAAAGCTAAGTAGTTCCCATACTCTTTCATTACATTTCCTATTGTTACCACGTTGTCGCCACTTCGACGTCCAGCCTCAAAAGCAATATTTCTAACACGTTCCGATCTATGAACTTGCTTTGATCCGGGCAACTCTTGATGCTCGTCTTCTAATCTTTGAATTCTAGTTTGCAAAGATCTGCCGACCTGAGCCATGGCAGAACTTCTCTTAAACACTTGTTTTGCTTTGAAATCTTTATAGGTAGCTTCTATTCTGTCCTTTTCTGCCATTACTGCCTCCGCCTCCGCCTTTTCAGCTTCTAGCAGTCGATCCCTTTTTGTTAAGTAATCTCCATAATCGCCTTCGAAAGCAAGGACTCTTCCAAAATCTGTTATTTCTACTACTTTATTAGCGCACGCATTTATAAAAGGTAGATTATTAGTAGCTATTAACGTAGCCTGTTCGGAATTTCTTAAATATTTACTTAGCCAGTCTACCGACTCAACATCTAAATGACTTGTCGGGTCATCTAAGACAAGTAAATCAGAATTTGCAAAAAGAGCTTGTCCAATTAGGACCCTTGTTTTTTGACCACTACTCACTTCGTTAAGCTTTGAGTCTGGTGTTATATGACCCGTTGAGTTTTGATCTAATTTAAGTCCCGCGAGAATTTTACCCATATCCGATTCTGCAGCGTATCCTCCACGTTTTTCATATTCTTCAGAGATAGTTCCATATTCGTTTAAGATTGCTTGCAATTTTTCTGGATCAGTCGTAGTCATTTCCTGCTCTAATTCAGCCTTTCTTTTTCCAAGCATATCTAATCCCCGAGCTTTAAAGAATAAATCTCTAATTGAAATAGTAGCTTCAATGTCAAGTTCTTCAATATCCTGTGGAACGTAGCTTACTTTTAATTTCTTTGAAAGAACGACGGTTCCTGTGTCTGGGACAATTCTTCCCAATACTAGCTTTAACAAGGTTGATTTACCTACTCCACTTTCTCCAATCAAGGTTGTATTTTGTCCTTTTTTTACAACCAGATCAACTCCATAAAAAAGAAGTTTGTCCGGTGATGAAAAGCTAACGTCTTTTAGCGTAGCTACAGCTTGTCCTTTTTGCATATTCTCCGTTTGAACTGTTTTTTCCATATTTGATTAGATTGGGGTTTCATTTTTGTACTTCAGCGTGGCGATTTCTAACCTCTTTGTAATTATAGAAAAAAGTTTTTCCGGTCGGGAAAGAGCAATTCTTAGAAAACTATCTCCTTGTTTTGCATCATTCCAAAAGAAAGGACCACCTGGCAGAACGTATATGTTATTTTTTTCTAACCACTCACAAAAGGTCGTACTCTCCCAGGTTTTTGGAAGCCTAATCCACGCAACACTCATCGGGGACCCTGGATTCATCACCCGTAAGGGAGTTTTTCGAAGGCGATCAATGAGGATCTTTTTGTTTTTTTTAATCACCTGCGCTGTTTTAATAGAGCGGGATTTTATTTTTTCAACCTGCAGATATTCAGTAAGAAGTTGAATAATGAAAGGGGATAGATTTAATATAAAATCGTCCGTTATGCTGACCATATCTTCATAGAGAGAATTATTTGAAATCATAAGTCCAATTTTAAGATCTAGTGTGGGCCATACTTTTCCTGTATCTTCCAGCGCGATAAAATCTACTCCCGAAGAGTGCAATATTTCGTATTGATCCCATTCAATGTGCTTGCTAAAAAACCGAAAGCTAAAATCAAGAATAAGTAGTTTGTTGTTCTTCTTGCAGTAGTCGACAATATTTGAAAATTGTTTTTTTGTTAATTCTAAGCCTGTTGGGTTATTTGGACAAACGAGAAAAAGAGCTTGTGTCCTTATTTTATGTTTATTTTGGGCAATATCCAATAATTCACTTTCACTAATGGGTTCGAGCTTCACTTTATGGCGTTTTAATATGTCAGCTAGATTATCAAATGTCGGATGTACCAAACTGACAGATGTATTATTTGTTCTTAGGTAATTTGCTACAACCTCGATACATAGGGAACAGGCGTAGTGATATAAAGGTTTGGAGAATTTTTTATAAGCCTTTTGACCACCTAAATGAAAAAAAAGTTTTTCGAAGTCGTTCTGAAGCTGAAGTTGGTTAGCTTTTTCAGCATCAAAAAATATACTTGATAGTCTATTAATAACCCTTCTTTGGCTTGCATTCTGTCCTTGATGCGCGTGCCCATCTGCAAGACTGCCCGGATTGACAAGGCTTTTCCACTCCCAAGATGTTAGTTTTTCATCCTTTTTCATATTTAGGCTGTTGCATCATACTAATTATAGCATAGGGCGCACAGAAGAGAGACGGGACTAGAATCTAATAAGGGCTGTTCTTATAGGCTAAAAAGACCGAGTCCAGGCTGGTTGAATATGTTGGAACGTACTATAGAGATCAAGTTTACAATTTTGCTTACTCTTAATTAACTTTATTGGTCGGCTTTCCT
>MGBA01000011.1:23189-24783 GCA_001789965.1 Candidatus Roizmanbacteria bacterium RIFCSPLOWO2_02_FULL_40_13
GCTTCAACGGTAAGATAGGCAACGGGAGGATAAATAATACAATTCTTAAGGGGCTTGAGGCAGTCTAATTGCTCCTTTGTCATTTCGTCGCTATGGTCGAGCATAAAGGTGATATCGCCTTTTTTGAGACGGTCAACAAGCGCCTTAAAATCAAAAAGTTCCATTGGGCTAGGATTGATAACAATCACATTTTTCTTAAATGTATTTATGCGGGTGGCATTAAAATAGCCTTCTGTTTGCGAATTTAGGGCAAGATTGACCGTTAATATGTCTGCTTGTGAGAGAACCTCATCTGAGTATTTTATTCCCTTTGCTTCGGCTTCTTTTTTACGATTAAAAGACTCATAGATAACATCAGCTCCAAACGCTTTGGCTATCTCAGCAGTTCGCAGACCAATATGTCCGAGTCCTATAACGCCAAAGGTCTTTCCTTTTATTTCTACACCACTAAAGTCATCAGAGTAATTGCCTTGTTTAGCTTGGGTCTTTGCTTTTTCAATAGACCTTAGATATTCAAGAAGAATGGCAAAAGTAAATTCGGAAACCCCTTCTGTAGCGTAATCGGCAATGTTAGTAACAGTAATGCCTTTTTTAGTTGCGTATCTAGTGTCTATGCCTCCATAACCTGTTCCCAACATTCCTATGTATTTTAGATTTGGGAAAGCGTCAACGACTTCCTTACCAACTTTAGAGCCAAGCTTAACCAATAAAGCCTCCCCGTCTTGATGATTTTTAACTTCATCTCCTGTAGCTAATACTCTTTTTTCGGTTAATTTATCAAGTTCTGACCAATAATTATCCTCAAGTTCATTTCCGTTGAAACCAAGACATACAATTTTCTTCAACTTCATATCAGGATTATATCAAAAAGACGGAGCAGTTGAATATGTGGGACGATTATGAAGTAGCACTAAAAAATCTTTATTTTTTAATAATATTTGATCTTCAGTCATTAGGGCGAATAATAATTACGACTGTAAGATCGTTTCCTGAAAGTTTGTCTATGTCGGCAACTAAACCGGAGGGATTACTAACTCTTCCTTCAGGATCGTAAATAAAACAAACAAGAGTTTTACAATTAGGGTGCTCTTTATATTTAGCTACATCCAAAATTATTTGTTCTCCTAATTGCTTGTCCTTTAATTTATCGCTAGTTTTTTTTATCTCAACTACAATTCGCTCATTTTTTAGGAGGAAATCTGCTCGGGATGAACTACCAGCGTAACTTGGAACTGATTCTTCTTTTCTAATATCTTCAAAGAATATTTTTAGTAAAGCGTGAAACAAATCTTGAACGTCATATTCGTCATCTACCTCAAAGGCGAGTCTGCCAGCATGACGACTTCTCAATTGCCGTACAACCGAATGGAATCTGTTACATAGAGTTTTTAACGTTTCCAAACTGTCAACGACTTTTTTTCCTTGAGAATTCAGTTGAAACTTAATCTCCAGCTGTCTGATGACTTTTTTAGAGATTGAGATAAATTTTTCAATATCTGAAATCATTGAGAGGACAGCCATTACTTGTGCTTGATATTTTATATGTGGCGGTACTTTCATGCCCTGATGAGCGGCTAAGCTGTCACGGGTCATT
>MGBA01000012.1 GCA_001789965.1 Candidatus Roizmanbacteria bacterium RIFCSPLOWO2_02_FULL_40_13
ATAGATATTCAGGACTATTTTTCAATATACGAAAGACTCAATGAATCAACATATGTAAAGACAGATTATCTCTACGCAGATTTCTTAGGGCACTCGCGAGATGAAGCCGGGGAACTCGTTGCCTCGGTGGGAGATATTGCCATCAATTATCCGAGGCAATTTGCCAATGTAATGAAGGATATGGATCCTTCAGGTAGAGATGCAGCGATAAAAGCCCTCAGATTGAGTTTCACTCTTATCATCAACCGCCACCCCTCACTTTTGGGGTATCTTGCGAAGGTTGAAGCCGAAATACTCACCCGCGCCAACTCATAGACTTCACATCCCAAAAAGTTTCAGTAAATGATCATTGACAAAGTCTTTTTTTCTGCAATAATAGTGAGACCTATGATATTTTGGCTTATTGTTGTACTCATCATTCTCGTACTCGGCGTAAAAATCATCAACCAGTATGAACGGGGAGTCGTTTTAACACTTGGAGTTTTTTCAGGAGTCTACGAACCAGGGCTCCGCATCATCATTCCCTTAATTCAGAGAATGATAAAAGTCGATATGCGTATCACGACCACCGATATACCCCGTCAGGAAGTAATCACCAAAGACAATGTACCGGTTGGGATCAATGCGGTGGTGTATTTTCAAGTAGAGAAACCGGATGACGCCGTTCTTAAAATACAAAATTATGCATACGCAGCAACTCAATATTCACAGACCGCTCTTCGTGATGTGATTGGTGGCGTGGAGTTGGATACACTTTTAACTGAACGGGAGCAACTTGCCGAGCAAATAAAAAAACTGGTGGATAAAGAAACCGCAGGGTGGGGGATCAATGTGACCGCTATTAAAATGCAAGACATAGAGATGCCTGCCGATATGAAAAGAACTATGGCTAAGCAGGCAGAAGCTGAGCGTGAAAAAAGAGCAACGATAATCAACTCGGAAGGAGAGGTTATTGCCGCAAAAAATCTTGCAAAAGCAGCGCAACTCATGCAGGGAGCACCTGGCGCTCTTCATCTTCGCACTCTAAACTCGATTAATGACGTTTCATCCGACGCATCAAACACCATAGTTTTCGTAACTCCGATAGAGATACTCCGCGCAATAGAAGGCCTTAACCGCAAACTCTCACAGAAATAAAAAGGTCACTGCCCTTGACACATGGGCGACTTTTTATTAGTCTAATTGTATGCGAAAGATTTCGTCTTTTTTGTTATTTTCTTTTCTTTTAGCCGCAGTCGTTGTTGTAAAAGCTGAAGATGTAAGTACAGACAGGGAGATATCTCTTGACCGGAGCCAAAACGTAAAGGTTGCCGCCCAAGAGCGAAAAGAGGAAAGACAGGAAAAAAGAGCAAGTACAGCAGGAGAATTAAAAGCCCGACGGGAAGCCTTCAAGGAGAAACTAAAGACAATAAAAGATCAGCGCAAGCAAAAACTCGTGGAAAGAATCGATGCAAAGCTTGTAGATATTAATAAAAGACGAACCGCTCACATGGTGAAGATACTGGATAAACTGGCAAGTATTGCTGCGCGACTAGAGGCGAAAATAAGCACTGCAGAAGCAGCTGGAAAAGACGTTACTGCTGCACGGGCAGCAATAGAAAAGGCTAATGATGCTATTGCGACAGCCCAAAGCACAGTTTCAAGCCAGGCCGGAAAAGAATACGTTATCACGATTGGTCAAGAAAGTGGCTTAAAAGGAACGGTTGGAGAAACCATGAGTCAGCTTCAAGCTGATTTGCGAACTACTCACAAAGTCATAATAGATGCAAAACAGGCTGTTATGAACGCTGCAAGAGAAGTGAAGAAATTACAGGGAGATAAATCCCAACCCACCGGTACCAGTTCAGCAGAACCTCAATAATCTTTTATGGACGCATCAGTAAAAAACAGTACGCCGCTACCTGATTTTCAAGGAAAACCTACCGGTAAGTCTTTCGTTAATAAGACTTTGGGTGTTGTCTTGGGACTTTTAGTAGTCGGTGCGATCGTAGTTGCCGCATTTCTAGTAAGCAGCTCTATGGGTCTAAATCAACAACAAGTTCCTACTGCCCCCGCACAAGTAGTTGTTCCATCCGTTGCAGTTTCTCCGACCCCCAAAGATGAGGAAGAGGAAGCAGCGACCATTGACGTAGGTGATGTTGAAAAAGACCTTCAGGACGTGCAAAAAGACGCGCAAGGACTCTAGGAAATCGCATTTAGGATTCGGCATTTAGCATTCGGCAACAGCTCCCTAAATACTACATACGAAATACTATATGCTCAGCTATAATAGGACTTCATGATTGTACGCCCTATCCGGACCCACAAAATTACAGCAAAAGACAAAGACATATTCAAGATTTTGGATAGGTACGTCACTTCTTTTAAAAATAACTCCATTCTTGCCATAACCTCAAAAATAATTTCTATTTGCGAAGGAAGCATTATCTCAACAGATTACGCAAATAAAGACAAGCTCATTACAGATAACGCAAGCCATTATCTGGAACGGGGAAAAAGTAAGTACAACGTAATGTTGACTATTACCGACGACAATTTAGTTCCGTCTGCCGGCATAGACGAATCAAATGGCTTTGGAAACTATATTCTCAGGCCGAAAAATCCACAAAAAACCGCAAACTCTATAAGAGAATATTTACGCAAGCGGTTTAAGAGAAAACACGTAGGGGTTCTCATAACGGATAGCCGTACCACACCTCTCCGGTGGGGAACGACGGGGATGATGATTGCCCATAGTGGCTTTGAGGCTTTAAATGACTTCATTGGTAAACCGGATCTGTTTGGAAGAAAATTAATAATGACCAAGGTTGGTATTGCAGATGGACTATCAGCAAGCGCTGTTTTAGTAATGGGCGAAGGCAATGAACAACAACCGCTGGTTGTCATTGAAAATACCCCATTCGTAAAATTCCAAGAACGTAACCCGACTTCCAAAGAACTCCGGGATCTCCGGATAGCCATAAAAGACGATTTATATGCTCCGATACTTACCAAAGCTGATTGGAAAAAGAAAAAGTAAGTGGTTTGCATTTTGTCTCCCTGATATCTACTATTAATGTAAATGGTTGACATTGCTCCAGAACTACGCCCAAGACCTCCTGTTGTTGACACTACGCTATCAGCTCGATCAGGAGAAACAACTAAAGTCCTCAAAAGATTGGCAAAGCTTTCCCGAGATTCCGAGACAGAAGAAGCAAAAAACCCGGAAACAGGAGAGAATGTAATAGTATTAAAACACCAAGAAGGAATTATCCGGAGATTACTTAAGAGAAAAGAAAAAACACCTACTAGTCGGACAGAAAATTCCGGTCAAGATGTTGAAAGAGCCCGACAACTTAAAGCGCTATGGGAAAATCAAAATCTTCCACTTCTTGCTTCTGCGGGTGCAGCTGGCGTACAAGGAAATATTTCCTTTTTAGAAGCCGAGATATTATCTCAACGAGTATTTATTGTTGGGGCAAGCGACGAGATAAAAGGATCGGTACTACGGCCTGTTGAAGAGGTAGGGAGAGATGCAAGAGAACTTATAACCAGGCTTTCAGATTATCCCTCCTTTTTGCCAAGTGATTTAACCGTAGAGCAGCTGAACTCAATCGTAGAAAGTTATTTAAATCCTCTTGAGGGAAAGCAACTCTATATGCGTCCGGGAATCGGTGGAGTCACCGATGTATTAAGAGATGGGTTTCTCTCGGACCAAGTCCTCCGTGAACGAACAGCTCAACATCCGGAAATAGATTTTGACGTATATCTTTCCGGTTTAGCTCCGAAAGTAGCAGAACAGGTAAAAAAACTCGCAGGCGAAGGAAAGATAGATAAATTAATCCAGCATCGCCCTTTTTCTGAGTATCAAAAGAAGATTGATGAAGTCGAAAAAAAAGAGTTTGTTGCAATAGCAAGCTCTATAGAAACATTCAGTTACGCTGCTTCTGCCATCGCATTAGAAAAAATCGATTTTGATAACCCTGCAACATTGCCATTAGAAGTACAATTCGTTCTTGCAAAAAATCCAAGTTTGGAAGGAGTATTCCGTGGTCTAATCGGGCAAGGTTTTGAGCTTGAACTTCAAAGAAGAGAATTCACGCCAAAAAAAGTTTTAGACGCGATAAGCACAATCGCAGTCGCATCTCAAGAAAACTTCATAATTACATGGCTTCCCGACTTATTACTAAGCGGAAAAATGCCACGACTTACACCGACAGGGCAAGGGATAAAACAGGCGCAACATATGGGAATAATAGAAGCGGATAAGCCAATTAACCAAAAAACTCTTGAAGAAGATTGTCGTGTTATCCAAGAAGCTCTGGGAGATTTTATCTCAATACGTCCGGTAAAGTCCGGCAATCTTTCGCCTCAAGTTGCAGAAGACTTAGCGCGCTTAAACGGAGAAATAGGTGAAATTCGCCAAGAATACGCAACGAGAAGAATGTTGTTTGATAATGCGCATGAGCGCACAGAAGGAGCACAGGAAGTAATAAAAAAGATGTTTTATATAGGACCGGTCGCACACTCGCTTGAAATGGCTCACTTAGGTATGTTGGCAAAAATAGTAACGGCAAATACGGATGATATGATGGGTGAGTATGCAGAAATAAAAGCGCTGAAGGGTTCCGGATTCTCAACAGATGTACTAAAAAAAAGGATTCCTCTTGCGACAGGAGCACTTTTAATGGCAGTATACGGCTCGACTCAGGTGGATCCGATGTTACAGCAAGGTCACGATATCGAACCAGGTTTAATATTTGGGACATCAGCCGTTGCCCTCTCTCTTACTACTGCTGTGCAATCTGTAAAGATGTATCATGAAGCGGCGCGAGCTCTTATCGAACAAGGGAAAACTCCAGCTCTTTCTCAGTTACCGGAGCCAATAGTAAAACTAATCAACTCAAAGGAATTCAAAAAGCGCTACAAGGAAGTAGAAGATACAGTACAGGCTTTTGACGGGGGGAAGATGGAGGAAGTATATGATTTGCTCAGGAGTGAATTGGTTAAGTCAAATATTCCTAAAAAGAAGGCAGACCAATTAATTGACGAGTATCGCGCTCTCGACGTAGACATAAAAGAAATAATGGCTGAACAACCTTCTTCTCGGGACTTATGGTCTTTGGCACTACGACAAGATTTCTCCAATCCGGCACGCTTAGGAATCTTACTGGGCGCCTCTATGGCTCCGGTTGTCGGTGCGCTAGCGGGAAAAGCCGGTCTTATGCATAACGGTTTCGCACTTGCCTTGATCGGTTCAATGGAATCTATAGTTGCAGGGGGGACAGTTCGTCTTGCAAGAAGCATCTCAGATAAAAGATACAAGCGGTTTTTAAAAGATGCCGTTTCTACAGAAAAAGCAAAAGTTCATTCGACACCATTACCGGCTACATTGGCTGCTTGATTATTGTTATTGGGACTTGCTAAATTAATCTTTTCTTGTTAAAGTAAGAGTGTGGAAGAAAAAAGATCCTCAAATTTTGGAATAGGATTACTACTGGGTGCCATCGGCGGCGCACTTGCCGGATTATTTCTTGCACCTAAAGCTGGAAAACTACTCCGACAAGATGCAAAAAAGAAATACGCAAAACTTCTTAAGGTAATGAAAGACAACGAGGTTGATAAAAAAGTAAAACAGGTATTTGGTAAAGTAACCAAAGAATCAAAAAAACTCTATATTGAGGTTAAGGAGGAGTTAATGGTCGCGCTTGCAAATCTAAAGGAACAGGTAGAAGAGATAGATAGACCAACCTATGTCAAAAAAGTAGAAGAGACTATTGGAAAGCTTAAAAGCCCACTTTCTAAGCAATCAGTAACCGCTGCAAAAAAACTAAAAGATTCCCTTTCAAAAGATTGGGATAAGCTTGCAAAAGCTGCGAAAAAGCCTAACTAAACCTTCCTTCCAAATTTCTCCTTCGACTGTTGAATAATTTTCTCCTTATTATCATTTTTAAGATTGGGCAGGGGGAGAGTTTTTGCAGGAAAAGGAGCGGTCGTCATGTCCTCAATCGAAAGCTTCAGAACGATTTCATACTTTCCAAGCGAAACCAGATCGTTTTCCGAATAAATCTCAGCAAACTCTTTTGTCAAAATCTCCGCGTCCCGCGCGCCTACTACAAACGAGATAAGTGTTCCTACATTGCCGAAGATCGCATCTTGAACCTCCTCTTCAAGCTGATCAATATATTGATTTGCAAGCGTAAGACAGAGCCGGTATTTCCGCGCCTCAGATAAGATCTTAATGAATGAAGAGGTGGCGAAGTTTTGAAACTCGTCCACATAGAGGAAAAAGTCTTTTCGGTCATCCTCCTTTTGATAAGAACGGCCCATCGCAGCAAGCTGAATCTGGGTAATAATCATAGCACCAAGAAGCGCTGCATTATCCTCTCCGAGCTTTCCTTGAGACAGGTTTAAGATCAGGATTTTTCCCTCATCCATAATCTTACTGAGATCTAAGGTTGATTTCGGCTCTCCGATTATATTGCGGATCATTTTCGAAGACACAAACTGACCCACTTTGTTTTGAATAGGAGAGACTGCTTCTGCCCGCATCTTATCGGTCATTCCTCCAAATTCTTTATCCCAGAATGTTTTAATAACAGGATCAGTGACATATTCGGAGACAACTTTTTTCCGGTAAGGAGCGTCACTCAAAAGTTTGAGAACGTCAACAAGGGTAGCACCCGGCACTTCAAGAAGCGTGAGGATTACATTACGCAGAATATACTCCAGTCTGGGCCCCCAGCTGTCACCGTATAGTTTAAAAAAGATGGAGACCACGCCTGAAGCAATAAGATCTTTATGTTGTTTATTCCTTACTTCAAGAATGTTTAAGGAAAACGGGCGTTCGGTGTCAAACGGCTCAAGATATACGACATCCTTCATCCTCCTTTTTGGAATATAGTCAAGAATCGTTGAAGAAAGATCTCCGTGAGGATCAACGATCGCAACTCCGCGCCCGCGTCGGACATCATCGATCGCCATATTGGCAACAAGAGTTGATTTTCCGGCACCGGTTTTTCCGATAATATAGACGTGTTTTCGGCGATCGCGTGTGGTTGCGCCAAACGTAGTCTCTTTATTTTTATAGTCGGTTTTGGCAAAAAAGTTTACATCATCTTTTTCGGTTGCAGTCTCTTTGACCGGTAGATTTTCCGGCGCCTCTCCTGATAACGTTTTCCCCCATGCAATATTCTTAATTCCCGCCAAAAGATAGCCGGGAGGATGCCAGATCGTTGCCAGCTCCTGAGCATTTAAAATCTGTTCTTTTCGCTCAAAAAAGAAAGAAGTGCGGTTCTTAGCGCGTCCAAGAAAGCTTTTTTTAAACAGGTATTTCTTTTTGAAGACGAACTGGTTTCCTTCACCAAGTGAGAAACTTCCAAAAGTTCCTGCAAGATTTCGCAGATCATGCATAGTGTTTCTTCCATCGGACGCAGTGATGAGCCGGATGAGCGCTTTACCACCCTGAAAGGAAGCCTTTTTCATGATAGTCATCTTCTGTGGATTCAGTCCATACTTTTCAGCGGTTTCGTCGTATGACATTTTTTTTGCTGCTACGACGGCCCGATCCTGCCATGCAAATCGGGCAGGTTCCACCAGAATCTGAATTCCCGCTTTCAGATCTGCGGGCTGCTTGGATAAGTACCCAACCAGTGCAGAAAGTGGGTCGATATCTTCAAAGTCACCGTACGTTTTTATCGGGAAATAAACATATGAATTCAAAACGAGCTCTCCTTCTGAAATACTTTTTGAGTTAAGAACCATGTCCAGCGGATCTTTAGTCTTTTTTAAAAGCGACTGAGGATATGAGGAAGTGAGGAGGCTCTGAACGAGAGTATCAGCTGAAGAAGGGGTTGTTATGTAAAAATAGATAGTTTGCGAGAGAAGATATATCTCAAATGAAAACTTACGAGGTTTTAGGATGGGTCTTTTCCACAAGGGGACATAGGGATAGGGTAGCAGGGATGCGAAAATTTGCGTTGCGGCTTCGATCGGGGTTTCACTGTCTTTGGGGTTTCTTATCTGGAAGTGGGAGAGTGGCTTCATACAAAAAGTATACTGATAAAACGGTTAAGATTCCTTTTTAAATACAGTGATTCCAAAAGCAAATACCAAAAGTAAAAATCCGGCAAATTCAAGATACTGCGGCCAAAAAATAATACTTACAGACTTTCCCGAATTTTGATCGATGCTCCAGCCATTTGCCCAGTTGTTTACCAGTACATGTTCTTCAAGTTCTTTATTGTCCTGATAAGCTTTCCAGCCATTATCGTATGATTGACTAAGAATGAGAGTTCCCTTATCTGTATTTTTAAGCGCGACATCATAGGTAAAGTAACTCGTTTTTTTAGCAGAAAAAACAGACTCCATACGGGATTTTTGCACCGTTGACCCTTTCCGCAAGAGGGCGAAATCCTTAATTGCGTTATACGGAAATGCGTAAATCTTTACCTCTGCCAGTTCGTTTACAGAAGAAACGTTCTTGTAGGAGTTACCCTGAAAGGTGAGACCATATCCGAGGCCGTATTGGTACTTCGGCCCTAAAAAGAAATAATCTGTATCGCTCTGAAGTCTTTCCTCAAGATAGCTTTGCTTTTTGGTATCGTCAAGAATGTAGAAAAAAAGACGTCTTCCGACAAGGTTGCTATTTTTTACCTTGATAAGATACCCGTACTGTTGTTCAAGAAACGGATCATTGTATCCAAAACATGCGACAGCTCCCTGGTCAGAACCTACCCGGATGCCGTTTTTCAACGGAAGCTTTTTCACTATGCCTTTTTCCTGTCCGCAATCAACAAGTTCTGTTTTTGTTACGTCGATCGTTGACACGAGAGTTTTAGGTATGGTTGCAACTATTGTATGTGGCTCTACTTTTATCTGGTAGGCTACCTGAAATGTTTCTACTCCTCTTGGGGTATTGAGAGGCATTCCGTACTTTCCCGCTGATGTTTCTGCAACTTGAAAGTTTTCCGAATCAAAATTTGTCCTTAATTCAAAACTGCGCTCCGTTTCAACAAGGCTCCACTTTTTATCAGCCAATCTGGTGCGGCTCATTACATCACGGAATGGGTAAAACAGTATGGGTTTCCCATCTGTCATATACCCACCGGTTTTTTTATATACATTGTCATTATTCTCAGCGCTTACTGCAGGAGATACCGAGCTAAGAGAAGAGGCGAGTGAGACAAAATCCTCCACCTTGTGGTCTTGCATAATCTGATATATATCAATAACCTTGCCCTTTTTTACTAGTTTGACATGAGGATCTTTAAGAAGTTTTGTAAGACTCTCATACTGAAGACTTCTGGTAATGGACGAAATAGAGAGATGAGACTTGTCAAAAATTACATACGCGACATCGTACTTAGTTAGTGTGTCTATAAAATCATCCTTTTTTTCACCATCGACTGCTTGTTTCAGCTCCCAGAAATACCGCTCGCTGGAACCGCTCCAGACATCAAACGTGCGCGAAAGCATTGGTTGCTCAATCCCGTACCACATAAATCCCGAACCATTGTATCCCCAGCTTTGATAAAACCAACCCCAGAAAGTATGGTCGGGTAAAATAGCGATCCTTTTATTTATGTCTTGATGTTTAAAATACTCGATTGCTTCAAGGTATTCCTGAGGTAGTTTAATCTTCATCGATGGAGAGAAAAAGTACCCTTTAAATGAGGGAAGCGTATATGTCAATACGGCGAAAGCAAGAAAACAAAATGCAATATTTTTTCCTTTTCCTGAAAGTTTTTTTAAAAGAATATGCGCTCCCTGGGCAAAAAAGAAACTTGAGACGAGAGAATAGGGAATTACAAATTTGGTAAAAGGAGAGCGGAATATCTGATTGAAAAAGCCGTTCGTACGGAACATATTATTTACTTCTGAGATAACGGGCGTTGCAGAAAGAAGGGCTATTGCGCAGACTATATAGACAAGCAGAAAGGCTTTATGTTTCCGTCCCCGCATAAATACACCAATAAGTACAACAGCGGATAGAATATATGAAAGGATCTTAAAAGGAGCTTGCGAGAAATGATTGTGCCACTCAAGAAAGAGTCTTTCCTGATTGGAACGGAAAAGATCAAAATAGAAACCCTTAAACGACACGAAATTAGAAATCGTTCCCTTTTCATAATTTTGGAAAAAAACATCCTCGGTAGCCAACTGATTTATTTTTGCCTGCGTTATCACACCACCGTTGGCTATTAAAAAATACAGCTGAGGCAAGATCCAGAAAGAATTGACTAAAAAGAGCAAAAAGAAAAGCAACACCACTTTCTTTATCGACTGGAAAGATCTCTTGCCCCAAAGATACACAGAAGCAAGACAGGCCAAAACAATCACGTATACGACAAACAGTGTCTGAAGATATGCCTGCGGTGTCGAAAGAAGGTTTATGATCAAAAACAATAAAAGATTCCGCCGACCAGTCTTCTCTTTTAACACCTTGCTGAATATCCAGAGTTCCCACGGGAGCGCGGCAAAAAACCAGGAAAACGGTTCAAACGGCACGTAAAAAAGCTGAATCGTACCGATATTGAACATATAAAACAAAGCGCCCAAAAAGGCTATCTGTTTTTCCCGGGGTTCATAAAACTCAATAAGCTTATGTATTCCGATTGCTCCGGCAAGAAGCAAGAGGCAATGGACGACGTAGCGATTTAAAGACTGCGGAATTACAAGCGCCAATATGGAAACAAAAACCGCATGGATTAGATCCGAAGCGTGGGCCATTCCACCCACCAGTCCGAGACTCTGATATTCCTGCCAGACAGCAAAAAAAGCACGCTTCACCGCAAGAAGAGGATTAAGCTCGGTCGAAAGATGATCCCACCCGATGAGATACGTACCCTCTTTTACGTTAGTTACAAAGACGATAAAGACGATGACGACAAGAGCGATGATGGCAAGATGCCGCTGTATGTAGGTTTTCATTATTGAGAGAGAACTTGTACGTATTTTTTTCCGATTTTTTCCCAGGAACGGGTCTCTTTCATGGATTTTGAAAATGCCACGGTTTTTTCCAGATTTTTCCGGGTCCATTTTAGTTTATCAAAAAAGTCTTCTTTGTTGAGTTTAAAAACAAGATTGTTTTTGGTAACAGGATTTAACCGGAGAGATTTTTGAAAATCAGGGCTGTCGAAATATCCCTCAAGAGCTCGGGAAAGAAGCACCGGCTTTTCAAAAGAGAACGCGATGGAAAGCGGTCCGGAAGAAGACATAAAAGTTTTGTAAGGGAGAACCACGAGATCACATGCTGAAAAATAAAGAGGGATTTTTTTCTCTGAAATAAATCCTGTGGTGATAATCCCTTTTTCCCGCGCCTTCTTTTTCAATGCCGCCACAAACTTAGCATAGCTTCGTTTATTGTTATGATTTGGATTAGGGCCGCCGCCTATGATGAGGTGGACGTTTTTATACTTTTCCCACAGGGCAATCATGGAGTCCATTCCTTTGTAAGGTGAAATATATCCGAAACACAGCACGTAAAAACCGTTTTTTTTAAGCTTTAGTTTTTTTCTCGCCTCGGTCTTACTGATTTTTTTCATCGTCTCTACTGCGTGGGAAATTACCACTACCTTTTCATTATTTTTCAAAAGTTCTTTAAACTTTTTTTCAAACACTATGGTTTTAAACGAAATATACAAAAGAGTAGGATAGAAAAAACTCTTGATTATATTGAGGACAAATGCTTTCAACTGGTTTTTTTCAAACGGTCTAAAATCAGCAACCACCTGATGGAGGATGAGGTAGATTTTTTTCCCGCTGAGTTTCCACAATAACATCATATAGACAAACAAAAGAGTATGGCTTAATCCTCCGACCATATAGCCTTCAAAAGGCACTATGACTGCATCAGAAGGTCTGTCGCTAATGGCTTTGTAAAGGCTCCAAAGGCTGTTGTAATCGCCGCGTTTCCAGACACGTTTAATGATCATGCCGTTCTCCCTATAAACCTCTTCTTTTTCGAGGGTTTCAGCCCAGACCGTAATCCGGAGATCCTTATGGAATCCGGTAAGCGCCTTTAATGTATTTTTAGTATATGAAGCAACGCCTACGGTATTGGTACCATGAAGCTGATTTTTTGCGGGATAACTGGAAACGATAAAAAGTCTTTTCATATTAGCGTGCAAATCTGAACTTTCGCACCAAGCCAATTCTTTCCTGTTTAGCCAATTCATACGCTCCATTGAACGCATTTTCACGGATCGTAAACAGTTCGGATAGAGAAGAGATCGTGTCGCGAACGATGCTCACCTTGGTCCGCTTATCATCGGTCCATCTTACCGCTACTTCACGGATCGGAAAGGATTGATGTACGGAAAGAAACAGGATCTCCGCATCATATCCCCATCGGTCAATCTTGGCAAAATGAAAGATAACGTCTCTGGCTTCTTTTGAGAATGCCTTAAACCCACAGGTAAAATCAGTCACATTTATCCCGAGTATGATATTTGAAAGAACAGTAAAGCCGCGGCCCAAAAGTTGCCGGTATAAAGGCTGGGCTTTTACCACGGTTGATTTTCCATTTTTCCGGGTTCCGATTATCACCGGGATCTCCTTTTCCATTAGGGGTATAAATTTTTTCAGCTGTGAAAACGGGGTAGACATATCACAGTCCAGAAGAAGGGAGTAGTCAGAAGAGGAGGCAAGCATACCCTTTTTTACTGCGAAACCTTTTCCTCTGTTTACCTTATAGGAAATAATCCGTACTTTTGCATCAAGGATTTTCTCAAGTTTCTTCTTGTGTTTTCTTACCTTTTCGGCGGTTCCATCGGTTGAGCCGTCGTTTACAAATAGCACCTCTTCAAGTTTTAGGCCGTCAAAAGTGAACCCTTGAGAAAGGGCCAAAATCGTTTTTTTTATTCGTTTTTCCTCGTTGTAGATTGGTATTACCAAACTTATTGTCTTCATATTCTTAAGCACTTCTTTTTACCCACAAATTTTATGAGTAAAGGGAAGTGCTTAAGGAGTCCTGTTTTTTCTGCCGCTGGAAGCGGGAGTAAGCCGAAGCTTACAAACAAAACTTTTCGCTCGAAAGCGATATCTCCTTGAATCAGGAGTCCTTAAGGTGGGTTAGGAAACACCAAGACACTTCCTTATTGCATTCCAATGGGACTACGACACTCCTTTCTGCTCAAGGGGCGAGCGGCGGGAGATCGCTACTTCACGGGGTAGAAGGAACTCTCACCCGTCGTAATGGTCGCGCCCGGATTGGCATCGACCGTCTTTGAACCGTCCCAGTAGTGGGCGGTCCATCCGTTCGGGACGACGTCAGTTACGACGCTGCCCTTGTACTTGCAACCACCGTCTCCGATGGGCGTTGTTGCCAGACCGGCGAAGGTCGGGCATGTTGGCGCCGAACTGTCGGTGCTGTTCGACCCATTGCAGTTGAAGTTGCCAGCCGAAGCCGGGAACGACGGATCCTCGTGTTGTCCGAAGGAGTCCTCTGCACGAGCAAGCTCGCACGGTGGATCCTCATGGACCTTGTCAGCTGACGGGTAACCCGCGACGAATCGCAGTGTGCCCGCTGAAGCGTTGACTGTGAGGCCGTCCTCTCCCTGGTAGACCTTCACGCCGCCATCGGCGAGTGTGAAGGTGCAGACCCAGCCGTCAGGGCAGTTTGCCGGATGCGTTTCCTGATCCGGGTCCCTGAAGACGAAGGCGCTGCACTCGGTGCCGAGCCGCTGGACGTCGAGGTTGATGACCTCCTTGGCCTCCTGTGTGGTAGGCCCGGGGTATCCCTCGGCGTTTGTCACGGCACTTGCACACGTGTCACCGTTGTCGCTTGGCTTGTCCCTCGGGGTGTCCCGGGGGTTGTCCTTCGGGGGCTGCCTGTCGACGATCGTGACGACCTTCTTGTCGTCTCGTGTCGCAAGGACATACCCAAGCGTGCCCGCGAGCAGCAGTGCAAGCACTGCCAGTCCGATGACTACCGGGGTGACCCAGCCGTGCCTGCCACTGTTGGGCGGGTCGTTGGCCGGAGCAGCCGGAGGTGTCGGTGCGGGTGGAGCCGCCGGAGGTACCGGAGGCGCGGGTGTAACGGGTGCCGTTGGAGCCGCCGCAGGGTTCCACGTGGCCGCAGCCGCGAGGTCTCCTTCACGCGCGATGCGTGCAAGCAGCGTGTTCCTCAGGGTGTCCGTTGACCCTGTGTTGTCGAGCGCGAGGCCGTTGCAAGCGTCTCGGAGCTCGTCGTCGGAGCGCAGGGGGTTGTTGACCCACTGACGCAGTTCATCCCAACTCATTGTTGGCCTTCCTGTTGTGTTCCGACATTACCTTACCGGTGTTTTTCTATCGCAACTCCTTTCCTTTGTTCCTTGGGAGGTTGATGAAGATGAGCCTTCGCTTTTTAATCGCACAGCGAATTCTTTCTCTTCTTCTTCCTCTTCTGTTCGGTCCGTTGGTCTTCTTATGTCTGATGTAATCCCTCCTCTCATGTTAGTACGTTTCACTCTAACGACTAATTTTTTAACCATTACAGTGAAACGTACAACATTGCTCAAAAGAACAGATCTCATAAAAGAGACTCGTTCCTTTTCGCGTGAAAAGAAAGATTCTAATTTCCTAAAAAACCCACAATGTTAAGGTGCTGGTCGGATGTCTATTTATGCTTTCAAATAGAGCCAATCCATACCTTGGTCATCTTTCTTCACCGAATATCTGGCGGAAGCAATTACCACCGTCACGGTGGAGAAAGGCAAATTTTAACTCTTTTTTCGTAAAATTACGCCCGTTCCAAACCCAAGCGCATTAATAAGCAGAATACCCAAGCCCATTTCAGGACCTGTGGAGGGGATTTGGGTAACATTTGTTACCTGTTTTTCAACTCTTTCCACACAAAACTGGGAAGTGTCTTCGTCGGATACAGATGAGTTGAAAGCCTGAGCTTTGTTAGTGCGGCAGGCGGTGCCAGTAGGCATGCTGTCTTTACCCACTGCACGCGTTTTTAAGGTATATGTCTTTTCCTCTTTTGGACCAAAATCACCCGCATTTATCGTAATAGTACGATTGGAAGAGTCATATGATCCTGGAGTTTCAATAACGTCCACAAATTCAGGTACGAAATCTTTTACCGTAACATTGGTGAGTGTTTCATCTGTAGGATTCTTTACGGTGATTCTGAAGAAAACATCCTGTCCGGGAACAAAGCGTTGGTCAGAAGGGGAAAGGTTGTCAACAAAGTCAGAATTATTAGCCCGTTGAACGGTTTTATTGACATCAATAGAGAGAACCGGAGATGGACCGTATGGTCCGTATTGGCCTCCATTTGCAGAAACAAGTTGTCCTGCGAAAACGAATATAAGCGCTGCAATTACGATAGTAACTACTCGCGTCACCCTTAACATCCAAGTAGTATACTACAGGCCTTAATGCTTGTCAACTATGGGTTATAGTGACCTATTCATGTATAATATACAGTATGAAATTAAACGCTCAAGAGCTTCGCGATATAGATGAAAATGAGGCTAAATCAAGGCTAAAAGCCCTTAAAAGGAGGCCGATTTACCTGATTCTCGAGGACGTACTGGATACCTACAATATCGGTGGTTTATTCCGCCTTGCTGATGCTCTTACACTTGGAAAGATATATCTCTGCGGAGGGACTGAAACTCCACCAAATAGCCGTATTAAAAAGGCTTCTGTAGGGACTTATAAAGTAGTACCGTGGAAGTACAAGAAAACAGCAGTAGCTGCTATTGCGGAGTTAAAAAAGAAACATCCTAAGATTCAGATTATCGCAGTTGAACAGGACAAAAAAGCGGTCCCATACCAGAAGATTTCATACCGGCTACCGCTGGCGCTTGTAGTAGGGAATGAAACCACTGGAATCTCGAAAAAAACCCTTCAAAAAGCAGATTTCGTAGCTGAAATCCCCATGTGGGGGATCAATAAGTCTCTTAACGTGATCGTGTCTGCGGCAATCGTAAGCTATTTCAGCACTTCAAAACTCTAAGAAAAATACTGGTGGAGTAATAATCTTGCAGTTTTTAATACAGGCGTAGGAACGTAGTAATAGCGTAACATTTGAGGTCGTGCACCATTCGTACGCCTTTCTATAATCCGAACAGGATAGCCATTATCTTCTAACAATAGCGCCGCTTCATTTACGTTAAAGTTGTTAACTTCTGGAATGAGCTTTCTCAACGGTACAAAAAAAGGATCACCGCCCTTCCGTAACTTTCTACAAAATGAGTCGCTGAACTCCGAAATTCCTTCTTTTAAAACTTCAAAATCAGTTGTCTGTCTTAATTCGTCAAGTGTTTTCATTCGACGAAAGTGCGTTTGATGATTTTCATGATATGTCTTTTCAGAAAGCTCTCTATCTCCTTCATCTTGCAAGCCTTTTCTTATATTAGTTATCAGTTGCGAACTTAATCCTCCAAATAATTCGCCTATCTCATCAATAGTGAAACCTGCCCGTAAAAACGCAATTGCTTGCTGGGTTCTTGTTTGTCTGACCCCTAAAATCTCATCTTGATTAAAACGAGCTTTAGTATCTGGGGGCGCATCTTCATATAGGTCACGGAGAACCTTTTTTAGTCTTTTATCTATTGCTTGTCTTGACAATCTAGCTTCTACTGCAATTTCTTCCTCGTTAGATCCCTGTATAAATTTAACAAAACTATCGAGCCTCTGTATTGCAAATGCGGTAGATTGTGGAGGAGTGTATGGTGGGGCAGAATGAGGATATTTTTCCCTATATTTTTCAAGTCCCCCCGATTCAATACATTGAGCTGAAAACTCTGCCAGGAGTACGTTAGGATAAAAAATAAGCGACTCAGGACCAGTCATTCTATATTCTTCCCCAAGATGTCTTAGAAAATCTTCTCCGGAAAGCCCGGTTCTTAATTTCACTTCCTCCTTGAGAGATCGGCGGGGTGGCGCAATGTCTTTAAGAGATGCGTTTTGACGACGTTCTGTCATATTCTTATTATACCTTATAGTAATTCAATTTTGTAGCTAAACTTGATCTTTCGAAGGAGAGTGAGTAAGATTCACTCATGCCTAGAAGAAAACTTGCGATATTTGATGTGGACGGTACTATCTTCCGGTGGAGTCTTTTCATAGAGATTGTGGAAGGGCTTATTGAAAAAGGGTATTTTCCTCAAAAAGCATTCCAAGAGATTAATGCGAGATATCTCCAATGGATGGATCGAAAGATTCACTACAACATTTATCTTGAGCAGGTAATCCAAACATATTATAAATATCTGAAAGGATGTAAATATTCTGACGTGGAAAAAGTTGCACGGCACGTAATTTTAGAAAAAGGAAACAGAGTCTATCGTTACACAAGCACTCTTATAAAAACACTTAAAAAAAAGGGGTACTTTCTCCTTATTATTTCCGGCTCGCCAGAATTTATTGTCCAAGAATTTGCAAGATTATTTGGATTTGATCAATGGTACGGCTCGATTTATGAGGTTAAAAATGGAATATTTACCGGCGCTCCGATCAACCGCGACTCGGTCTTTAAAAAAGGAAAGGTTTTGGATAAATTTCTCAAGAGCGCTTCTTTTCAGGTCGACCTAAAAAATTCCATTGCAGTCGGTGATACCGCGTCAGATGCCCCGCTCTTAGAAAGAGTAGGAAAGCCAATTGCTTTTGATCCTGACCGTGATCTTCTGGTTTATGCAAATAAAAAGAAGTGGAAAATCATTCTTGAGCGCAAAGACGTGATTTACGAGGTTAAAAGCTTCAAGACGGTTACCGTTTAAAACTGCAGATTTGCTACCATGGCCGCTCCGACAAACACGCCTCCTGCGCTAGCGATTAAGCCAAGTCCAACTCTTTCAGATGGTTTAAGATTCTTCCATATTCCTTCTACTTCATCATCGAATCGCGTGCTTGTTTCCGACGACCCTTTCGAATCTGTCCTCTCATTGCCATGCCTAACTTTTTTTAAAAGTTCATGAGGATCTTTACCTTTTCCTATTGCTTCTTCAATTAAACCTTTTAGCTCTCTTATGCGTGGAGAGGGAAGTTGGGTGACCTTTCCACGAGGAGTTTTCTCTACGTATCCACCTACTTTACGATCAAACACACCTTTCGTAGAGTCTTGATCGAAAAGGGTCGGTTGAACCGGAGCTCTTCGTACTTCTGCCATATAACTTTAAGATATACTATAAGTTATATCGTTGTCAAGCGTATTTTTACTTTTACTTTTTTTTGAAGAGTTTAAGCAAGGTTTTAGCTACAAAAATACCTACTATTGCTCCTGCAAGAGTATCGACAAGATAGTGGCAACCCAGATATATTCTGGAGAAAGCTATTAAAAATGAAAGGATATAGTAAAGCCAAAACCTCTTCTTATCAAAAAAAGCAAAGATCGTAGCTGCGGCAAATGCTACTGCTGCATGACCTGAAGGAAATGAAAACCCCGTAGGACAGGCAGTGAGAAATGTCTTAAAAAGAAAAACAGGGCGGGTTCGGGCAAAGAATGGTTTAAGAACAAACTCTACGAAGAAAAATGTGGAGCCGATGGACGAAAGCAAATACCAGATAAACTTCTTATTCTTTCTTTCTTCAAGGATCACGACGACGAGCAGAAGCACAAGCCACACCGCGATTGAAAAGCCGTAAATAGAAAAAAATGAGAAAACATCATTAAAGAATGAATTGTGGGGGATGAGATCGTGAAGAAAGACCGTCAGAGTTCTGTCATAGGCTACAAGCGTTTTATACATAAGTATATTTATACACCACGTGAACCCCTTTCAATTCCTGAACTTTCTTACCGGTGCTTTCTTTTGGGAGCGGATAAAGATACGATATCAGATCGAATTTTTTCAAATCCGTCCTGATTTTTTTTACTATCTTTGCGAGCAGCCACGGAGAAACATAGAGAAACACCGTTGTGTTTTTTGTTTTTTCCACTCTTCCAAGATCCAGCTTAAACATGTCTACCCAGAGAATCCTAATATTTTTCCCGTTGGAATGGAATAATCGCCGGATATGAAGGATGAAAACAAGTACGGGATTGATTTCTACTGCTACGAATGAAGCGTTCACTCCTCTTTTTTTAGCTTCGGAAGCAGCGCTAAATACAATAATTCCGTCTCCTGCACCCAGATCTATTACAGTGTGATTATTTTTGAGAGAAAGAACCTTTAGAATCAAAGGAATGTCCTTCTTATTTGACGGAAAGTAGGGAATTGGTGAAAACTGAGGAAATACAAAGAGGGCTATGACAATAAAGAGAATCAGCGGTACAAAATAGAACATAGAAGATGTGCCGAGGGTGGGAGTCGAACCCACATGATGCTTTCACACCATAGGTTTTTGAGACCTACGCGTCTGCCAGTTCCGCCACCTCGGCATGACCAGGTTATAGCATGTAGTATATAGCATTTAGGCATAAAAACAAAGATCCCGAATACTGCATGGCTGAATACTTAATGCTTGCATGGGCTTGACGTAGCAGAGCCTCAGGAGTAAGATAAGGTATGATTGGCCGAATCTCCCTTAAAAAAAGCACATTCCCACAAAATAGCGAAGTTTTAGTCCTACCTGTTGCTGAAGGCGATCTAGCTATTCTCAAAAAGCTTGATCCGAAAGCCGCAAAGTCACTTCAAGATAAAATCAAAAAATTTGACTTCAAAGGAAAAGCAGGAGAGGCTCTCTCGACAGAAAACGTAGGATCCCACAAAAGGCTTGTCCTTCTGGGAACAGGTAAGAAAGAGAAGCTAACATCTATCATATTCCGCGAAAAACTGGCTGACGTAATCCGTAGACTGCGTGATGAGAAAGCGTACTCAATGGAACTATACCTTGCGGATCTTCTACTTACCGAAGAAGCAGGAAAAAACATCGGACTCGCGCTTCATCTGAGCAACTACAGCTTCATAAAATACAGGGGAGAAAAGACAAAAAAACAACACCATGAAGTAAAGGAACTGACGGTTTTCGTCCCACTCGGCGCATCCGCAGATGCAGTAAAAAAATTTGAAACCGGGCTGACTCTCGCAGAAGCTCTAGCAGAAGGCATTTATCTCAGCCGTGATCTGGTAAATGAACCTGCGTCCCATGTCGGCGCATCGGAGCTTGTAGACGCAGCAAAAGCAATTGAAAAAGAGTCTAAGGGTAATATAAAAGTTGAGGTTCTTGAGGAGGCAGAGTGCCGAAAACTTGGTATGGGTTCATATCTTGGAGTCGCGCAAGGAAGCGAGCAGAAACCAAAATTCATCGTCATCAGAGCAAAGACATCAGCAGGTGCTAAAAAAAAGATCTGTATTATCGGAAAATCGATCGTATTTGATACCGGCGGTCTTTCCTTAAAGCCGCCAAAGGCGATGATGGACATGAAGTTTGATATGGCAGGAGGAGCCGCAGTGCTGGGGTTTTTTAAGGTGTTGACGCGCGACCCGGCATTGTTTTCCGAACTTTCGAAAAAAGCCGAGATAGTCGGGATTCTTCCTGCATGTGAAAATATGCCTTCGGGAAAGGCCATGCGCCCAGGAGACATCGTGACTGCGCTAAACGGCAAAACAATTGAGGCCCTTAATACCGACGCAGAGGGTCGTATGACACTAGCCGACGCCTTGTCATACGCTGAAAAACACCTTAAGTCAGATTATATAGTGGATCTTGCGACCTTGACCGGAGCATGTATTGTGGCACTTGGTGAGGATCTTGCAGGTCTTTTTGCAAACGACAAAGAGTTCGGAAAACTATTCCGCGAAGCAGCAGACACCACAGGAGAAGGGATATGGCCACTGCCTCTATATAAGCCGTATCTTAAGGGAATGAAAAACGGCATAGCTGATCTAAAAAATATTAGAGGATCAGGCTACGGTGGAGCAATAACCGGAGCACTATTTCTTTCCGAATTTGTAGAGAAGGCAAAATGGATACATGTCGATATTTCCGGACCCGCTTTTCGCGAGCAAGGACCCGTTGGGATTCTTCCGAGAGGAGCTACAGGATGGGGAGTTTTGACCCTTATTGAGTTTCTCAAAAGGATCGTCAATTAATCTAAAACTATGGAGCTCTTAGATTTTGTTAAAACAAAAAACATAATCAAGATAGCTCCAGACACTACGCTTTCGCATGCTCTTTCTTCTCTGAAATCTTCACACGATGCGGCGTTTGTATTTGACGAGAAAGATAATTACATGGGTCTGGTAAATCCCTACTATTCGATTATCAAAACATCTCTTCCGGGAAATGCAAAAGTTGAACACTGTCTTTTTCATGCGCCACGCATCCGGAGAAATTTTCCTATCGCCAAAGTTGCCAAGCTCATGATTGAGTCAAAGGTTCACTACCTTCCGGTTTTTGATCAAAATAACAAGTTTGTAGGAATTACTTCGGCCCGCCGTCTTTTAAATATTTATAGAAATTCATCTATTTACAACAGGGAAGTGGGGGAGTTTATCCGGAGGAAAAACCAAGCTGTCCTGACGGTTTACGATACGGATGTAGTCTCATCGGCAGTGAATCTTTTTAAAAAATCAAAGGTTTCAAAACTTGTCGTCGTAAATAAAAATATGAAGCTTTATGGAATTCTGACATACTATGATCTTATTAATTTTCTTGTCACACCGCGCCGAAAAGTACACAGAGGAGATAAGGATGGGAACAGGAGCAGTTTTCAGTTCCAACAGGTTAAAAATTTTGCAAAGACATATGTTCTGACACTCCAGCCCGGAGACAATGTGCGGGATGCGCTGAATCTGATTCTCGATAAGAAAATCGGGAGCGTAGTAATCGTTGACGGAGCAAAAAATCCAATAGGAATTATCACGACGCGCGATCTTTTGGGGCTTCTTATACAAGAAAGAAGAGATAAACGATTTGAGATTACCCTGAAAAATCTTTCGGTTACAAGTAAACAAGCTGTCGAAGGTTTTATCACACAGCTAAAAATCTGGACCGGAAAGCTTCCCAATATAGAGACCATAAAGCTCTTCGTAAAAGAGGAAAAGCGGGGAGGATTATTTGAGGCGGTCGTGTCGCTCATTCCCCAGCGGGGCAAAAAACAGGTTATCAAAAGAGAAGGAAAAAATCTTAAAAAACTCCTGAAAGGTTTCGGCTCAGTCAAAAAAGCTTCTCGGAAAGATTCTTCTTAATATACTTGAGGGCTTTTGTAAGAGTTGCGAATTTATATTGATACGGAAGTCCGCGGTCGAAGATATTATAAAGCCAAAAGATCTTTGTTCTTGAACCTTGTAGTTTTTGGACAATATCCCAGTTATCTTCGATAAAAACATCAAGATCAAGATCCTTAATTACTTTTTGTTTAAACAGATAGGGTTGCTGATTATCTTTGTTGTGAAGTGCGTTTTTGAAATAAGATTCAGTCTCCATTTTTTGCAGCCATTTTTCAAAATCGTCCACAAGAAAACCATACCTTCCGCTTACGATATAAGCTTCGATATCATTTTGAGAAATAAGATCTTTAATGTGTTTTACCCCGGGATCTACAAAAAGACTGGAATAGTGGAAAAATTTCCAGATTAATTTATGAAGAGGGGTTTGAGGGATAAAAAACGTGGTCCCTTTCCTTTTGAGTATATGCCGCTTGATGAAAGAAACAAGAGGACGCGCGATTCGTGCAGGATTATACAAAAGGACACCGTCAAGGTCAAATCCTACCCGCAGTTTCCGTTTCCCCATATAATTGGCAATTCTACACAATATAATTGGAGATATGCAATTCATAAAACGGGACCGTGTGCTTTTACTCTTCATAATCCTCATCGCGGTTTTTTTCCGATTCACCGGAGTCAACTGGGATCAGGGTCATCATCTTCATCCCGACGAACGTTTTCTGACGTTGGTGGGAACGGCTATGAAAATACCTGGTTCGCTTTTTGATTATCTTAATCCTGCCAAATCTTCAATGAACCCGGCAAATATTGGCTACCCGTTTTTCGTGTATGGTTTATTTCCTTTGACACTGACCAAACTTCTTGCGGCATTTTTCAACATGGACACCTATGAGAGTTTTACCATTCTGGGCAGAATGCTTTCGGGATTCATTGATGTCATTGGAATACTCGCGCTGTATGGAATTGTTGCCCACTTAGAAAAGGAATATCATTTATCAAAAAAACTTAAATTTTTTACCGTCTTTTTATACGCAATTGCGGTCCTTCCTATTCAGCTCTCTCATTTTTTGGCAGTGGACACGTTTCTGAACGCATTTTTACTACTGAGTTTTTATGCCGTCCTCAAAAAAAAGACATGGGTTTCTTCACTTTTTTTCGGACTGGCAGCCGCATCAAAAATTACCGCTGTTTTTTTCCTACCGGTTTTACTATTTGTTTTATTTCAAAACTCACATTCAAAAAGAAAACTACTTCAAAACTTTGCTGTTTTCGGAATAACTTCATTTATTGTTTTACATCTGGCGAATCCTTATATGTTTATTTCCGGAAATCTTCTTGATCCGCGGCCATCAACCAGTTTTATAGGAAGTCTTACCCAGTTAAAAGGATTTGAGAATTCACAGGCATTATATCCGCCGTCAGTTCAGTGGATCCATAAGACCCCTGTTTTATATTCCGGATTTAACCTTCTGATATTTGGTCTGGGGTTGCCCTATGGAATCCTTGCGGTTTTCGGACTTTTTCTTCTCCTAAAAAAGCGATCGCATACAATGTTATTTCTTCTTGCAGTGTGGTCGCTTGCGATGTTTTTTTATCAGTCGGTACAGTTTGCAAAAAACATGCGATATCTCCTTTTTATCTACCCGTATCTTGCGCTTTTAGCTGCGTACTGTTTTCTTTTGCTTTCAAAAAATAAACATATTCGTCTTGTGATTCTAATCTCTGTTTTAATCTGGCCGCTTGCATTTCTTTCCATTTATTTTCATCCTCATACGAGAGTCGACGCATCGTATTGGATCTCAGAACATGTTCCGTCGGGAAGTAGAATCCTAACTGAACACTGGGATGATCCGCTTCCGCTTTCTGTTTCAAGCAGTAAACCAAAAACCGTCATCATAACCGAACTGTCGGTTTTTGATCCGGACAATGCGCAAAAATGGGAGAAGATGAGCGAACTCCTTAAGAAAGGTGATTATTATATTTTATCGTCCAACAGGGGATGGGGAAGTATCCCGACCGTTCCGGAGAGATATCCTCACATGAAAGTTTTTTATGAAAAACTCTTGAGTGATCAAACAGATTACAAACTGTTAAAAACATTTACTTCCTATCCCTCATTTAAATATCTGGGACTTCCGTTTGAGTTTCCGGACCACATGGCAGACGAATCTTTCACTGTCTACGACCACCCTGTGGTGATGATTTTTAAACACATCAAATAGTTACTGAAGGAGGCTGTCGTAAAAGGAAAATATTTTTTGCTTTGAGAATAATTCATTCGCTTTTTTTATTTTTTCTTCGGTTGCAAAACTCGCTTCTTTCTTCATGACTAATTGGATTGCTGAGGCAAGCGATTTAGAATCACAAGGTGCGACGAGAATTCCCATGCCGGTTTTTTGAATAGGGAGGCGGACTCCCGGAAGAGAAGTCGCAACAACCGGAGTTCCTTCCAACATTGCCTCGATTTGCACGATACTTATTGCCTCGGTTTTATTTACAGAGGGAACGGCAACAACATCAACCGTTTTATAAAACGCCCCGAGTTGGGGCCGCGAAAGCATACCCAGAAAACGATGAGAAATAGAATGTTCTTTTAACAACCCATTTATTTTTTGGCGATACGTTTCTTCGCCGACTGCTTCAGGACCGACAAAAATTAATTTAATGGGAAGCTTCTCTTTTAGCAAATGAACCGCCTCAATAAGATACTCGATCCCTTTTTCTCGGGCAATTCTTCCGGCAAAACCAATCCAGATTTCATCTCCCTTTTGAGAAAGAAGCTTCTTTTGAAAAGACCGTTCTACTATGGGAGGATCAGCGATCGGAAAACAAGTTTTAAGTTTGCGTTGAAAAAATTCGCTATACCAATGATCGGATAAATAATCCGGGTACGATACGATCACATCGCTGAGAACAAGTTGAATAAACGTTGCAAGACGAACAACAGCAGTAATTATCAAACTGCCAATTCCACCTACGAGGTGGACGTCGCAGTGGTAGAGGACGATTACTTTTCTTCCAGATAGCTTTGCAATAAGCGCCATGAGAAGCGCCTCTACGTTTGGGAGATTTATTACCACTATGTCGTTCACCTTTACACGATGGAAGAAGTAAGAAAGCGAGCTAAATGAAATAAAACCTTTCGAAACTTTAAAGTTCCATGGCATCCGGAACACGCGAATTTTGCCCATCTGTTCCTCTTTTTTTAGAGATTGGTCATGCAGAAACGTAAGAAGAGAAATTTTGTGTTTCTTGCCAAGGTAGTCGACAATATGACGGGTTGTTGTAGTAATCCCCGAGACGTAGGGAAGAAAGTAAGATGAGTACCAAAGAATCTTCATAGTAACGAAAAATTCTATCACACAAAAATACCATTATTTTGTATACTTCTTGGGTATATGCTTCCTGTCTTGCTCAACCTGCCGTTTCTGAAGATCTATACCTTTGGTGTTTTTCTGGTCCTCGCGTTTTTTTGGGGAGCGTTTATGCTCTGGAAAAACTTCCTCCTGACCTCATACAAAGAAGAGGATATTTTTGACGGATTATTTATTTCCCTGACAGGTGGCTTTCTCATTTCGCGTATCGTATACGTCGCTTTGCACTTTGACAAATTCGGCTTAAGCATTGTGAAGTTTTTTCTTATTAATGGATATCCAGGACTTTCTTTATACGGATTTATCTTTGGATCATTCTTAAGTTTTTATCTTTACGGATTAGTGAAAAAAATCAAGTTTTTGGAGGCTATGGATTATGTGATTTCTGCGACATTTATCGCGCTGGGATTTGGAAAACTTGGAGCATTTATCTCCGGGGCAGAGGTTGGTTCCAAAACCAGTTTTCCTCTCTCGCTGCGATACGTAGGACTGGACGGAACACGTCATCTGACATCGCTATACGAAAGCCTCCTATTTTTTCTCGGCGCTTTTCTTTCATATAAACTGCTTTTTTCAATCCGCAGGGAGGGTTACCCGAAAGGATTTAATCTAGCCTTTTTTAGCACGTATTTTGCGCTTATATACCTGGCGTTTGATCCTCTGAAAGTAGATCGGGTAAAAACATATGGATTCAGCATTCATCAAATTATTTCGGCTTGTTTACTCTTGACTTTTGCAGTTTACTTTTTATATTATTTCAGGAGTTCCATATTTTCCCTTTTTAAGGGAATGACAAAAGTTTTTGACAAACATGGCAAAAAAACCGACAAAGTCACACATCAAAAAAATTAAAAGCGCGCTCGAACAGGAAAAAGAAAAACTCTTCCACCAGGTAGAGGAGCTTAAAAAAGATGATCCTTTCTCAGATCCAGACCACGCTTCAGACAATGCAGCAATCGACACCGATGTGCGCGAACAGGTAGGACACGAAACAATTGTCGCGCAAATCAAATCACTCCAACGAAGACTTGCGGATATCGACACGGCTCTGGAGAAGATATCAAAGGGAAAATACGGTCTCTGTGAAAAGTGTGGAATGTCGATCCCACAGGCGCGCCTGAAGCTCATTCCTGAAGCACGTTGGTGTGTTTCCTGCTATCAAAGCCTCTACAAATAAGAGTGTTGACAATACCCCATAGTATTGCTATACTATTTCAAATATGGCAATAGAACGCTGGGAACTCGCACAACGCCAAAAGGGGAATGTTGCTGGTGCCGAAGTGGCAAAAGCACTCCGTGATCAATACGGCGACGTACCTCTCCATCAATCTGTATATGATGTATCAAGGGAACAACCCACTGATTCTTCTGCAGTCGAAATGCCTTCTCCTGAACTTCGAGCAAAGCTAGAACAAGCAGGATTTACCGCTATCTATCCTTTGACAAAACAGTCAATAAAAACTCTTCGTGATGAAGGGAAACCATTTTGGTCAACTTGGCACAACGAGTACCCCGAGCTTGAAGCCTTGCCCTCAAGAGGAACATGGGTTGCAATAAATCCAGACCAGTTATTTTTGCCTGACTCAAACAGAAAAACCCTGAAAGAACAAGAACAAATGGTTAAGAAATTTTCAAAAGACCTTAAAATTGATGGAGTTGAGGCTGTTATTGGCGAAATGCCCGACTATACCGAGCTTGCTTTTACCCATTTTGACGCTACAGGTGAACGCTTATTTGGAAAAAACTATAGCTACAATTACGCACGAACAAAAACCCCAACGAGCGGGTCCGACGTCGCCGTCGTTGGCAACTTCGGTGCCGATGGCGGCTTGGTTGTCAGCGGCTGGTATCGTGTCCGCGGCGATGACCATGTCTTTGCTTCTCCTCTGGTAGTGCCAAAAGCTTAAGTCTTGTTCCGCCAGCTGGCGGATTGACTTCTTGGTTCTTTTGGTCTTTCCTTGATTTTTGGTATTCAAAATTTTATAGCATATAAACCGTTGATTTTCTTAATTCCATGTGGTGTAATTTTTAGTCCATGATTACCAACGATGATATCAAAAAATTAAAGAGGGCTTTTGTAACAAAAGACTATCTAGACAAGAGACTGGATGATCGATTTGATCGATTTGAAAAATACATGGACTACCGTTTTCAAACCATCGAAGAAATACTCAAAGAGCTTCTAAAATTTAATGATTTTGCCACCGACAAACTCGATTGGTTGGTTGGGAAATATCAAAAATTTGAAGATGAGCGTATGATATTAACCACGCAATACTCGTCAGTCAACAAGAGGCTTGATGTTCATGAAACAGACGTAAAGATATTAAAGAAAAAGATCCACGCATAATTTATCTCTCAGCGAGTTTCTGCTATAGTTAATGTATGCCCGAGATTCCTGTTACGACGTTCTTTAACTACTTTTTATACCTCTTTATTCCCTTCGTTTTCGGCTTCCTTGCCAAAAAAATCAAAATCTCTCCGGTTATCGGCTACATCATTGGCGGAATAGCCTTAGGAAACGTATTTTCAGGAGTGATTAGTCAAGAGGCGATCAGGGGCTTCGCATATTTCGGTATCATTCTTCTTCTTTTTACGGTAGGTCTTGACATTAATCTTAATAAAATTACGATTCTAAAAAAGTTTATTGTGATTGGCGGGACGATTCAGATTCTACTCTCTTTATTTCTAATCACTGTTTTAAGCACGTTTTTCGGCTTTTCTTTTCTTCAGTCCTTTCTCATTGGTATTGCTCTTACTTCTTCTTCAACGTCGATTGTCGCAAAGATAATTCAGGATAGAGGAGAGGAGAGCTCTTTTCTCGGAGAAGTTGCGCTGGGGGTTCTCATGTTTCAAGATCTCGCCTTCATTCCTTTTATTATTATCTTCACTTTCTTTAACGGCCAAGAGCAGTCGGTCTTCGAAGTAGTAAGGGATATTGGAATCGGATTAGTACAGGCGACAGTCATAATCTGGGTGATGTACTTTTTTGGAAAACGGTATATCCCAAAGCTCTTTAACGCAATTGCTAAAACTTCAAGAGAGCTTCTCAATCTCTTCGTGATCGTGTTTATTTTCATGACGGTTGCAATCTCTGCAAGTCTTGAAGTACCCGTTCTTATTGGTGCTTTTATGGCGGGCGTCCTTGTTTCGCAGACCAGCGAGCACTATCACATATTCTCACAGATCCGTCCGCTGCGCGACCTGATGGCAATCATCTTCTTTGTCTACATCGGCACACACGTTAAAGTGCCGGAGGTCATCTTTATGATCCCAAAAATAGCGCTCTTTGCATTTCTTTTGGTTCTTATAAAGGCTCTTATTCTGCTTGCCGTCTTCCTTTATTTCAGATTCAGTTCGCGCATGGCTTTTTATTTGGCAATATTTCTTTTTCAAGCCAGTGAAAATGCCTTTATTTTGCTCTCTCTTGCCTTTACCAACAAGATTCTAACCTCAGAGCAGTATCTGTTCGTGCTTACCGCAGTTTTGATGAGTTTGATGTTTACCCCGGTCCTCATAAACAGTAAGGATTCTCTTTATCAATCTCTTCGTTCATTTCTCAAAAAATACGTTCCTGCGGTCGAGCTTTTTATCAAACACCGATTGGATTTTGATCAATCGCCACTGCAGGCTTTTCGCATACGCAATCATGTGATTCTCTGCGGATATGGAAGGATCGGCTCGCAGATCGGAAAAGCTTTGAATCTCGCCAACATTCCGTTTGTAGCCATAGACTACAATTTTCACACCGTAGAAAAGGCAAAAAAAGAAGGCGTCAATATTATTTATGGTGATCCAACGGACTATGACGTTCTGGATTTTGCAGAAACAGAATACGCTCAGGCGCTCGTGATAGCGGTTCCGATAAACTTCGATCAAGAGCAGATTATATTAAACGCAAAAAAACTTAATTCCAAAATCGTATTAATCGGAAGAGTTCACACCGAAAAAGATAAACAGAGAATGAAGGATCTAGGAGTGAATTCTGTCGTAAGCCCGGAACTTGAAGCATCCCTTTCTATTATTAAAAAACTGTTCATCATGAAGCGAATGGGTAAGGATGACATCATGCGGAGGATCCGGCATATAAAGCTTGTGCAAGGAATTATTTAGCCCTTCATGACAACGCAAAAAAATATTCGTTCAAGATCAAAACCTCTCACCAATATGTTCGGGTTCACTCTTCTTTTCTGCTTTTTAGTTGTCTTTGTTATCTTTTCATTTTCAAACTCGCTCTTCGTGAAAAACAAAGACAGGATAAATATTGTTGTTCAGACTAAAGAGAGGATGACGTATTATTCGATAAGCACAAAAGATGACGTCAATTATCTTATTTACTTTAATCCCGATTCAAAACTGATTGCACCGGGAGGATATCAGTATTATCGTTTTGGCGCCCTCGCCAAACTTGCACATCTTGACAAAAAACCCGAAGTTTTGAAAAAAGCATTCTCTTCGGCAACTTCAAGTTTTATTGATTACTATTTTTATCCACCGGATCCACCGGTCCTGTATGGCAGTAGTGTATCCGAACAGGTACATTTTCCCTCATTTGAGGAACTTTTTTGGTATAGTTCCAACGCAAATGTTTTAGACAGGCTGTACCTTTACTTCCGATTCCTTTCCTCAGCAAAACCGCACTTCAACGTATTACCCTCACCAAAGCTTGTAGAGGATTACGCGAAAAGTTATCAAGGCTTTTTCTACAATAGGACTTATAGAAAAGAACGCAAACTTGTACAAATAATATATACAAAAAAGTATGAAACAGCTGATTTGATAAGTAGAATCTTAGAGGGTAATGGAATACAAGTAGTAGACGTATCATACGAGAAGAAATCCTATAATATTTGCCTTGTTGTAGAAAATTCCGATCGGTTCTCTAAAACCGCATCTGATCTTGCAGATTTCTTTTCGTGCAAACTTCAAAAGGGAAAAACCGGAACATTTGATATACTATTCATGTTAGGTAACAGAGAAGACGATTGGGAAGCCTAAGTAATATATGGCATTATTTTTAAGCTTTTTAGTAATACTCGCAATCTCCTTTTTTCTTGGGTTGGAGTCAATGAAAGATTTTGATTCTGCAAATGAGGTGAGGGGATACATACGCAGGAAGAAAAAAGGCACGATTGTATTTCTTAAAGATAAAGTGAAGCACTATTCCTCTTGATCTTCATCGTCCGTACGCGATTCAGCCTGATACATCAGATTCAGATCTTTCTCGTCCGAAGAGAGAGTTTCTGCAAGTTTTTCCAGATCGCTTTCAAGTACGTCTTCATCCTGCCCTTCTTCATCGCCGGAACCTTCTTGCGTCGAGACCTTTGCCATATCAACCTGAATGTTTCGTGGAAACGAGGAGTACCTCTGGACTTTCTTACCTCTTTTTTCCTCCCGGATAAATACCACAATGCGGCTGAGACTGACATCCTTTATAAACGCCATGTACTGACTGCCCGCCTTCATAAAGAGGAAAAGCCGCTTCGAAAGATCGTCCGGTAGGGCTCCAACATAATCATTTCCTTCTGTCCGGATTTCCATCCGTCTTTTTTTAGGCTTCACAAAAATCTCTTGACCGATTACCAGATGGGCGAGCGTATTTTTTTGCCCGAGATTGACCAAGGTGGAACTTTTTGTTTTCCCCGGCAATTCCAGAAAAAGATTTGGGTCAAGTTTGACATCTTTCTTCGGAGGTTTTTTTGCTCCTCGCAATTCTAAAATCTTGATCCTCTCAAGATTTTCTTCTGCGATTTGATTACCTTTTTGAAGCCTTAAAACCTTCTTATATGCTGTTTTGGCCTCTTTCAACTTATGAAGCTGTATGTAGGCGTACCCAAGTCTTAGTTGCGCTCCCAGGTTTTTCTTGTCCAGACGGGAGATTTTCTTATTGTAATCTATTGCAATCTGCCAATGCGCATTGATTGCTGCATCAACGGCATTTTGTTCAAGAAAATCGACATCATTCATAATTAAAACAGTATATGGTATTTCCAAAACTTGTCAAGTATAATGCCAGAAGGTTAACTTTCAATTCAAAATTTCCAATTTTCATGCTATGTCAGGACACTCTAAATGGTCTACAATCAAACGGAAAAAAGGGCTGAAAGACGCCCAAAAAGGAAAGATTTTTTCCAAGCTCTCCCGCTTGATCACGCTCAGCGTTTCAGAGGGAGGAGGCTTTCCTGATCCTACTAAAAATGTAAAACTCCGCCTTGCTGTTGAAAAAGCCCGGCAGGCCAATATGCCAAAAGACAACATCCAAAGGGCGATAGAAAAGGGGAGCGGCCCCGGGAGCCAAGCCTTACAGGAAACAATATACGAAGGTTTTGGACCAGAGGGAAGCGCTTTACTTGTTCAGGTAACGACAGACAATGCAAATAGAAGTCATTCAGAGGTAAGGAGAATCTTTGATAAATATGGAGGAAAAATCGGAGGTCAGGGCTCTGTATCATACCTTTTTAAAAAGTGCGGATTGATAACGTTTTCAAAAAAACAAAACTCAGAAGACAAAATACTGCAATTTGCAGAAGCGATAAATGCTTTCGACATTGAGGAGAGCGGAGAAGGGATGTTGGTATATTTTCCTTTTGAAAATCTAGGAAAGGTCGCGGGACTTGTTACCGAGCTCGTACCTGAGTCTAGCGCAGAGGTAGATTACAAGCCTCTTTCAACAATTAAGATTGATGACGCTCAAAAAGCAAAGAAAATTCTTCAATTTATCGAACGTTTAGAAGATCATGATGACGTACATAATGTCTATGGCAACTTTGAAATTCCCGATGAGCTCATGAGCTAACGTCGATGCTTTCTACTCATTTTTTTCATATAATATCCCTATGCTCAAAGCTTTGGTGAGGCCTTTAAAAGAGTTTGTAAAAAAACCTCCGCGCTGGATGTACCGGGTAGAGAAACGGTTCAGATTTGTAATAAGTGTGGGGATAATGACTGTCGCAATGCTCTTTGCCACATTTTTCTTTTTCGACAAAGCGTGGCTCTTTATCCCTCTTTTTATTCTTATTTCGTATTGCTTGGTTTTTTATTCAATCCTCGAAGGAGTAGAGAAGCTTGAGTGGATCATGTTGTTCCTTATGCCGGTTATCTTTACCGTGTCGCTCTACTTTTTTTATTTTCTGTTTCCGGTCAGATGGTTAACCCGCCTGCCCTTCGTTGCGATATATGCTATTTCTTTTTACGCCCTCCTTCTCACCTCAAACATTTTTAATGTCGGAGCAGAGAAGAACCTTCAGCTTTACAGGGCAGCCTTTTCTGTAAATTACTTTTTTCAGACCTTTGTAGCGTTTTTGTTGTTTAATATTTTATTTTCACTTCGTCAAGATTTTATCTTCAACGGACTTGCAGTAGGGGTATTGGTATTGCCGCTTGCGGTCCAGTTGTTGTGGAGCATTAAGCTGGATCTTGCGTTGGATCGGCAGATTGTTCTCTACGGATTATTTTTAGCCTTGCTCCTTATGCAATTGGGGATATTTGTTTCCTTTGTTCCATTCCGTTCAAGCGTTGCATCGTTGCTTCTTGCGGCAAGCTATTACAGCTTTACCGGCCTTACGACCGCATACCTAGATAACCGGCTTTTCAAAAATACGGTCCGCGAATATCTGTTTGTGCTTGCGTTTGTATTTGCAATTTCGATCTTGACCATTGGCTAAAAATTAAGGGGCAAGGCGCGGAGAAGAGAGAAGAGGGTAGTTTCACGGACGTGCATTAATTAACCTATAGTAAGTATTTGACGACTATAGGTTATTTTAATTAATGCCAAAATAAAGCTATTATTTTATAATCAACAAAATTCGAACAATATTTTGAAGCTAAAAACACTATTTTAGACTATTACTACACTCTAGAATATATCTCCATATCGAACTATATCAATTCCAGCCTCGAAAGCGGGAAATATAGCCTCAAAAATTAATAAACAGACTAATCTGACAGGCTAAACTACGCTCTTACGCAAAACTATCTTATATTTTTAGCCTTTAATATCAATATTTAGACTATTATGACAATCTAAATAAAACTATTTGTGGAGAGCTCTGCCCGGGAAGAGAGGCGTGGGAGGCATTGTAAGAAATAACACTTTAACAAATAGAAATATTAGCTTTGAAAATTTAATTTTGGCTTATCGTAACAGTCTGAAACTAACTCTATTCGATGTCATCAATACTGCACTATTTAGCCTCAAAAGTATCAATTTGGGCTGACACAACAGTCTAAATTAAACGACATCCAAAACCCGGAAGAGAAGAAGATGTGAGTAGCAGGTTAACTGAAGAAATGACAGAAAACAAAGAACCACGAGCATTTTTAAAAGAAGTAATAGATTCCTAAGGCAGAGTGGTGCTCTTCCCGAAAACAGATATATCGCAAAATTCCCGGAGGCATTTTTAGAGGGACATGAACTAGGAGAATGAAGTCACTACAACGTCGTAAATTGTATCTTTTACGACGTGTATAGCCTCAGCAAGAGAGAAGGTAGGTAAAATATATAGATTTTAAATTTCAAATTCTCTTGCATTAATTCTCTATTCTTAAATGCACTGTACCCTAAAATATGCCTCATTTACCCCCTGGTCATATTGGTCCCTTTTTTGAGCTTCTACCCTATTTTTAGATATAATTTAGGTTGTTATAACAGGCTATTCTCCCCTATTCCCCGGTTTTTAGCCTCAGTTTTTTTATTTTCCATATAGTCAATTAATGAACCTTGAAATCATATCTTCGTCTGATATAATGACCTCAACTTAAACGCATATGTCACCCGAACCGAGAAGACGACGCCCTGACGTCCCGTCAAACGAACCCAAAGATGCTGCCGGTATATTATCTACATGGTACGGAGCAGGCGCAATATACGTTGACAAAGTTGCAATATTTACAGGACAAGGTGGTCTTAAAAAAGGGACAGGTGAGGCCGAAGTGACGTCCTTATTAGCTGACAAACAACATGATCCGGCGTATGTTGACTATCTTACATCTTCCAAACCTGACAGCGTGATAGGACGTCTATTAGTAAGTTCCGCCCACATGGTTGGACATTTTAGGGAGGATTCTGATTTTTTTCCTATTCTGCCGGGCCATAAACAAATACGTGCAGCAGTGCAGACTCTTGAGGCATGGATGAGACAAAGGATAGGAGATCATGCATTTGCCCAGCTCCGCTCATTTGAAGGCATTCAATTTGTAAGCATGGTTCCACCGGGAAGCGAACTTGAAATTGAGGTCGCAGGAATTCGCGTTGGCGAAGCCCTTAAGGGAGATCGTATGGTTTCAGCTGACGTAAAGATTGTAAATATTGCAAATGAAGGAAAACCTGCGGCAATAATCAATGGTTTGGTTATTGAAACGCGCAAAGAGGTCCCTTATTCTCATAATTCAAGTTTGACCGCTGACCAAATGATGGAAGGCGTGGCTCAGACTGCAGGACTTGTAAGCGGCGTAATGAGTGCCGAAAGTACTACTAGGGTGCCTCTTTTCGTAAACATTGGTCCAACCAGATTCTTACAGGAAGTAGCAAGCGGTCTGCCGGTAGTATATGAAGTTGAGGTCGAATCGGTTGAGGCCGAATCAAAAGAGCCGAGCGAATTTAACGCTTCTGCGAAAATAACATTCGGCGGCGGAACAAGAATTGGTACAAGCGAAGGAGTAAGGGCAATGGTATTGCCAAAAACATCAGTAGACAAGCTTTATGAAAAAGCAGTGGATGCCGTCTCAGCGTACCGCGAACAAGCTCTAGGTGATTCTTAACCCTTCTCAATAAGAAATGGCCTACTCTCTCAATCTGAGCTTAATTATGCTATAATGACCGATTAATATGGCTAGTACACCAGCAGAAGGATTCGTAATGTTTAGCAGACATTTAAAGCTTGGACACGACGCGGATCCTTTAAGAAAAGAGATGGATTCTACAAATAGAGAAATAGCGATGTGGAATGAGACACTCCCTCTCTTAGTAGTAAATAATCCTCGAAGTGAGCAATTAGTACTCGAAATAGGCAGATCAGGCGGAATCTTACAAAGGACGAAGGCTTTTATGACCGAACTTTTACAACCCACAGAGGATCACAGTCGAGATGTAAACGATGCGTTCCTTCTCATCGGAGCTCAGATGACCTGTCTTGAGCAGGTAGAAAAACAGACAGCGCTTTTTGGAGATCTCGCCAACGGAGACCACAAGGAGCAGATAGACAGAGTCGTTGAACTTGATGCATTCAGACATTCAACCGCACTTTTCGTTAAGCTCTGTGGTGTAACTTTTCGAGAAATAGCGGAAGATAGAGGTCCCGCGACCATAGCAGCATTTCTGAATTTTATTGTTGAACCTCAACTTTTTATGCAGGTAATTGGTGATGTGACCCTGGAAGAATTTATTGGAGAAAATCAAGATTACCCTGCAGGAAAATATCCCAATATCACAAAACAAGGACTTCATTTGGCAATCGTCTTGCTTCTTGGATTAGACAACGTTGACAGAGAACTCATGTTTCGTGAATCCAGAGATCTTGGATCAAGAGGTCAAGCTGCTACAAATGCTCTTAGACTAATAGATAACCTTAATCAGAGACGCAAAGAAACGGGTGATATATTACTTAACCCAGAGAAAGCACCTGAAAAACACGACGAGCTAGTAGGCGTCATTGGTCGATATATTGCAGAAGACGATCCTGAAGAGAGGGCTTTATTGTGTGCTCTTCGAAATATGATGTTGTTGGAAGAAGATCAAATTGCTCGTGTCTATAGAAAAACACGAGAACTAGCTAATGAAAGAGAGGGTTCAGATATCTACAATAAAATTGCAGATCGATTAATAAAATATTTGAAGGATCACCCTAAAGAATTCGGTTCTTTTACGCATCCTGACGATGCCGAAGCTATATTTGATGCGTCTCAGTTAGATCCTGATCGACTTGAAAGTCTTTTGTGGGAAGAGATTAGTAAAGAAGCTCAGGAGATAATTAGATTCTCGTATCGTAAAAAGTTCGACGTTGATCCATCTATTATTTCTGAAGGTCTTGGCTTTTCTCAAGTCGGCTCGATTCAAGTCGAATTTAAACCACAGCATCCCCGCTCAGCATACATCGTCATTGAATGGAAGAAAGAAGATTCAGAAGAGTCAATACGATTCGAATTCGAATTGAATGCAAAAGAAAAGAAATTAAAGTGGTCGATACTGGACTCGCCTGACGATCCCAATCTAGAAGAAAATTTAGTAGCGTTGAAGATGGCTTGCGAATCACTCGCTCATGTAGCGCTTACGGATATAAGACGACAGAGACAAGAAGAAGTAGCTTCTCATTCGCAACCAGCAAGGATTCATAGCACCAGGGAGATTCAGCAAAATGATGGCATCCCGGGCGAAAAAAGACGCAAAAAAAGACTTGCTCGTAAAAAAGAAAGCAACGGAGATAAGGGAATTCATGAAGGTCGGCCAAATGGGAATCCTCAACCAAAAGACAAGAAATTGATAGAGGGAGCAGATGATGAAGAATCCGGAAAAATATGGGAAGGAATGGCAAAGAGGGTTACAAAGCACGTAGCTCAGGTCACTCGCGCAATAAAAAGATTTTCCGAAGAAGGAGTCGGCGTCCTTCATCATTATAAGAGCGGTTCCAATGGGAAGAAAGATGGAGATTTGTACACACTTCAGGTTCAAACACCAGGTCAGACCGTATGGGTGATACTCCGCAAGCATGAAGACGAAGGAAGCGAAAAAGAAGAAAAAGCTGAGCATTACAGTGTGGAAGATGTGACTCCCATAGATAAAAAAATTCATCACTCTAAGCGCTAGTTCTTCCCATTCCTCAGGTATAATAAATCTCAATGAATTCTATCCTACAGGTTTCAAATCTTTCCAAACGATTTGGCACTTTTACCGCTGTAGACAACATTTCTTTTAGCCTTAAAAAGGGTGAGGTTCTTGGATTGCTTGGGCCCAATGGCGCGGGAAAATCAACGACCATTCAAATGCTCCTTGGCATAACGACCCAGTCTTCCGGGGCGATTTCTTATTTTGGTAAAGACTTTGACAAATATAAAAGAGAGTCTTTACAGAGGATAAATTTTGCATCGTCCTTTAATAGCCTGCAGGGAAAGATTTCCGTGCTTGAAAATCTATTAGTATTCGCCCTTTTATATGACGTGAAAAATCCAATGGCAAAAATCAAAGAGCTTTTAACGTATTTCGAAATGGAAGATTTGAAAGATAAGGAATATTGGGATTTATCATCAGGACAAAGGACGCGGATTAATATTGTGAAGTCCCTCATTAATGATCCGGAGATTATCTTGATGGATGAACCAACCGCCTCACTTGATCCCGATATAGCTGACAAACTCATAAGCCTTATTGAAAGATTGAGAGAAAATAAAAACCTTTCCATTATTTATACCAGTCATGATATGGATGAAGTTTCGCGTCTATGCGACCGCGTGGTCTTTTTAGATCAGGGAAAAATCGTAGCTGAGGACACTCCATTAGGACTCACAAAAAGGATTAAAAATGCTAGACTGCAGCTCACATTTGACGGTAAAAAATCTGATTTAGAAAAACTTTTAAAAACCGATAAACTCAAGTATCAATTCATCAATGATTACGTCGTCCATATCGTGGCAAAAGAAAAAGAGATTCCGACAATAATTTTTAAGGCAAGCGAAGCAGGAGTATGGATTACTGACATCGAAGTTAGTAAGCCGACACTTGAAGACTTTTTTTTACAAATTGCACGAATCAAAAAATGAAATTGCATCTTCATACAATAAAAGCGATTTTACTCCAGGAGTTTTACATGACAAAAAGATCCCTTGAAATAATAGTGGACGTTTTTTACTTCTCAGTGGTTACGGTGGTAGTGTACGGTCTTACCACGAGTTACTTTACCAGACAATCAAATCAGATCTATCCCCACTACTTATATGTGGGTTTGTTGTTGTGGGAAATAATAAGAATAAATCAGTACACATTGTCAGTAGGAGCTTTATGGAATATCTGGTCTCACAACTTGACCAATATGTTTGTGGGTCCTTTGTCAATTGCCGAATACCTTTTTTCCTATATGTTTTCCGGCTTATTCAAATCAATAATCGTTTTTGTAGGGATTTCATTGATGGCGAAATATTTATTTCAATTTGATATTTTCTCTCTCGGATGGATAAATTTAACGACCTTCTATATCAATCTCACTATCTTTTCATGGACTACCGGAATACTCATTCTCGGTCTCATATTTAAATACGGAACCCGGATTCAGTCAATCGCATGGGGATTGGTATTTATTTTTCAGCCTTTAACCGCTTCGTTTTTTCCGGTTGATGCTTTGCCGCCACTACTTCAGAAGGTCGCATATTTCATGCCGCCTACCTATGTATTTGAAGCAGCTCGAGCAGGTCTCACTAATCCCCTAGTCGACTGGCATAGTTTTTGGATTTCCCTTGGATTGAATGTTGTATATTTTGCATTATCGATCTGGTATTTTAACGCGATGTTTAACTCATCAAAGATGAACGGCCAGTTTGTTAAAAATGAAAGTTGACATGATGAATATTCAGATTGTTGAGTCCAAACAAGACTGGGAGACTTTTTTACAGATTCATCCCGAGGCGAATTTTTTGCAGTCATGGCAGTGGGGAGAGTTTCAAAAAGCGCTGGGAAAAACAGTAATCCGTACCGGACTTTATAAGGATGGAAAGCTCGCCGGAGTCTTTCTTTCGGTTGTTGAGCCTGCGAAAAGAGGAAGATATATGACGGTTGCAGGAGGGCCAATCCTCGATCTGTCAGATCAGCAATCCTTTGAGGCGTTTGTATCCGAAGTGTCCCGAATCGCTAAGGAAAATTCGTGCGTATTTGTGCGGGTTCGGCCTCAACTTATTGAAAATGAGATTTCTAAAAAGCTGTTTGAAAAAGCAGGCTTTAAATCTGCTCCGATGCACCTAACCGCCGATCTTACTTCTCAACTCGATCTCTCTCAAGATGAAGAGACACTGCTCCGCAATATGCGAAAAAACACCCGATATGAGATAAATAAAGCCATTAAGGAAGGAATCCGGATAGAGGCCTCTTCTGATCCTGCAAATATCAAGGAATTCTACGATCTACAGCTTGAGACCGCAAAGAGGCATGATTTTGTGCCGTTTTCCTATGAATTTCTTCACGAGCAGTTTAAAGCGTTTGTTCAAAACAATAGCGTTCTTCTTTATAAAGCATATAAAGACAACAAGCTTCTTGCCGAGGCGTTTATCATCTTTTACGGCTCTGAGGCGACCTATCACTATGGCGCAAGCACCGATGAAGGTCGCAATTATCCCGGTGCATATCTGATTCAATGGGAGGCTATAAAAGAGGCTAAGAAACGCGGCATATCAAGATATAACTTCTGGGGTGTGGAACGCCTAGATAATCCAAAGCACCGGTTCTATGGTGTTTCCGTATTCAAGCGCGGATTCGGCGGCCAGGACGTCCAGTATCTCCACGCCCAAGACCTCGTAATGAACCCCGTAGCTTACTCCTTGAATTATGCGCTGGAGACAATAAGAAGGAAATCACGACGCCTCTAAGGCGACTATATCAAGGACCCTCTCCGCTTCCTTTTGGGAAACTGTGGTTGGAAGGTTGAGGATTTTCGAGCATATGTTTTCAGCGACAGGACAACTGCCGGTTTGATATCCCAACTTTTCCAGTGGTAATTCTTTCGGTCCGACTACCTGGTCATACCAGCGCCCGATGAAAAGATTCTTCCTTTTCGCGGTAACGATTACTTTTTCACGGTCTTGGGAAAGGAGTGGAAATCTGATAAGCGGCTCAGGCTTGGAGGTCTCTTTATTTTTAAAAAAGTGCGATTTATATTGGCTTACTGCATATAGCCTATTAGCATTAATTTGATCAAATTGTTTAAACTGATTTAAAAGGAGGTGTGCCAGTGCATTTGGGTATGCTTTTATGAAGATCGGATCAAACTCTCCCCTCTTCTCTATTGGGGAAACTTCCCGTGGAACCACTTGTAAAATATTCAGAACTGCATGAACGACTTTTCCCAAATATACATCATATGTCTTCTTGATAAAGAACGCCATTGGCTTGTACCAAAGGGCTTTCCAGACAAAGGTCGCTGACGGATAACTGGATGCTTTTTCTACCTCTTTCAGTTTTTTATTGACCATTTCATCAGCTGAAAGTATTGCTCCCCCAAAGACCGAAGAGAGACTTTTTGAGCGCCCAAAAGAAAGAAGCAATATTGATCTTTGAGGCTTTGTATCAATAGTTTTAGAGCTAAAGGAATAGAAACCATGAGCCAAATCCTCTATTACCAGGAGGTCCCTTTCTTTTGCAAATGCGAGTATTTTTTCACGGTTCTTCGGCAACATCCCGAAAGTATGTTGAAGAACTAAGACCTTGGTTTGAGGAGTAATTTTTCTTTTCAGATCTTCAATGTCCATAGAAAACGTCTGAGGTTCAATGTCAATATAAAGAGGTTTTAGCTTCAATTCTATGAGGGGAAGGACTACGGCTTCACAGGTGAAACCCTGTACCGCCACTTCTGAATTCTCGGCGAGACTCAAAGCCTGTAAGACTCTGTATAAAGCCGCTCGTCCTGTAAGGTACAGAAAAACCTCATATGGTCCAAAGATACGTTTTAGTTTCTGTTTCAATCTTCCTATGGCTTTTCCTTTTCTCCATCGCCATGGTCTCACGAGCATTAAAAGTGCGGCATACGCATCTGAAGAGGATTCATTAGGAGCAAAGTCTGCCGAGATCATATTGAGATAATTGTATCAGAAATTACTTATTTTAGACTGCCTTCTGGCTCTAGTTTAGCGATAAATGAAGGGCTAAATCTTCCTTCAAGGAGCACCGCTGTTTTTGAGTCAATGTTTTTAATAAGGTCTATTGCAAGTAGCTGTTCATTTTTAAAGTACGCCACTGTTTCTTCAATATCCAGAGTTTTGAAAACCGGATCAGTGGTATAAAGCGCAATCTTCTTTTTATGAAGCTGATCCAGAATCCGCTTATATGAGCTTTCTTTTTCTTCCCCCAGTTCAATGATTCCTTTAGATACGGCTATACGCTTGGATTGTTTGGTGTTTGCTAAAGGTTCCAGAGCAGCCAAAAATCCCTCTACGCTTGAGTTTGCGGTGTCGCGGATGATAACGGCCTTACGTATTCCCTTACTCCTGCTCAGTTTCTCTTTTAAGACTGGAAGAGATCCTAGAGACTTCTCAATCTGCTCGGGATTCATGCCCAGATCAAGCGCAAGTCCTATGCAGGGAAGAAGCGTCTCTAAAGCGTAGGGCACATGGCTGGGAACCGGAAATGAGACCACGTTTCTTTTATACCGCAGAGCGTATTGAGAGCCTTTTTTTGAAACGCTAATGTCAGCCTGTTTCTTGGCAGAATAAAGCACTATTTTTGTCTTTATGCTTCTTACCAAAACGCTTTTGTCGTCGATATCTGCATTTAAGTAAATGCGCCCGTTAGGAGGAACTTCTTCAAGGAGTTCTTTCTTTGCAAGTATGAGCTTTTCCTTTGACCCAAATAGATCCAGATGCTGATTCCCGATTGCCGTAAGGATGGCGTAAAATGGCTGTATTACCTTGCATGCCCGGCGGATTTCCCCTTCGGTATATGCTCCTACTTCTGCGATGAAAAACTCGGTCTCGGCAGTAACATTTTTCAGTACAGACATAGCTATTCCCACATCGGTATTCATATTTTCATCGGTTTTGGCAACCTTAAATTTCTGTGAAAGAATATGCGAAAGGTACTCTTTTGTTGTGCTTTTTCCATACGAGCCGGTAATACCTATTCCTACAACCTTTTTATTTTGGAGAAACTCTTCTGCGTCTCTGATAATAAGTGCTCTTTTTATTCGCGCAAGAATTTCAGTGAGAAGAACGCCGACACTTACCAAAAGAAACGAAATCACCGGAGAGGTCAAAAGAAAAAGAAGTAATAGCAAAAAAGAGGCGGATTGCATGTAAAAAAGGATGAAAGCAAGAAGACATAAAGAAATTATTGCAACAAGTAAATTACGGATACTCTTTGCAGGAAACCGTGGATCTATTTGATACAGATAAGATATGCCGCCATTTTCCTGTAGAGAGACAATAAACCGGTCAAAACGATATTCTTTTACCTGAAAAAGGTAGATAAGCTGAAGGATTTTTGCAAGACCGATAACGGTACCGCCATACAGTACGAGAAATCTGAGAATCTGATTCATAAGAATTTCTCCAAACTTTTATATACTTTTTCCGGCTCATAAACCGGTAGGCCGTGTCCTATTCCCTTAAATATCTCCAATTGTGAGTCCTTGATAATTTTTTGAAGCCTGCGTCCATGAGAAACGGGGACGTAGGAATCTTTATCTCCCCACAAGATGAGTGTCGGAACAGTAATCAATTTCATGTCCGCACTTACGTCCTGAGTTACGATCTTTCTAAAGTTGGGTTCGAGGTGGGGATATTTATACAGCTCTGAAGTAGGAAAGAAGATTCCATATAAGAGGCGTTTAATAGGTCGAGGAAATGCGTTTTTTAACAGTGACGCAAAAGGAGCCTTTTTTCCTCCTCTTTTATATGAAGGTGCGCAAAGCACCAGTTTTTTTACCAGTTTTGGATATCGTACCGCAAGATATAGCGCAAGCGTACCTCCAAACGAATGCCCAAAAACATATACCGGCGAAAGTCTTTGTTTCTGAAGAAACCGGGCAACGATAGCTGTATATTCATCAATACCCCACGATGGGTCGGGATTCTCACTTCTGCCAAACCCCGGAAGATCTATAAGCACTGCTTTGTACTTTTGAGACACGCTTTCCGCAAGCTTTCTCAGGCTCTCGCGGGAGCCTCCCCACCCATGAATAAAAAGAACTGTTTCTCCTTTTCCTAAGACTTCAAACGAAACCGTTTTGCCGTGAATTTGGGTAAGCATATGAGTTATTTTACGGCGTTTTCAAGAAGGTTTTTAAATTGATCAATTGTCTCGACCTCAATCTTTTTTCCATTGAGAAAAAACGTAGGAGTTGAATTCACCTGCACGGCATATCCCGAAGCAGTATCCGCGTCGATCTTTTTTTGAACCTCAGGAGATTTCATATCTGCAGTGAATTTTTCAACATCAAGCTTAAGTTTTTTAGCAAGGTTGACAAAATAATCGGTCGGATTTCCGAGTTGTGACCACGACCCCTGCTCGTCGTACAAAAGGCCGCTCATCTCGAAGAACTTACCCTGACGGCCAGCGGCTTCAGCAGCTCGTGCGGCAGGAACAGCGTTTTTGTGCATCGTAAGCGGGAAATGTCTAAATGCAAAAGTGACTTTTTTTCCGATCTCCGGATCGCTCTCAAATTGTTTAAGGACAGAATGAAACGATTTGCACGCAGGACATTGAAGATCTGCATATTCTATCAACAGGGTCTTTTTTTCAGGCGACCATTTTATATGGTCACTAGTCAAAAGTGTTTTCGCTTGTGAAAATTCCTGTCCTCCCTGATTGCTTGGATTATTGCTGAAAGCATATACAAGAAACAAAAACCCAAAAATCGCAATCAGAGAAAAAATCGTTATGAGAATAGCATTTTTTTGCATATCTGACGCTCTCTAATGCTACTAGGTGTAGTGTGCCTTTTCAATGGTAAAATAGAGATCTGAGGTAATTTCTATGAAAAAAATCGTAACCGGCATCATATGTTTCCTTCTTTTTTTCACTCTGGTAGCTCCACTTTCTTTTGCGCAAGAAACTTCTACCGTATATGAAGGAACGGTAACTCAGGTTAAAGGCAACTCAAATGTGACGGTTCAAATTGCCACGGGTCCCCATAAGGGAAAAAGCTTCCAGATTAACACCAATACCGCACAAACCGTCCAAAAGGTGCAATACTCCAAAGGCGATGAAGTGATTGTATCATTCAGTAAAGGACCGGGTGGAAAAGACGCTGTCTACGTAGTAGATTTCGTGCGAAACAAACAACTTCTCCTTTTATTGTTCCTTTTCGCGGCCGCGGTTTTCTATATTGGGAGATGGAAAGGACTGACTTCATTTGTCGGCATGATTTTTTCATTTATGATAATCGGGAACTTTATCATTCCTCAGATCCTTTTAGGAAACGATCCAGTACTCATCACGCTTATCGGAGCGCTCTTTATGACGCCGATAATTTTCTACCTTGGGCATGGCATCAATAAAAAAACCACGGTTGCCCTTATCGGAACCTTCCTGTCGCTGATAGTTACCGGACTCCTAGCCTATCTGTTTGTTTTCTTCTCCCACCTCACCGGTTTTTCAGCAGAAGAAGCTTCCTATCTTCAGTTGATCAAGGGTGGAGCGGTAAACATACGGAGCCTGCTTCTTGCAGGAATCATCATCGGCGCACTCGGAGTTCTTGATGATACGACCATTTCTCAGGCTGCGCTTGTTGAAAAGCTCAAAGAAACCAATAAAAATTTCCATACAAAAGAACTTTATAAGCATTCAATGGAAGTAGGAAGAGACCATATTGCATCGCTGGTGAATACTCTCGTACTTGTCTACACTGGCGCTGCCCTACCCCTTTTTCTTCTCTTTTACAGTTCACAGCAATCTTTTACCACAGTGGTTAATCAGGAAGTGATTGCCACAGAAATCGTGCGGACATTGGTCGCAAGCATTGGGATCATCCTTGCAGTTCCACTGACCACCTTCATCGCCTGCCTCTTTTATAAAGACTGAAGCGGTGTTACAATAAGCCTTATCATATGTCGTCAGCTTGGTTTTATTCGCTTTTAAGTGTTGCAATTGTAAGTCTTATTTCTTTTGTTGGGGTTTTTACACTTTCATTAAATAAACAACGACTGCAAGACTTTCTTCTTTACTTTGTTAGTTTTTCAGCAGGCGCGCTACTCGGAGACGTATTCATTCACATACTCCCGGAAATAGCAGAGGAAAAAGGATTCACTCTTTCCTTATCGTTTTATATTCTGGTTGGAATCGTTACAACATTTATTCTGGAAAAAGTTATTCACTGGCATCACGCGCAAGATGCAAATAAACATAAACATCTGCACCCCGTTACGTTTCTTACTCTTTTTGGCGACGGAGTACATAATTTTATTGATGGCGCGATAATCGCAGCAAGCTTCATGTTAAATTTTCAGCTGGGAATTGCGACCAGTATCGCTGTGGTACTTCATGAAATTCCACAAGAGATTGGAAACTTTGGGGTGCTTGTTCACGGAGGATTTACAAAAGGAAAAGCACTCTTCTATAACTTTCTTTCGGCTCTCACGGCTGTCATAGGAGCGTTGGTAGTTCTCGTATTGGGTTCACAACTTGAAGGATCTTTGACAATACTAACTGCTTATACAGCAGGAACTTTTATCTATATTGTAGGCGCAGATCTCATCCCAGAACTACATAAAGAGGTATCAATAAGGAAAAATCTTATTCAGTTCGTTTGGCTTCTTCTCGGCATCGTAGTAATGTTCTCCCTCCTTCTTCTCGAGTGATCGTGAAGCTCCCTCAAGCTCCATATGATAAAATTAGTTACTTTGGAAGGGTGCGAGAGTGGTTGAATCGGTACGCTTGGAAAGCGTATATAGCGGCAACGTTATCATGGGTTCGAATCCCATCCCTTCCGCCTTCGTTCGACGAAGCTTTAGCGAAGTCGAAATTCGTCGAACTTCGGCGGACACAGTCCGCTTGAATCAATATGTTTATGGCTTATTTCCCGTTGAAAAGCATTTGGTTTTTTCAATAATCTATTTGTGTGTTTTACGTCTACATACTAAATTGCTCAAATGGGCAATCATACTTGGGTTGCACAAAAAATCTTAAAGAAAGATTAAAAAGACATCAAAAGGGCTATGTTCCAGCAACTAAATCCTTACTTCCATTAAGGCTTCTTGCGTACTTTGCTTTTCCCAACAAATACACCGCTTTCAATTTTGAAAAATATCTTAAATCAGGTTCCGGAAGAGCGTTCATGAAAAAACATTTCTACTAGATAATCGACTTTTGATTATCAGAGAGTTGCAAATAGAGATCCTTCAACTTCTTCTTCAAAACAGGATGAACAAAATCTTTTTCAATGTCGAGAAAAGGTTTCAAAACAAAATCTCTCTCATGCATGCGCGGATGAGGAATTTCTAATTTTTTACTCCTATAAATAAGTTCTTTGTAAAAGATAATATCGATATCTATTTCTCGCGGTCCCCATCTAAATCTCTTCACTCTCCCCATCTTTTTCTCAATTTCTTTTACAAAGTGAAAAAGCTCAATAGGTTCAAGTGAGGTCTCACCTTTTAATGCGGTATTAACAAAATTGTCCTGTTTGGTATATCCAACAGCTTTTGTCGTGTAAAACTTTGCAACCTGAACTTTTCGAACCTTTTCTTTTAATAGTGAAATCGCATCCTCAATATTTTGTTTACTGTTCCCGACATTTGATCCCAAGGCAAGAAAAATAATACTCATCGCGAGACCCTTTCCAGCGTCGTTACAAACTTTTTAGTTTCAAGTACGTCATGCGTGCGAATTATTCTTGCACCATTTACATATGCGATAGCAGTTTCTGCGAGTGCAGCTTCTAGTCTTTTTCCGGAAGGTGGAATTTTTTTCAACTTTAATTCATCCATAAGAATTCTACCGAGATGACTTTTTCTCGACGTCCCAAATGCGATAGGAAGACCAAAACTTTTAAATTTATCTAGTTCTTTCACGATTTTAATATTTTGCTCAAAAGTTTTCCCAAATCCAATGCCAGGATCAATAATAAATTGATTTTTCTTTAATCCCGCCCTCTCCCCTATTTTTATTTGATTCTTAAAGAATTTTTTTATTTCACCTATCAAATCCTTGTAAACGTTATCTCCTTGTTGCATGGTTTTTGGTTCGCCTTGAATGTGATAGATAATGATCGGGCAATGAAATTTCCTAACAACATTTGTTAATTTTGGATCAAAGGCAAAGCCTCCTAGACTGTTTACAATAGCCGCACCGTTTTTCAGAGCTCGCAATGCAACGTTTGATTTATATGTGTCTATAGAGACAGGGATGTTCTTATCAATTCTTTTTATAGCTTTGATTACGGGTAATACGCGGTTAAGTTCTTCTTTTTCGCTTACTCTTTCTGAGCCGGGTCTCGTAGATTCTCCACCGACATCGATTACATCAACTCCCTCGCGAATCATTTCCTTAACTCTTGCAATCACCCTCTTGATGTTTTGGTAATAAAGTCCTCCATCCGAAAACGAATCAGGAGTAATGTTCAAGATTCCCATTATTACGACTCGTTTCTTTTTAAGAAGTTTTTCGAAGGGTTTCATGTGTAGTATTTTACTACACGATCCTTATAGCTTGATATAATAGTCCTTATGCCGATGTGGCGGAACCCCGAAGCAGAACAAAGTTCGCTACGGGCACGCTGGTAGATTTATCCTGAAGTCCTGAGTTTGTCGAAGGATCGAAGGACGCGCAGATTAGGGCGAGTGGCGGAACTGGCAGACGCGCTAGCTTTAGGAGCTAGTGAGAGAAATCTCGTGTGGGTTCAACTCCCTCCTCGCCCACCATGAGTTCTCCGACGTTTCAGTCGGAGTCCGACACGAAAGTCGTCGGACAAGTCCCTCCATCGGCACCAGATTATTTTAGTGTTTCTTTCAGTCTATTCCTGTTTCTTATAAGAGCAGCTTCGATCTGCCACACTTCGCAATTGAGTTCATTTGCGACGTCCTTGTAAGTGGGTTTTTTCCCCGTTTCTCTTAACTCTTCGAATGTACTCTCGACTTTAGCATCAAAAGCCTCTAGTTCTTCCGGCGACCTTCTTGATTTTCTCAACCGCTTTGCTTTACCAGTTTTCATTTCGTCTCCCAGTGCGCGAGTTACGACACCTCTTGGAAATCCAGTTCTTTTGACAATCTCAAGATCTCCCATCCCAAATATATTTCTTAATCTCACTATTCTTTGTCTTTTTTCTTCTGTCTGCTCTCTTCTTGAAGGAATTCTTTCACCGGATCTTTTTAAGCTGTTTCGAACGACCTCTCTATCAACATTAACGATCTGTGCGATACCATTTATAGATTGACCTTCACGATAAAGCTCGAGAACTATTGGATCAAAATACTTTCGCAAAACAACAACTTTTCCCATTCGTGGCGGGAAAAGACTGTTTGGATAAAGTCGATCATAATAAGTTCTTACAAGTTCACGTGAACATCCTACCTGTCCGGCAACTGCTTTCAGATTTACAACGTGATGAGGAGCTTCCATCGCGTGTTCTAAAAGAACTTCTCGTATGACAAATAGAAGATTGGAATTTTCTACCCCTTTTTTTGGCAATGGTTCCTGAAGTGGAAAAAGTCCCCTATATTCGACTTTCATGCCCCGTAGTATACAACGTAACGATCTGTATTCCTAGACTCCCAAAGTGGCAGGTTTATTGTAGCGTCTTTGGATTTATTCGGATTAGCTTGTCGTCGTTTTCTTTTGGTATTCCCCGTCCATCTCTGTTGCTTGTTGTTATGTAAAGCAACCCTTCTGGTCCGACTCGTACTGCACGCAATCTTCCGTATTCGTCTTTGAGATGTTTTTTAAGTTCGCTGACAGTTTTTCCATTAAGTTTCGTCTCATATAATGTTGCTCCCCGCAGACCTACAAAAAATACACTTCCGTTTAAAAACCCAGCTCCTGCGGGCGCCCATGTTTCTGAAGCTCCGGAGTTGACAATAGGCGTCACCATCCCGTCTCTTTGCTCATTTCCCTGGATGACCGGCCATCCATAATTCTTTCCCTTTTCAATAAGATTCAGCTCATCAAATCCGGATTGTATTCCGCTTCTTCCGTGTTCGGTCGCCCACAGGTTTCCGTCTTTGTCCCACGTAAGTCCCTGCACGTTTCGGTGGCCGTATGAATACACTGCATTCCCAAAAGGATTATCAGATGGGATTGAGCCGTCATCTTTAATACGAAGAATTTTTCCGTTTAGCGATTTAGTATTTTGCGCAAGGTCAGGATTTTCTGCGTCGCCGGTTCCGATATATAGATTTCTATCCGGACCAAACGCGATTCTTCCTCCATCATGATTAGATGATCCAAGAATTCCCGAGAGAATTACTTTTTTTTCTGAAAGAGAATTACCGACAAGCTTATATCGTTCGAGTTGATTTGTTAATCTTCCTTGTCCCCCTGTCGTAAAATATAGATACAACAACTGGTTCTTTCCAAAATCGGGATGCAGTGCGAGTCCCATAAGTCCTCCTTCTCCTACATGTTGGACTCCTTGAATTTCAATTACATTTCGGTCCTCGCCAATCTTTAGGAGTTTCCCGGGACGTTCTGTTATAAGCATTTCACCGTCCGGTAAAAACGCTACTTCCCATGGGATATCAAGATCTTGGGCGACGACTTCTCTGTCTTTGGTTTCTTCTACCGAATTATTTTTGGGAAGCGCTTTCCCAACAAATTCCGTTAGTTTTTTGGTAGGTTGAGCAAATTGTTTGAAGAAAACAATAAATACAGCGGCAAGAATAAGAACCACTAATAAGAAGAAGACTTTTTTCATAAATTAATTATAGCATCTAGACAAGGGATTCCCTTATTTGATACAATTTTATATGGCTTCTTCTAGGGTTTTTTTTATTTTTTTTATAGTCCTTTTCCTTGGTGGTGCGTTGTATTTTTTAACTAATAAGGACGAGTCCCAAAAGATTACAGAGACATTAACTGATGTAGTTCAGGAAAACATAGAGGAAATTGCGGATGCAACCTTTCCTCTTTCAATAACCAACTTAAGAAACGGTAAATATGAAGGAAGCGATATCGTAATTGAAGACACGTTAGACCCTGGAAGCAATTACAGTCGATATTACGTCTCTTATAAATCAGAAGGACTAAAGATTTTCGCATTACTTACTGTTCCAAACGGGAAAAAACCAAAAAGTGGTTGGCCAGTAATAGTCTTTAATCATGGTTACATTCCACCGATAGAGTACAAAACTACAGAGCGCTACATCGCATATGTTGATGGTTTCGCGCGCAATGGTTATATCGTCTTGCGCCCTGATTATCGCGGTCATGATCGTTCGGAAGGAGAACCAAGCGGAGCATATGGTTCAAATGGCTATACCATAGACGTCCTCAACGCTACTTCTTCGGTGAAAAAATATAAAGATGTAGATCCCCAAAAAATCGGGATGTGGGGGCATTCTCTCGGAGGATTTATTACTTTGAGAAACATGGTTGTACGAAGTGACATCAAAGCGGGCGTCATATGGGCGGGTGTTGTAGCGTCATATCCTGACTTATTATCCCGTTGGAGAAGAAATCCTCCCCGTCCTACTATTCCAAGCGCCGCCCGTGGTTGGAGGCAAACTTTAATTGATCAATTTGGAGACCCCGAGAAAAATCCTGAATTCTGGAATTCAATCTCTGCAAACTCTTATGTAAAAGACATATCAGGCCCCTTACAACTACAGCATGGGACTGCTGATTCTTCGGTGCCGGTTGAGTTTTCTGAAACCCTTGCAAAGCAGATAAAAGAAGCAGGAACAACAGTCGAGCTTTATACGTACTCCGGAGATGATCACAATCTCTCAAATAATTTCAATACCGCCATGCAGCGATCCATCGACTTCTTCAACAAGCATCTAAAGAAGTGAAAATTTCCACGATTATATAGCTAGTAAACGAACGTTTAGGGCTTGATTTTTATTATAGGACATGCTATATTTTCAGTACGGGAGAAAGAGATAGACAAGAGCCAAGACCTTCTTTGGGACTCTCTCAAATCAGAGAGAGGCTTCGTGTTAATCCTAAGCTATTCTACGCAGGAGATGTAACTTTCAATAACGTTGACTTAGATGGAGTACCAACAGGTGGGTATAGCGTTCAGACAGTAGATATTATTGTAGCTCCGAAGAAACCTTTATTCGATCCAAAGAAACTTAACAAATTCATGCGTAGATTGCTTCCTGAAATGCCACCCTACATGTCAGATGGTGCCCGTTACAATGGCGGAACCTATGGCTTAAGCCTTGGAAGGATGACGTATCAGGAGCACCTTGGCACCTGGACTTTTAAAGCAGACCAAACTGTAACTGTGGAAAACGAGGATGAATTAAAGGATAGCGGGTTGACAGTGGGAGATGCAACTATAACGAAAGCTGAAGATTTAAGTAGGCGCATTTGGGTAAGGGTTTATCCTGATCCTGTATCTGCGACCATTGTTCATGGTAACTTAGCCTCTACTGCTCAAAGGCTTGAAGGTAAAAGAGACGGAACACCCGAAGAGCCCTTAATGCAATTTTGGATAAATCCTCTCGAACTTATAATCCTTTCGAAAAGTCAGGAAGAAAATCCCAAGAAAGTTGCTAGAGTACTTGAGCGAGCTGCTGAGGAGTATGGCGTAACTGAATTGGCTAAACTAGTAAATCCTACACAAAATGTAGATATGGCTCTAGATATGGCTGCAAGTGAGATTATGCGCCAAGTAGCTGCGTAGAACTTCTAATCTTCACACCATTGACTTCTCTTTCAACGTCGCTTAATATAAAAGATATGGGAGTAAAAGAAGCCGTTCTCCGTTTTCTTGAGTATTGCGAGCTTGATAAAGGTCTTTCCGTCAAGACAGTCCGCATGTACGGCTACTATCTTGAATTTTTTCAGAACTGGCTTTTGAAAGCGCAAAATGCAGAGGATTTCAACGTAGAAAAGATAGATGAGGAAATCGTCCGCAACTTCCGCCTCTACCTTTCCCATACTTATAAGAATCCCCACAAAGGAGATCTCAAAAGACAAACCCAGAATTATTTTCTCGTGGCGCTCCGCTCTTTTTTTAAATACCTGACCAAGCAAAAACTTCCTGTTCTCTCAGCTGAAATGATCGATCTTGCTAAAGCACGGGACCGGAACATAAAACATCTGCAGAAAAATCAACTCGAGGATCTTTTTAAAAGCGTTGATACTCGGGACGAATCAGGTATACGGGACCGCACCATCCTCGAAGTCCTCTTCTCCACCGGACTTCGTGTGTCCGAACTTGTTGCGTTGAACCGCGAGCAGGTAAACACAACCTCCGGCGAATTTGGGGTTATTGGAAAAGGTGGAAAAGCCCGTGTCGTCTTTCTTTCAAAAGATGCTAAAGAGTGGCTCGAGAAATATCTTGATAAGCGGTCTGACAACTATCGCCCTCTGTTTATCCGCTACTCAGGTCCTAAAGGTAATGAGGAGCTTACTGATGAAAAAAAACGACTTTCTGTGCGTTCCATTGAGCGGTTAATAGAAAAATATCGGAAAAAAGCAGGAATTCTCTTCCGGATCGGTCCACACGTACTCCGCCACTCATATGCTACAGATCTCCTTACTGCAGGAGCGGACTTACGCTCGGTACAGGAGATGCTTGGGCATAAGAACATCTCAACTACTCAAATCTATACCCATGTCACCAATACACGCCTCCGCGAAGTCCACGAAAAATACCACTCAGGCAATAAGTAGACTTGGCGTGGTATAATTTAGCCCATCATGCCGCTCGAACGAACCATTACGCCATCACCTCCTGACTTGCTGATCGTATACATGCTTGGTGTCCCTCCTGCTCTTTCCGCAGTAATTCATCCCGATCACCCTGCCCACCCCGGAACCCTCGCACATTTTAGAAATGTGATATCAAATGATTTTGACAATGGAACGGCTAATCTTCTCGTTCATAGACTTCTCAAAGGAATAGGTACCGAAGGCGAATTCTGGACAGATGAAAGAAGGAAGGGGGCCCTCACACTGCTACAAAGAACTCCTCTCATACGTATTCCCACCGTAGGAGCAAGTTTGGAGTCAGTTGTGGAAAGTCTTACTCCGGATGGTTTTATCATAAAAGGAAGCGTAACTGATGCGATCAAAGCAATAAAGATATGCGCGCCCTATCTCACCGATAAACGATTTAATTCGATCATGGAGAAGATGGAAAAATTAGGATCAAAATATGATGAGGATGGAGGACTTTACATCAAGCTTCAACTTGAAGAAATAGAGCCACCCGATCAATCAGAAAGAGTTTATAAATTGAAAAAGCTTTACAGTATCGAGGAAATGCTTGGATTGATGGATCCTGACGGAGATCTGACAGAGGTTGAACAAAAGACTGCGCGATTACATCTAGAAGGTGCAGCGATGACAGACATAGTGAAGAAATTAAAAACTACCACAAATGATGTCGCAGAAACTTTACATAGAATGGGACTTATTAAGAGGCCATTAACAGCAAAAGAACGCGTAGATAGAGATAGGAAGATATTGAGATTGGATTTTCTAGGATGGTCACTCCAAGATATTGCAACTGAATTACAATCAAATACTTCAACGATGAGGAAACGATTGAGAGAGTTAAAAGCGAGAGAAAAAGAAAAAGAAATAAAATAACAAAGAACTTCTAAAAACATTTACAATATAGTAAATACATGATCTTCCTAAAAAAATATTGGATAAAGTTGACCTTAACTCTTTTAATACTTTGTTATTCGATCTATTTTTCTTGGTTTACGGTTCTTCGGTATCAGACTCTTTACGCTTCCTATTTTGACTTGGGGATCATGCATCAGACTGTTTTTAATACTTATAAAGCACTGCAGACCGGCGATTATTCCCGTTTCTTAGAATTTACCGACCCTTTGGGTTCAAGTCAGATTAAACGAATGGCTTTTCACAACGATATAATTCTTGCTCTTCTTGCGCCGTTTTATTTTTTTAGCTCAACTCCCGCGACGTTGCTCGTGATTCAAACTCTTGTCGTAGCATTTGGTGCATGGGCTGTGTTTCTCATCTCACAGACTGTTTTTGAAAAACTTAAATACAAGGACGTTCTTTCGTTAACCTTTGGTTTTTCCTACCTGATGAACCCTGTTCTTCAAAGAGCTAATATCTATGATTTCCATGCAGTTACGTTGGCAACCACTCTTCTCTTATTCATGTTTTATTTTTGGCTAAAAAAAAGATATTATTTAAGTTTTCTTTTTCTTATTCTCTCCCTTATGACAAAAGAACAGGTCTCTTTAACCACGGCTTTTTTCGGACTATATGTCCTATATTCTTCGAGCTTGTCGAGAAGTAGTTCTCGATTTCACTCGAACGATAAAGTCTTTTCTTTAACAGTTCTGATAACAAGCGTTGTATGGTTTATTGGATCCATTTTCGTTGTGATCCCCTATTTTCGAGGAGGTCATCACTTTGCGCTTGCCCGGTATAGCGACTTTGGAGATACACCGAGCAATGTCTTACTGGGCTTTTTCAAAAATCCCTTAACTATTATCCAGAGAGTTTTTCATCCTGATACTTATCGCTATCTTCTTTTTCTTTTAGGTCCTGTTGGTTTTCTTTCTTTACTCTCACTCCCGGTTTTTCTTATAGCTACTCCAGAGTTTGCGATAAACCTTCTCTCAAAAAACTGGAATATGAGAAACGTCATTTACCAATACACCGCGGTTATTCAGCCCTTCATATTTATATCTGCAATCTATGGGGCAAAAGCTGTTATCGACTATGCAAAAAAAAGACACAATCTTAAATTCATTGAAAAATACATAGCAATATATATCCTGCTCGCCACGTTGATTTTTGCAGTCTGGAAGGGGCCGCTTCCTTTCTCTTTTGAGAAAAACATTCATCCATTTGTGTATCCTCAAGAGGAGCGCGTCATAGTCCGGGAATGGGCAGCAAAATTAAAAAATGATAATGTTTCCGTAACCACGACCGGTCAACTTTCCCCTTTCTTTACAAACAGAAGGTATTTTTACAATTTTTCTCCTGATTACCACTTGGCTGACTATGTTGTGTTGAGGCTTAATGAGATATATAATTATCCTGAAAAGAAGATATTGATACCGGTATACGAACAATTAGTCCGTGATCCCAACTATATGCCGGTATACCAAGTTGAAAACTTCGAAGTTTACAAAAAAATCAAATAACATGTAGCATTAAGCATTTAGGCAGTGTGTCCTAAATACTAAATGCCAAATTCTAAATACTAATCAATGATAAGCGTCATTATTCCTTTCCACAACGAAAAAGACAATCTTCTCCTTTTGTATAAGAAATTGAAAGCGGTTTTCGGTAGACTCAAAAAGGAGTTTGAAATTGTCTTTGTTGATGACGGTTCTACCGACGATTCGCAAAAGGCTATAAAAGGTCAACCTCATACAAAGCTCGTTTTTCATAAGAAGCGTATGGGTAAAGGAAAAGCCCTTATGTCGGGATTTGCAGAGTCTACGGGTGAAGTGATTCTCTTTATGGACGCAGATCTTCAAGATGACCCTGAAGACATCGAATTATTTCTTAATGAACTGGAGTCCGGTTATGATTTTGTAAACGGCTGGAGGAAATTCCGCAAGGATCCATTCTTCAAGAAGTTCTATTCGTCTATTTTCAACGGCTTCCTGCTTAATTCACTTCTCAGGTCAAAATTCCACGATATTAACTGTGGTTTTAAAGCAATGAAGCGCGAGGTTCTGGAGCATATTCCCCTATACGGAGACAATTATCGCTTTACGCCAATTCTTGCAGACAAGGAAGGATTTCGTACTACGGAAGTGGTGGTACATCATCATCCCCGCCTCCACGGATCATCAAAATACGGACTCTTCAGAGTTGTCTCTGGCTTTTTTGACACACTGACCACCTACTTTATTTATACGTACTCCGAAAAACCTCTTCATTTTTTCGGACCGGTAGGCGGTGTGGTTTTTGCAATAGGATTTATAATTTGCGCTTACTTAGCATTTGAAAAAATTTTCTTCGGAGTCCTTTTGTTTCGAAGACCTGCGCTACTTCTGGGAGTTTTATTGATCATCGTGGGGATCCAGATTGCCATGACCGGAATTATCGGCGAACTCATCGTCTACTTTAGCAATAAGAACAAGAAATGAAAAAGATACTTATAACTGGTGCTGGTGGATACATCGGCTCGGTTGCAACCTACCAGCTACTCCAGCTTGGGCACACTGTCGTGGCCTTAGATAATTTCTCAACCGGCTATAAAAAGCCGATAACCGTACTGCAAGAAAAATTTGGCGCTGAAAAATGCATTCTTGAAGAGGCCGATCTTCAAAACGATCTTTCTGAAATATTTAAAAAACACAACGATATCGATTCCGTACTTCATTACGCTGCTTCATGCTTGGTTGATGAATCAATGAAAAACCCGGGTAAATATTTTGAAAACAATATTTGGGGAACCTTAAACCTCGTTGAAAGTCTTATTAAATATAAAATACCTCGTATGGTATTTTCCTCAACCTGCGCTGTCTATGGCGAAGCTCAGCATGTTCCTGTTGACGAGAAACATCCTACCAATCCTAAAAGTCCTTATGGAGAGTCAAAACTTATGGCGGAAAACATCATTAAGTGGTTTGGAGAGCTGAAAGGTCTTCGATATGCCATTCTTAGATATTTTAATGTCTGTGGAGCATCCGATGACGGCCTTATAGGTGACTCGAAAAAGCCATCCGTACTTTTAGTTCAAAATACTGTAAGAGGAGCTTTGGGGATTGAGCCATTTTTTCTCACCTATCCGGAAGTCGAAACTCCTGATCATTCCCCTATTCGTGACTATATTAATGTGGTTGATCTCAACGAAGCCCATATAAAAGCACTCGAGTATCTGGAAAAGGGTGGCGTAAGCGAAGTAATCAATCTGGGTACTGGCGCCGGTGATTCAGTTCTAGAGATCGTAGACAAGGTAGAAAAAGCAACGGGTAAGAAAATAGAGCGAAAAAAAGCTACAGAACTCCGTCAGGGAGAGTATGCAAAGATGATTGCATCGATAGAAAAAGCTTCAAAAGTACTTTCGTGGAAACCAGAGCGTACGATTCAGCAAAGCGTAGAAGCACTCATCAAGTGGTATTCTGTCCACCCTCAGGGTTGGGAAAGCGACTGAAGAAAAGAGTTTACGATAGATAAAACCAGACTGAATCCTAAAGCCCACCAAAAGCTTTCCACCGTAAAACCAGGTACTATTTTTGCCACCAGTAATATAAGTAGGGCGTTAATAACAAAAATAAAAAGCCCAAGGCTCAATACTGTGATCGGAATAGTGAGAAGAATCAGTAGTGGTTTCAGGACTGCGTTGACTATGCCTAAAATTACTGCAACTATAATCGCAGTAAGAAACCCGTCCACGTTTACTCCAGGGAGAACATATGAAGTGATCCATACCGCAAGTCCATTGACAAGAGCTCTCATCAGAATTTCCATACGCTAAATCTTACTTAAGTGCTATTTCAAAATCAAGCCTTGACAGAATAGTCTTTCTGTTATAATTGCAACATGGACCGACAGACAGGTATAAAACCTAATTCTTCCACCGGCCATCTTTCATAAACAATACCAATTTATTGTATTTATCTAAATCAATGAATAAACCATCAACTGCCTCCATAATTCTTGCGGGAGGCCAAGGAAAAAGACTCAATTCCAAAGAAGTAAACAAGGTGGTATACCCATTTTTGGGTAAGCCTATGATCAAGTACGGAGTCGATCTTTTCAAACGGGTTTCCTCTCCGGTTATAGTTGTTGTCGGGGCTTTTGCAGAAAGCGTGAAAACAGTATTAAAAGATGAAAATGACGTGCTTTTCGCCTTTCAAAAAGAACAACTCGGTACGGGACATGCAGTACGAGTTGCGCTAGAAGCATTGGGCAGTCAGCCCGAATTGGTGCTTGTGGGAATGGGAGATCATATGATGTATTACAGCAAGAAAACACTTGAAGATTTACTGGCGCTTCATAAAAAAGAATCTGCAGTCGTAACCTTCGTTTCAACCAAGTTGGATGATCCTGAAGAAGCGGCTTGGGGTCATGTGGAACGTGGCGCAACAGGAGCGGTTGTTGACATTATCGAACACAAGGACGGAAACGAAACGCAAAAAAAGATAAAAGAGGTAAACGCCGGTTTATATTGCTTTGACTTTAAGTTTTTGAAGACTCATATAAGCTCAATTCAGAAATCACCCGTTACTGGAGAGTATTACCTGACCGATATCATCAAAGTAGCATTTACTGATAAACTTCCGGTTGCAGCGCTCATGGTCCCCTTTCAGGAAGTAGGAATCGGTGTTAATCGTGCGGATGAGCTTGAAAAAAGTCAGGTTTACTACAAAAAAACCCACGAGTGAGCTTAAAATCTCTTTTAATCCCGATGAAGGGAAAATGAAAGAGATAATTCAAGACCTGTAAAAACCATGCTTAAAGCTGGGTCTTCCACTGCAGGCCCTCGAGATCCAATAGGAACACCCCATTTCTCAATTTTTTCCCTCTCCTCAGGATTGGTGCAGGCTGCTAGTCGTTCCGCTTCGGTTTCTGCCGCTTCCGCTGAGGCTTCGAGATTTCCAGCATACAGATCCCTCTCTACAAGAATAAGATGTTTTTTATATCTTTCTATTTCTTCTAAAGTTGCAGGAAACGGTTCCGGCTCAATATCCTCCACCATATCAACCCGTTGAGCGGGAGCTCCTGCAAATGTTGTCTGATCGGGATTTTCGTAAAAATAAAAGCTCTGCCTTCTGGTCATCACGCGGTCGGAACCTTCTTCCCGATGTGCTTGACGGACTCTGACGATCTTAGTTGCAAAATGCCTTGAAGGAACAGGCATAGTCTCTTTTACCACGCTAACCGCATACCTGAGGTTAACTTCAGTATAAAGAAGAGGATCTACGCCAAAAGGAGTACGACCTTCATATAGAGGCACACCGGATCGTTCAATGAGCATATCAATACCGCTACTACAGATAAGAAGCGTGTGTTGCGAGGGTTCCTGAGCTGGATGTCTTCTTCCTTCTGGTATTGGCATAGAAAACAATCATAATAGCAGTTTTAACGCCACTTATCAAGCTAACCCAGATGGTATAATAATACTCTGAAGCGGGATTAGTTCAGTGGTAGAATGTCTGTTTTCCAAACAGAAGGTCAGGGGTTCGAATCCCCTATCCCGCTCTGGATTCGACAAGCTCACCATTCGCGTGGGATTGTTGAATCCAAAAAGGAAAAATACGAAGGGGGGATGAGAAGTTTACCCTGAGTAAAGTCGAAGGGAATCCCCTATCCCGCTCCAAATGACAATGGTATAACGTTTTCGGCAGTCCTCCTCTAGAAATTAAAATTTTCCCAAGCTCGAGGCATATTTTTTGATATAGTCTAAGTATGAGCAAGCATGTAATTCATAAGCCTCAGCAAGAGAGTTTTAGCAAAGTTGGAGAAAAAGGTTTTATATTTCCGATTGATAAACTAACAAAGAAAACGGAATTTGTATTTATCGAAACGGATGAGGGGCACCAAACCTCTATTATTGAAAAGGAATGTGATTTTAGTTACTACATTCTCTCCGGAAAAGGATACTTTCTAATTAATGAAGAAAGAGAAGATTGCTCTGAAGGAGATTTGGTAGTTGTTCCTGCTGGCACGAAGTTTACCTACAAAGGCAAATTTAAGATGCTGCTAAATGTCACGCCGCCTTTCTTTCCCGAGCAAGAAGAAACTCTTAATCCCTAAATAGTTTTTTCAGACTCTGGCTTGACAAATTTGGCTCTTCTTATTATGGTATAGGGGTTTATGACAAAGCTTCAGGTATCTTGGAAAATTCTTGCGATTGTTTTTCTTCTTGCATTTACATTCAGACTTATTTCAATAGATCAGTCGCTATGGCTTGATGAGGCGACCACTGCAAGAGCAGTTTCTACACACTCATTTAGTGAGATTGTCACTAAATTTTCTCCTCATGATTTTCATCCTCCTCTTTACTATCTGACGTTGAAAGTGTGGACCGCAATAGTGGGAGTTTCCGAGCCAGCATTACGTTTTCCCTCAGTTGTTTTTTCCCTCTTAACAGGTTGGGTTGTCTACTTAATCGGCAAAGAATTAAAAAACAAAAAAACCGGTCTTTACGCTGCTATATTTTTCCTTTTTAATCCACTGATTGTTTACTATTCCCAAGAAGCACGGATGTATATGATGGTGACGTTTCTCCTTACTTCATTGTTGTATTATCTTCTCCGATGCTCAAATCCCAAAAACAAAATAAAAAAGAAAGACATGGTGCTCGTTAACATCCTTATGGTGTTGAGCATGCTGACTTTTTATGGATCGGCTTTCTTTATACTCGCGTTCTATATATTCACGTGGCGGAAAAAGGCGACTTTCCAACAAGTTTCGGTTTACCTTCCCGGTTTCATCATAGGCTTACTTTTGGTCGAGCCGCTTCTTACCGTACAGCTTCTCAATGCGCAGGAGACCTTAAAAATAGTGCCAAATTGGGCATCGGTTTTGGGAAAGGCAAATCTTAAAAATCTTCTTTTAATTCCGGTGAAATTCAGCATGGGAAGAATCACATTCGAGCCAAAGCCCTTATATTACACCGTAGCGTTTTTCTGGGTAGGATTCCTTTTTTATGTGGCAGCGAGAAAAGCACGTCAATATAAGTTTCTTTCTACACTTTTTGTTCTTTCCATTTTTTTGGGTTTCTTATTTTCATTTTTTCGACCACTACTGCAATATTTCCGGTTTATTTATCTAGTTCCAATTTTTTGCCTTCTTCTGGCGCTTGGGTCGCAGACCAAAGCTCAACGGGTACGGATCCTCTTAGGATTTTTCTTTTTTTCTTGCGTCTATCTTTTTAATCCTGCGTTTCACAGAGAAGACTGGAAAGGTCTTCGAACTTCTCTTACTATGGTTTCAAAAGTATATAGCGTCCCCACTGCGAATGACCCAATTTTGTATTACAAGCACGATATTGAAATCAAAGATATTCGAAGCATCACTCAAGGATCTGAGGACAGTTTAATCATTGTTCCATACGCAGCAGAAATCTACGGTTTTGATTATGTGAAGGCTCTGAAGACAAAAGGATATTTTAGGATTCAAGTGATGTCATTCAGAGGACTCCAACTGGAACAGTGGAGAAAGTCATACTAGAACGCTTTTATTATTCCCCACAGATTTCTCAAGCGTTCTACAAAAATCGCAGGAAGATTAA